>DWXU01000003.1:0-13407 GCA_019119065.1 Candidatus Microbacterium pullistercoris | reverse complement strand
CGATCACGCCTATCGCAACAGAAGGTTCGGCTGCAGGAGGTACTTGAAGTTGTCGCTCGAGGCGTCGTCGACCGACGTCTGCGCGGTCACGAGGATCGGGCTGAGCTTGTTGGCGTTGTCGCTGGAGGTGAACGTGATCCGCGCGAACTCGCTCTTCACGGCGCCGAGCGCCTCGAGGAGGTACTGCGGGTTGAGCCCCAGCGTCGTCTCGTCACCGCCAGTGAGGGTCGCGTCGACCGACTCTGACGCGCGGGCCTGGTCGCCGCCGGCTGCGTCCATCGTTACGTCGGTCGGGCCGAACGTGAAGCGCAGCGGAGCGGAGCGGTCGAGCACGAGGGCGACGCGGCGGACAGCCTCGTTGAGATCGCTCGTCGAGACGACCGAGTAGTGGCCCGTCTGATCGGGGAACAGACGCTGCACGGGCGGGAAGTTTCCCTTGATCAGCAGCGACGTCACCGTCTTGTTGCCGGCCGTGAAGGAAATGATCTCGCGGTCGCCGGATCCGCTGAACGCGATGGAGATGTTTCCGCCGTGCGAGAAGGTCTTACCCACCTCGATGAGGGTGCGGGCCGGGACGAGCGCCTGTGCCTCATGCTGGCTGCCGTCCCAGTCGATAGCGCGGAGCGCGACGCGGTAGCGGTCGGTGGCGACGAGCGTGAGCGTGTTCTCGCTCACCGCGAGCTGGACGCCCGTCAGCACCGGCGTGACGTCGTCGCGTGAGGCAGCGAAGGCGACCTGCGAGATGGCGGTCGCGAAGTCCTCGCCCGGGACGAGGCCGGACTCTCCGGTGACCTCGGGAATGGCCGGGTACTCCTCGACGGGCATCGAGGCGAGCGCGAAGCGAGCCGGTCCGCAGACGACGGCGATGTTGCCATCCTCCTCGGTGGAGATCTCGATGGGAGCGTTCGGGAGACGACTCGCGATGTCGCTGAGCAGACGGCCGTGGACCAGGATCGTGCCCGGCTCATCGATGGTCGCCTCGATCGTCGTACGGGCCGAGGCCTCGTAGTCGAAAGCCGAAAGTGAGAGAGATCCGTCTTCGGTCGCCTCGATGAGGACGCCGGCGAGGATGGGCTGCGGGTTGCGCTGCGGCAGCAGCTTGACGACGAACGAGACTGCCTCGCTGAAGACATCCCGGTTGACGTGGAACTTCACGTAGCTCTCCCTCACGTGATGGTAAAGCGGATACGACACGCGCACTTCGGTGCGCACATGTCGCGGAGAACCAATGCTAGTGCGTTCGAGGGTGTTCCCACGAACGGTCGTCGCGTGAAGGTGATCGGATCGCCCGGTAATGAAAGAGAGATCTCTTAACGGCGTTAACAGCTGTGGAGAATGTGGATAACTCTGTGGAACGCAGCGCGGACTAGGGAACTACAAGGCTGTGAGTTGTGGATCAGGTGCGGAGACATCGTGGAGGCGTGATCGCTGTACGAGGTCGCGTTCACAGCTGATTTCACAGTCATGGTGCGTGTCGTGCACAAGTGGCACGGCGTGTTTCCACAGTTATCCACAGGCTCTCCACATGGCCGGAAGCGTTACCCGATCGGTGGGAAATCTGTCAAGACCTCCTGGGGATAACGTCGAGAATCTGTGGATAACTCAGCGGCGCCCGAGCAACGCCGTGATCTCCTGCACCTGGTTGTAGACCTGGCGCTTCTCCTTCATGAGCTCGGTGATCTTCTTCGTGGCGTACATGACCGTCGTGTGGTCACGGCCGCCGAAGAGCTGCCCGATCTTCGGAAGCGAGAGGCTGGTGCGCTCACGGCAGAGATACATCGCGATCTGACGCGCCTGCGCGACCGCCTGCGCGCGACCGGGCCCGTACAGATCCTCGACGGTGAGCTTGAAGTAGCCGGCCGTCGCTTGGATGATGTCGTTCGGAGAGACGACGGTGTCCTCCGGCTGGTCGACGATGTCGCGCAGGACGCCCTCGGCGAGCTCGCGGGTGACGTCGGAGCGGTTGAGGCTGGCGAACGCGGAGACGCGGATGAGCGCCCCCTCGAGCTCGCGGATGTTCGTGGAGACCATCGACGCGATGTACTCGATGACGTCTTCCGGGATGTAGATGCGCTCGCTTGCCGCCTTCTTGCGGAGGATCGCGATGCGCGTCTCGAGGTCGGGGACCTGCACGTCGGTGATGAGACCCCACTCGAAGCGCGATCGCATGCGGTCCTCGAATCCCGTGAGGAGGCGCGGGGCGACATCGCTCGTGATCACGACCTGCTTGTCGTGGTCGTGCAGCGTGTTGAACGTGTGGAAGAACGTCTCCTGCGTCTCCGACTTGCCCTGGAGGAACTGGATGTCGTCGATCAGCAGGATGTCGAGGTCACGATAGCGGGCGTTGAACGCCGCGCCGCGGTTGTTCGCGATGGAGTTGATGAAATCGTTCGTGAACTCTTCACTCGAGACGTATCGGACTCGGACGCCCGGGAAGAGGTTCTGCGCGTAATCGCCGATCGCGTGGAGCAGGTGGGTCTTTCCCAGACCGGAGTCGCCGTAGATGAACAGCGGGTTGTACGCCTTGGCCGGCGCTTCGGCGACGGCGACCGCGGCCGCATGCGCGAAGCGATTGGACTGCCCGATGACGAAGTTGTCGAACGTGTACTTGGGGTTCAGACGCGTCTCGCTGCGCGGCTGTGCCTGAGGCTGCTCGATGGGGCGCGGGCCGGTGCGTTCCGCCGCGCTCTCGCGGGCCTGCGCCTCCTGCCCGATCGGATTCGGCTCGGGCACGTACGGCTTCTCGGCGAGCTCCGGGTTCGTCACCACGCGGAACGACTTGGCCTCGCCATCGATTTTCGTGAGCGCGTCCATGATCGGCTCACGCATGCGCTTATTGATCTGGCCGGCGGTCAGATCGTTCGGGACGTCGAGATAGAGAGCACCGCCCATGACGCCCTGCGCCACGGCGAGACTGAGGAAGCCCTTCAGCTGCGGCGTGATGCGCTCATCCTGCTCGAGTTCGGCGAGAACGAGGCGCCAGATCGGTACGTCCGGGGCATCTGTCATCCGTCACTCCCTCATTCTTCACAGCCTGTGGATAACTTCGAACACGCTAGCCAGGTACCGGCCCGGGCGCAAACGGTCGGTGGTCGGATCCGCGTGTCCTTGCCGCTGCGTTCGTGCCCCTGTGGGGATACTGACAGGTTGGCTCCGCGGTTTGCGCCGGAGGCTGCGGTCGACGTAGTCTATTTCGGTTGACTTGTGCCCATTGTGGGCATTCATGTAAGACGTCTCCGGCCCTACGAGTTCCGGCGACACGTCCTCCCGGAGTGAGAAGGCTATGAGCAAGCGCACTTTCCAGCCCAATAACCGTCGTCGTGCCAAGAAGCACGGCTTCCGCGCCCGCATGCGCACGCGCGCCGGCCGCGCGATTCTGAACGCGCGCCGCGGCAAGGGTCGTACCGAGCTCTCGGCGTAACGCACAGACGTCGCGTCGGGCGTGCTCTCCCAGCAGCAGCGCATCACCCGCGGGATCGACTATCGACACGTCGTCCGGCGGGGAGCGCGCTGTGCGGGGGCGACCCACGTGATGCACGTCGTCCGTACCGACGACCCGCGGCCGCCCCGTTTCGGCTTCATCGTGAGCAAAGCGGTCGGCAACGCGGTCACGCGCAACACCGTCCGGCGTCGCCTCAAGGCCATCTGCCTCGAGGCGACGCCGCAGGTGCGTCAGGGGGCCGACATCGTCATCCGCGCGCTGCCGACGGCGGCGACAACGCCGTTTGCTGAATTGCGCAGCGACATCCTTCGCAGCATCGCGCGTCGGGCTGCATCGTGAGCGTGCTTCCGGCGTCCGCGATCGGATCCGCGCCCTTCCGCATGGCGGGCGGATTCCGGTTCCTCCCGCGCAATGCCGGGATCCTGGTGCTCATCGCGTACCGCGCGACGATTTCGCGCCTCTACGGTGATGTCTGCCGCTACTACCCGTCGTGTTCGGCGTATGGCCTGACGGCCGTGCAGCAGCACGGTCTCGTGAGAGGATCGGGGATGGCGGTCTCTCGCATCGCGAGGTGCCACCCCTGGGCCGTCGGCGGCGAGGACGATGTGCGTCCGAACCCCGATCTCTCGTTCGACTTGACTCCCCGCGGCTTCGTTGTGCCGCGTCGAAAGGACTGACTCCCCAGTGGAAGACTTCTTCGGAACGATCCTCTTCCCCATTCGGTGGGTGATCGAGGCCATCCTCGTCGGCTGGCACTGGCTCCTGACCGCGATCGGCCTGCCCTCCAGCAGCGGCCTGACCTGGGTGCTTTCCATCCTCGGCGTGGTCGTCGTCGTACGACTGGCGATCTTCCCGCTCTTCGTCAAGCAGATCAAGAGCCAGCGGAAGATGATGGAACTCGGTCCTGAGATGAAGAAGATCCAGGAGAAGTACCGAGGCAAGCGCGATCAGCTCTCGCGCGAGGCGATGGCCCGCGAGACGCAGGGCCTGTACAAGAAGCACGGCACGTCTCCGGTGTCCGGGTGTCTGCCGCTGCTCGTGCAGATGCCGATCTTCCTGTCGCTGTTCTGGACGCTGCGTGACATCAACTCGTGGGCGGGACGGGACGAGCCGGGCCTGAACCAGTGGCTGTTCACCGCCGAGCGCGTGCACGACTTCAACGACGCGTCGCTGTTCGACATCGCGCCGCTCAGCAATACGCTGATCGACCACTTCCAGTCGCCGATGGGGACGTCGACCGCGGCGATCGTGCTGATGGTCATCCTCGTCGGTCTGATGATCACCACGCAGTTCATCACTCAGCTGCAGATCGTGTCGAAGAACCTCTCGCCCGCGGCGAAGCAGGGTCAGGCCTACCAGATGCAGCGCATCATGCTGTACATCATCCCCTTCGCGATGATCTTCTCCGGTGTCTTCTTCCCGCTCGGCGTCGTGACCTACTGGTTCTTCAACAACCTGTGGACGATGGCGCAGCAGTTCTACATCATTCACGAGAACCCGACCCCGGGATCCGAGGCCGCGCTCATGCGCGAGGAGCGCCTGCGGAAGAAGGGCAAGGCGGTCAACCTGCAGGGCAAGGTCGTGTCGATCGCCGAGTACGAGCGTGAGCAGGAGGAACTGCTCCGCAAGATCGAGGCGGAGCGACAGGCCAAGGCCAAGCGCGTGCAGCCGAAGAGCGCCAAGCGGGCGAAGCGCGACGCGCAGCGTGCCGCACAGCAGAAGAAGCAGCCGCAGAACCGCGGCGAGCCCGACAAGCAGGGCGGATCCGATGACGCCGGGGAGAAGACGACGTGACGATGAACAGTGACGGGCCGACGGTCGAGGAGCTCGAGCGCGAAGGGGACGTCGCGGCGGACTTCCTCGAAGGCTTCCTCGACATCGCGGACGTCGACGGCGACCTCGAGCTCGACGTGCGCCACGGGCGCGCCTACGTCTCGGTCGAGAGCGACGACGACTCGCTCAAGAAGCTCGCGCACCCCGATACGGTGCAGGCGCTGCAGGAGATCACACGACTGGCGGTGCAGCGTGAGACCGGCGAGTTCTCGCGGCTCATCCTCGATGTCGCGGGATCGCGCGACGCCCGGAAAGACCAGCTGTCCGTGCTTGTCGATCAGGCGATCTCCCGTCTGGAGGATGGTGCGACGCAGGCGTCGCTTCCGGCAATGACGTCGTACGAGCGGAAGATCATTCACGACATCGTGGCCGAGCGCGGCTACGTCTCGGAGTCGTACGGCGAGCGTGACGACCGCCACACGGTGGTGCGCAAGGCGTGAGTGTCGAGCCAGAGCCCTCGGTCGCGGCCGCACTGTTCGGCGAAGGGATCGATCGCGCGCGCCAGTTCGCCAGCGCTCTGGCCGATCACGGCGAGGAGCGGGGTCTGATCGGACCCCAGGAGCTGCCGCGGCTCTGGACCCGCCACATCCTGAACTCCGTCATCGCGGCGCCGCTGTTCCCGGCCGGTCGGGTCGGCGACGTGGGCTCGGGCGGCGGTCTGCCCGGCATCGTCCTCGCGATCGCGCGCCCGGACATCGAATGGGTGCTCATCGAGCCGATGGAGCGTCGCTGTGTCTGGTTGAGCGCACAGGTTGCGGCGCTCGGGCTGGAGAATGTGGTCGTAGAGCGCGCACGCGCCGAGGAGGCCGGCCGTTACGAAGGGATGCTGGACGCGGTGACGGCGCGAGCCGTCTCGGCGTTGCGGACGCTGATCCCCTGGACTGCGCCGCTCGCACGCGATGGAGGCGAGTTGATCCTCTTCAAGGGACAGAGCGTCGACGCGGAGATCGAGAAGGCGCAGAAGGTGATCCGCAAGCATCGGCTGACGGATGCACGCGCCGAGATCGTCGGCGAGGGCGAGATCGCGGAACCGACGCGCGTGTTCCGCGCGACGGTTCGCTGACGCCTGATCCTCAGCGCAGGGCGCGGCTGATCCCGTCGGTCAGTGCCGTGACCTGAACCCACAGCACCACTCGGCGCACGGGACGCAGCAGCACGCGGGCCACGGCGGCGAACGGCCGGATCCACGCCCGGACCGGCGACGTGCGCTGCCAGGAGAACCGAACGGTGACGCGTGTCCCGTTCGTTGCGGGCTCGAAGTCGACCTCGATGACGCGCGCGTTCGCCCGTGGGTCGTCGATCATCCGCATGCGCCACACCACGCGCGAGTCGCCGCTCTCGACGAGCTGCACGTGCTGTCGGCGATGACGGTCGGCGACCTTGAGCCGCTTTCCGTCGGGGGCGACGGTGCGGGTCTCCCCCATCCATACGTCATCCTGTGGCGTCACAGAGGCGAGATTCATCTCCCATTCGGGAAGCCGCTCGGCATCGGAGACGAGACCGCGCACGGCCTCGACCGGTGCGGGAATGAATGCGCTGTGGGTGCGCGAGAGCGGTGGTTGGGGCGACGCCGCGCCGGAATCGCGCTGACGGACGTCGGACTCGTCGTCGCGCTCCGTGCGGTCGATACGCGCGATGATCTCGTCAGCGCTTGTGCCGAGGTGCGTGAGGACGGCGCCGATGCTGCCGGTCGGCTCGGTGACGAGTGAGCGCAGCACCTCGAGTGAGTCGGCGGCACGCTGCCACCCGCCCGACTGCGACATCACGCGCATGGCGCGTTCGGTGTAATCGTACGCGCCCTCCTCGTGGAAACGGATCGTGCCGTCTCCCGGAAGCGACGCATTGATCCCGAGAGTCGCGAGCTGCTCGCGGTGGTAATCGGCGACCGCGTCGCGCGCGCCGTCGAGGGTGACCCCCATGTCCCGCAGCAGATACCCCGCGGGACGCTCGCTGATCACGAGTGCGAGGAAGACGTGCTCGAGATCGACGTCGCGCACACCGAACCGGGACGCCTCCTCGACGGCGGCGATCGCGAGCGTACGGCTCGACGCGATGATGTCTGTCAGCTTGCTCATGTCGCCCTCCGGGGCACGTCGATTGTCGGGTCGATTCGCTTTGCGTATTTCTTATGCACGGCTTGCCGGCTGACGCCGAGGCCGTCGGCGACCTGCTGCCACGTCATCCCTGCGCGCAACGCCGCTTCGACCTGTCGCAGCTCGAGGGAGTCGGCGAGGGTCCGCAGCGAGGCCACCGCGCGGAGCCCCGCATACGGGTCCGTGGTGTCTGAGGCCGCTTGTGCCACCTGCGTCGATTCCATACTGTCAACTTACGTTGCTTAATTGTCGTTGTCAACCTGGGTTGCGTTGCGTGGCACATCGTGATGTCCGTTTTCCGCTGACGGAGACGGCGCGGACGTGACAGAGTGAAGGAGTGATGACGAGCATGACGTTCGATGAGCGGTACCGCGCGATCGCTGCGCGGGATCCCCGCTTCGACGGTCAGTTCGTCACGGCCGTGCGCTCGACGGGTATCTATTGTCGGCCGAGTTGTCCCGCACGGACGCCCAAGCCGCAGCACGTCTCATTCTTTGCGACGAGCGCAGCGGCACACGAAGCAGGGTACCGGGCGTGCAAGCGCTGCCTGCCCGAGGCGACACCGGGGTCCCCCGCGTGGGACCTTCGCGGCGATGTCGTGGCCCGCGCGATGCGCCTGATTGCGGATGGGATGGTCGAGCGTGAGGGCGTGGCTGGGCTCGGCGCCTCGCTCGGCTACTCGAGCCGGCATCTGGCCCGGTTGTTGACCGCGGAGCTCGGCGCCGGCCCACTCGCGATCGCGCGGGCACATCGCGCGCAGACGGCGCGAGCGCTGCTGATCGGCACCAACCTGACCATGGCGGACGTTGCGTTCTCGGCGGGTTTCGCGAGCGTACGGCAGTTCAACGACACGGTACGCGAGATCTTCGGGCTCACGCCGACGCAACTGCGTGCGAGACGCGCTGCCGACGGCGTTGCTCCGTCTGGCATCTCTCTCGCCCTCCCCGTGCGGCCTCCGTTCGACGCACACGGGGTCTTCGCGTGGCTGGCGGAGCGCGCGATCCCCGGTGTCGAGGAGGCCACGGCGACCTCCTTCTCGCGCACGATGCGGATGGAGGGCGGTGCGGCGTGGTTCGAGGTGCGTTCCGACGCGTCGCGCCTGCGTCTGTCGGCGCGACTGGAGAGCCTCACGGATCTCGGGGCGCTCGTGTCGCGCGTCCGCAGACTCTTCGACCTCGACGCTGATCCCCTGGCGATTGATCGCGCGCTGTCGGAGCACGCTGCGGTCGCGCCGCTCGTGGTGCGGACCCCGGGTATTCGCGTTCCCGGTGCGTCGGATCCGTTCGAGCTTCTCGTTCGCGCCATGATCGGCCAACAGATTTCGGTTGCGGCGGCGCGCACTCATCTCGGCCGACTCGTGGATCGTCTCGGCGCCGTGACCGACGTCGGCGGCACCTCGGCGCGACTGTTCCCGACGCCGGAGGCGGTGTTCGAACGCGGGTCCGACGTGCTCACCGGCCCCGCGCGGCGGGTCGAGGCGATCGTCGGCGCGGCGCATGCGATCGCGGCGGGCACACTGAGGCTCACGCTCGCCGACGACATCGCCGAACAGCGGAGGCGCCTTCTCACGATGCCCGGCATCGGCCCGTGGACTGCGGACTATGTGCGCATGCGGGTGTCGCGGGATCCGGATGTGCTGCTGTCGGGCGACTTGGCGTTACGACGGGGCGCCGCCGCGGTCGGGCTCCCCGCTGATCTGCGGGATCTCGCGACCTGGGCGGTCCGGGCGGCGCCGTGGCGGTCGTACCTGTCAATGCATTTGTGGCGCGCGGCCCAGCCGCCGGAGGGAGAGAGATGACGGACATGCTGTGGGAGACGATGGAGACGCCCGACGGACCGTTCACGGTCTTGGCCGATGACGAGGGCACCGTGCTGTCGGCGGGATGGTCGTCGGATCCGGAGACCGTGATCGCTCGGGTGCGTCCGGCAGATCGTCCCGCGCGTGCTCACGCCGGAGTCACCGGCGTGGCTGCCGTGGTGAGCGCTTACTACGACGGGGATCTCGCCGCGATCGATGAGGTGCGTGTGCGCCATTTCGGTACGGAGCTGCAAGGGCGCGGGTGGGCGGCGCTTCGACGGATCCCCGCCGGGACTCCCCTGACCTACACGGAGTTCGCCATCGAGCTCGGCTCTCCATCCGCGGTACGGGCTGCCGCGGGAATCTGTGCGCGGAATGCGCCGGCGCTCTTCGTGCCGTGTCACCGCGTGCTGCGGTCGGACGGCACTCTGGGCGGGTTCGCGTGGGGTGTGGAGGTGAAGCGGGCGTTGCTTGAGCGCGAGAGCGCCGACGGGCCCCCGGTTTGTTTGCACTGACATGAGAGACGCGGCTGCGCACCTCGAGGGTCGCGGGCCGGGCGGAACTCAATCGAGTACGGCGGCGGTTGCCTCGATCTCCACCAACTGATGGTCGTAGCCGAGGGCCGCGACGCCGATGAGCGTGCTCGGGACGTCGTGGTCGCCGAATGCGTCTCGCACGACGTCCCACGCGGCGACGAGGTCGCGCTGTTCCGCCGACGCGACGAGCACACGGGTGACGATGACGTCGTCGAGTGCTGCTCCGGCATCCGCCAGCGCGACGGTCATGTTCTCGATGCACTTCGCCGCCTGGGCGGCGTAGTCGCCGACGCCGAAGGTCGTTCCGTCACTGTTGAGCGGGCAGGAACCCGCGAGGAAGATGAGGCGGGATTCGGCCGGGGCCGTGGCCGCATAGGCGTACTCGGCAACCCCGGAGAGGGCTTGGGAGCGGATGAGCGTCACGGCCTTCGTCATATTCTCTCCAGACTGATGTGCGTGAGGTTCCAGCTTCGCACGCTCACCCCTTCCGCCGCATAATTCACGGCGGCGAGAAGCGGACGTTTCACGTGAAACAGCACGCGCGGTTCGGCTGTGCTGGATGCGTGATGGTCTGGAGATCCTTCACGGAGGGCGCACCTTGGCTGGGAGCGAGTAGTTGGGTACCGACATTGGTCGTTGCCCGGCGGTGCACGGCCGGGTCTCTCGCGGCGCTTCGATGATGTGATGATCGACGGTTGCGTCTCAAGGCGATGAACGGTCGCGTCTGTCTGGGTAGCTGTCAACCGCAGCGATCGTAGAGTCGATCGGGGCGTTTCACGTGAAACATCGCACAGGCGCGCCGGCTCCCGGCGCGCGATGCCTGGACGTCCTTGGACGGGATTGTGTCTTGGTTGCTGAACGAGTAGTCCGGCACCGGCGCGGCTCCTCCCCGACAATGTGCGGCCGGAATCTGTCGCGCTGCTTCGGTGATGATCGATGACCGTGTCACCTGACGACGAGCGGGCGGGCGTGTCTGGGCAGGCGTGAACCGCGTCGATCATGGAGTCGAAGGGCATGTTTCACGTGAAACGTCACGCACGGCGCGGCTGTCCTCGGCGCGCGATGGGGTGGACAGTCTGGATATCGCTCAAGGAGAGGCACTTCGGCCCGAGCGATGAGTTCCGCCACCGGTGCCGGTCCCGTCCGGCGGTGTGCGGCCGGAGTTTGTCGCGTCGCCGCGGTGATGGTCGACGGTTGTGCCTCGCGATCAACAACGGCCCCGTGTGTCTGGTCGCTGTCAATGACGTCGATCGTGGTTCGAAGGGGACCTTCCACGCGAAGCGCCACACGCAGTGCGGGCTCCCGGTGCCCTGTCTCTCTGGATGTCCCTCGGGAGGGAGCATGCTTGGCTGCTCAACGAGATCGTGCGTCGGTTGCTCACGACAGCGACCAGCGATGTTTCACGTGAAACGTGATGGGCGCTGCGGTTGTTCTTGACGTGCTGAGCTGGCCGGCACGTCTGCGGGAGGTCGAGTTGTATGTTGCGTCGTGTCCTCCGACGCCGTGTAGTACGCGCCAAGTCGTCGACGTTTCACGTGAAACCACCGTCGCGGTGCCGGGCGGGCCTGCGCCAGCTCGCGCTGAAGCATGAGTGGCGTGGACCGTGGTCATGTCCCAGCGGTGGTCTGATGTCGGTTTCTGGTCGGGATCGGCGGCGCGGCCGTGACGGAGCCCTCCGACACGATCCACACCGGCGACGTGGCCGCCGGTGTGGATCGTTCGCGTCGCGTTCTCGCGCGCTTAAACTGTCGCGCAGCCGCGGCTGTTCGTGCATGCCGCAACCCAGGACGCCCGAACAAGAGACACGCAATACACAGGACGTGCGTCGCGTCCGATGACCGCGTGTCGTCTGAGCCACGGGTCGAACGGGGGCGTTCCGCCGGTGGGCCGTGGGTTCGTGGTGCCCGTCGGAGGGGCTAACGTACATTGCTAAACCCGGCGCCGATTGCGCTGGCCGATGCGCGCCTCCCCATGGCCGCTCGGCGTCCCGCCGACGCGTCACGCCGAGCCTCCGGCCGCGTGGGCCCACTTGCGGCGTTCTCGTCGATCGACGATGCTCCCCACAGCCCGTCCCACAGTCCCTCCACGTACCGCTTCGCGTTGCGCCGAGCCTCTCGCGCGGCGTGGGCCCAAGGCATTGCCTCACTCCGCGGCCTTGCGAGCCGACGCACCTCGGCCATGCTCGCGACGGCACCACGTTTCGCAATGCACTCTGGGTCGAGCGTGACCTGGACGGGACTGACCGACTCAGCAAAGTCCGCCGGGCTGGCCACGAGGAGTGAGGCGCAGGAGATCGAGACGGGTCGTCTCTCGCGGCGCGTCATCTGCGCGCGGAATGTTGAGGCGAAGAAGTCGCTCCTTGGTCCGTGTACGTGGCGGCCGCGTCTGGCGCGGCGATGTTTCACGTGAAACATCGGTACGGGGACGCGTACGGTGCGGCGCGGTCGAGACGGATACGGATGCGCTGACCCCCTGCCTTGCGCTCGCCCGACAGGTTGAGATGGGCAGGGCGTGAGGCTCCGATGCTGCCCGATCGCGCCCCGGGATCCGATCCCGCCGTCGATCGCCTGATGGCGGCCTCTCGGTGTCGTGATGCTGTAGAAACAATCACGGCACCGACGGACGCAGAACGACCGGCGCGGTACGCGAGAGCCACTTGGGGATGATGTTTCACGTGAAACACTGCGGGCCTCGCGATCGGGCGGTACGGCGGCCGTGGGCAGGGTGGCGCATAGGCGCCGTGTGGAGCGGCGCGCGTCAGGAGCCGGTGAAGCCTGTGGTGCGCTCCCCCTGGTCGCGACACGAGACCAGCTCAGCTCAGGGGCAGGGATCCCGTCCGCTGGGTGCGGCGCGGAGTTTCGGCGCCGTCCCGGTGTGGGCCTGTGGAGTGTTTGATCGTAGAGCACTCGACGGCTGGGATGTTTCACGTGAAACGCGTGCCATCGCCATCCATTGTTCGGTCGGAATGCGGACGCACCTGCACCCGAATGGCGGTGGAGCGAGAGCGCGAGGACAAGCCCCGATGCCCGTGCTCCTGATGCCGTGCTCGTCACGTCAGGTCTATGTTTCCGGCATCGTGATCGCGCACGTCGAAACCCGAGCACGCGTCGGCGTGATGTCGTCTGCGGCGTATAGTGACACCGTGTCACGGGACATTGCTCGGGAGCCGGACGTAGCGATCTCACAACCAACAGGGCGATGTTTCACGTGAAACATCGCCCACCTCTGCGCGGAGGGACGCCTCGAACGCACACTCACTGCACCACCGGCCGCGGAGCACGAAGCACTGGCGAGGCCTCGACGACGCGGCGGGTCGCTGCGCGTGTTGCTTCTGCCGTCGCGCGGAGACGTTGAGTGTCGAAGCCGACGGCGGCGAACAGGTTCACGCCGCGCCACGCACACAGGAGAGAACGCCGCCCCTCTCGCGCTTCCGCGGGTGCGGTTTACGAGTGGCCAAACCGTGAATCGACGTCAAGTCCGCGTCCCCGCGCGGGTGCAGCGGTCCCCCACCGGAGAGCACGGCCCACCTTGGACACGCGCGCGTTGTGACACCTGCGTACGTGAACGTCTCCCGTGCCAGCGCCCACGGGTGCATGGGTGCGGGCGTGCACCCGTGACGCCGTCGAAACCGCAGATGCTCGTCACGACGACGATCCATGCGTACACGGGCGCATGGGTACATGCGGGCGGGTGGGCATGCACGCC
>DWXU01000200.1:0-7234 GCA_019119065.1 Candidatus Microbacterium pullistercoris | reverse complement strand
CACCACTCGCACATCATGCGCGGCGTCGAGATCTACAAGGGTCGCGCCATCTTCCACGGGCTCGGCAACTTCGTCACCGTGACGTCCGCGCTGACGCCGGACCCCGACAGCGACTCGGAGGAGCTGAAAGCGTGGGCGCGGCGGCGGGAGGAGATGTTCGGCTTCTCGCCCGACCCGAACATGCCCGGCTATCCGTTCCACCCCGAGAGCCGCAACACCGCGATCGCGGTTCTCGACGTCGACGACGACGGCACCCTCGCGGCGGGCTTCATCCCGTGCTGGATCGACGAGCGCGCGCGCCCCGTGCCACTCGGCGAAGGGCAGGAGGGCGACAGCGTGACGGGGTACATCCGCTCGATCACCAGCACTGCCGGGCTCGACACCCAGTTCACGTGGGACGGTGACATCGTCCGCGTCACCTGACCGGACAAGACAGCGGGCGCGGCACGCCCGCGTCAGCCGCGCGGCGCCCGGAGCGCGACGAACACCGTGCACAGCAGCGCGGTGAGGCCACCGACGAGCAGGGAGACGCGACCGGACGACGCGTCGATCACCCACCCCATGAAGAGGGCGCCGAAGGGTGTCATGCCGAAGTTGCCGAGCGTCACGAGCGACATGAGGCGACCGATCGCTTCGGGAGGCGCCGACGACTGGGCCGCCGCGTTCAGCACGCCCTGGTAGCAGCCGATTCCGAACCCGAGAAGCGGCGACACGGCGAGGAACACCCCGAGGGTCGGGGCGGCCGCGTTGACGAACAGGGCGCCGCTGAACACCGCAAGCGCGACGATGAGGGAGCGCACGCCGATCGCCGGCCGTGCGGCCGCGAGGATCCCGCCTGCGATCGCGCCGACGGCGTTGAGCGCGTGCACGAAACCCACGCTCGCCGCATCACCGCCGAACGAGAGATCGACGATCGACGTCAGCACGAGGCCGAAGTTGAGCGCGAACAGCGCGATCACGACGTTCACGATGAGGAGCGTCGAAATCGACCTGTCGCGCAGGAAGTCCGTCAGACGCACCGCCGGGCCGGATCCCCTCGTCACACGCGCGTGCAGGTCCCGACGGCGGATCAGGAGCAGCATCGTCCCTGCGAGCAGGTAGGAGGCCGCGTTGAGAAGCATGCACGCGGGCGCCCCGAGCGCCTGGAATGCGAGCCCGGCGAGGCCCGGCCCCACCGAGCGGGCGGCCGCGATCGCGATGGTGCTGATCGACACTGCTCCCGGGTGCGTCTTCGGCCCGACGAGCTCGTAGATGATCGTCTGGCCCGCGACACGCTCGAACGCCTGGACCGTGCCGAACACCCCGATGAGCGCGTAGATCTGCCAGAGCTGCGGATCATCTCCCGCTACGACGAACGCGACGCATACCGCGACGCAAGCCGCAAGGATCGAGGTGACGATGAGGATCGTGCGGGGACGGATCCGGTCGGCCAGACGCCCCGCGGGCACGCCCAGCAGGAAGATCGGCAGGAACTGCGCGACGGTGACGCCGCTCAGCGCCTGTGCGCTACCCGTCGCACCGAGAACCACGAGCTGCAGCGCGAGGTTCTGAAACCACAGCCCGACGTTCGACGCGACCTGCCCCGTGAAGAACAGCGAGAAGCTGCGCTGGCGGAACGGCCGGAAGACACCCACCCGTCAGCGGCGCGCGGACACGCGCGTGCGCAGGAAGTCCGCGATGCGCTCCGGAATCCGCGCGGCGCCGCTCGAGCGTTGGTCGGCGTTGTTGGCGCGGATCTCCAGCACCGGGATGCCCTGCTCCTCCAACGCCTCGGTGATGAGACCAGCGCCCGGTGTGTCGTCCGCGACGAGGTGCACGACGCCGTCGACGCCGTGAGAGAGCGCCTCCTTCACGTACCACTCGCTCGACCACGGCGGTACGTAGAGCTGGTCGGTGATGCCGACGAAGCGCGCCGCGAGCGTGCGCATTGCGTCGTCACCGTGCCGCGCGTAGCCGTCCGCGGCGATCGCGAGGTACATCGACCACACGAACACCGCACCGAACTCGTCCTGAAACCGGCGATACATGTCGAGGTCCGACCAGAGCCCGCGGCCGACCCACATGAGGCGCACGCGCTCGTCCGCGCAGACCGCCTGGCCGCTGTCGATCCGCTCGACGACCTCTTCGTAGAGGGAACGCGCCGCGCCCACCGCCCATTCGCTTCCGCGATGCCACTGCGGCACCATGACGGCCGGCATCGAGTCGTTCACGGCGATCGGCGTCGGCCGGGCCGCCGCAATCGCGTCTCGTGTCTTCTTGTTCCACCCCGCCTGCTCGTTGCCGAGCTCGAGGATCCGCCGCAATCGTGCGTGGTCGAGCGTGCGGCCCGTGCGCTCCTCGAGCCAGGCCACCAGCTCGCCGATCTCGTCCTGCAGGAGATCGATGCGGTCCGATCCGAAGGCCTCTTCCCATCGATGCGGGACAAGCTCCCACCACCGGGGGGGCACCGGATCCGCGCCCGTGCGCGAGAGGAGGAACGTCTCGGTTCCGTCGCGCTCGCCCCACTGCTCGAAGATCTTCTGCGTCACGTCGCCACTGCGCTCCGCGATGGCGAAGGTCGGCTGCGGGAGCCCACCCCACGGCCGGTCATCACTCGGGAGATCCTGCTCGCCGAGTGGGATGGCGTCGTACTGCAGGCTGAAGTCGGGCAGGCCTTGCGCGGCGACACGCTCGAGTGCGGCTGCGCTCATCCGCTTCGCGGCGACGATCGACGACCACCATTGCGTCACGACGTACGGGATGTCGAGCGCCCGCAGGATCTCGTGCGGCGCGTCGGCGTTGACGATCGCGATCGGCTCTCCCGCGCGGGCGCGCTCGGCCACGTCCTGGAACCAGGCCTTCTGGAAGCGCGTCGCCTCAGCGGCGGCGCGCAGGCGTTCGGTGCTCATGCAGGCTCCTTCACGATCCGGGCGCGCAGGGCGATGGCGGCCTCCGACGCGTCACGGGCGGCGCTCTCCGGCGCGATGCGCACGCGTTCTTCGAGCGGCAGTCCAACATCGCTCATCGCGGTGCGCTGCGCGGCAAGATCCCATGCGGGTGCGTCGTCCAGGTCGCGAGCGAGCGCGAGCACGCCGCGCGCATCGACGCGCGAGACGACGGCGGCGAGGGCCGCGGCCCGCTCGCGGGATCGCGACCTCGCAGCCAACGGAGGCCGCCGAGCATGTTCACGTGCGAGAGACGCGCAGACCTCCTCGAGGGAAGAGCCGTCGGCGGCCTCGCCGATCCAGGAGGCGTCGCCCGCGTCGTGATCCTCGGCGCGCACGACCAGGCCGGTCGCTTCGATCGCGTCGTACACGGTGGGATCGGGATGCGATGATCCGGTCACGACGATCGGCGCCGCGTCTGCCGCCGGAGCCGTGCGGGCCGCGTCGATGAACGCGACCGCGTCTTCCGGAGCGCGCGTCGCCGCGGCGGCATAGGCGGCGAGCGCCGCGGATCCGGTGCACTCGCCGCCGACACGCCGCGCGCGGAGCCTGGCCAACGCCTCGCCGAGCGCGCGCTCGCGAGTCGCGGCGGACGCAAGGGAGTGCGCATCGACGGGCTTGCCGGTGAGCGACGAGCAGAACGCCGCGAGTCGCGCGTACTGGCGCGCCACGAAACGCTCCCGGGGAGCGCCGAGGCCGCGGGGAACGTCGAGCAGCATGACGGGAAACCTCACGCGCCCGCGACCAGCCAAGACGCGCAGAACGTAGAACAACCGCAGATTCGCGGCGGAGTCGTTACAGACGACCAGGCCGTCGAGTCCGTCGTGCGCGCCGCCGAGGAGCTCATCGAGCAGGCGCAGCGCGACGGCGTCGGAGACTCCGAGCAGCTCCGACGCGTCAGGCGACACCTCGCCGTGCCACGCGCCATGCAGGCGGACGGGCACGGCACCCGCCGCCAACACGATCTGG
Source organism: Candidatus Microbacterium pullistercoris (assembly GCA_019119065.1). GTDB lineage: Bacteria > Actinomycetota > Actinomycetes > Actinomycetales > Microbacteriaceae > Microbacterium > Microbacterium pullistercoris. The sequence continues at coordinate 3,341 of DWXU01000200.1, read as the reverse complement.
CGCGGGGCGTCGGCGCCGACGATGCCGACCTGGCGACGGCCTGTCATCCCACGCGCTCCAGGCGCAGGCTGGCGATGCGCTCCTCGTCGTACCCCAGCTCGCGCAGGATCGCGTCGGTGTGCTCGCCGAGCTTCGGCGCCGGCCCCGACAGATCGGACGGCTTGCCGGAGAACACGACGGGCAGTCCGGATCCGTACAGGCCGTCGAAGTGACCGAACTTCGGGTGCACGAGCGGCACGACCTCGCCGCGCTGCTGGACGTCGGGGTCGCGGACCGCCTCGGCCGTCGAGCGGACCGGCGCCGCCGGCGCGCCGTGGGCGGACAGCGAGGCCATCGCCTCGTTGAGCGTGCGCTCGGCGGCCCATCCCGCGATGAGGCCGTGGAGGCGATCGGCGTTCGCGACGCGCGCGTCGCGGCTGCCGAACTCGGCGCCGCCCAGCAGGTCGGAGCGCCCGATCGCCTTCAGTACCGACGCCGAGAACTGGTCTGTCGGGGCCGTGACGGCGAACCATCCGTCGATCGCACGGAACGTCCCGAAGGGCGCGAGGCGCGGCACGTAGGCACCGGTACGAAGCGGGAAGCCGACCGACTCGAGCGCATCGAACGGCTCGCACGCGACCAGCGAGGTGAGGGCGCCGAGCATCGAGACGTCGACGTGCTGGCCCTCGCCCGTGTGCTCCGACTGGAGGACTGCGGAAAGTGTGCCGATGACGGCGAAGAGCGGGGCGACGAGGTCGCCGACGGGCAGGCCGAAGCGCACGGGGGGTTCCCCGGGCTCGCCCGCGGTCGTCATGACGCCGCTGAGGGCCTGCACGATCGTGTCCATCGCCTTGCGGTCGCCGTGGTCGCCCGTCGCGCCGAAGCCGCTGATCGACGTGTAGACGATCTTCGGGTTCAGGGGCCGCACGGTCTCGTAGTCGATCCCGAGGCGCTTGGTGACACCCGCGCTGTAGTTGTCGACGACGATGTCCGCACTCTTGATGAGGTCGAGCAGCACGTCGCGGTGCTCGGGATCCTTCAGGTTGAGCGCGATCGACTCCTTGCCGCGCCCCCGCAGCATCATCGACACCGACATGTCGTCGTCGGAGGTGCGGCTGAGGCTCAGCCCGCCCTCGGTGACATACGGCGAGTTGTTCCGCGACGTGTCGCCGCCGCGCGTGGGGTTCTCGACCTTGATCACGCGCGCCCCGAGCCCCGCGAGCAGCAGGGTCGCGTACGGCCCCGACAGCGCGGTCGTCAGGTCGATGACCGTTTTTCCTTCGAGCGGCCTCGTGGTCATGTCGTCTCCTTCACAGAGTGGTGGGCAGGTCGGCGTCGCGCGGACTCGATCGCGAGTCTCGGCATCAGCTCTCCCGCTGCGTGGTGCGGCCCGATCGGGCGAGGAACGTCCGGAGACGTTCGGATTGTGGGTCGTCGAAGAAGGCGTCGGCGGGACGATCCTCGACGACGCGGCCGTCCGCCATGAACACGCAGCGGTCCGCGACGTTCCGGGCGAACTCGAGTTCGTGGGTGACGACGACCATCGTGCGGCCGGTGTGCGCGAGCTGCTTCATCGTCTGCAGCACCTCGTCGACGAGCTCCGGGTCGAGCGCGCTCGTCGGCTCGTCGAAGAGGAGGATCCGGGGGTCGACGGCGACCGCACGCACGATCGCGACGCGCTGCTGTTGCCCGCCCGAGAGGTGGCGCGGGTAGGCGTCGGCCTTGTCCGAGAGGCCCACGCGCTCGAGCAACTCGAGCGCGCGCGTGCGGGCGGCCGCGGGCGTGGCGCCGTGCACGTGCACGGGGGCCTCGGTGATGTTCCGCAGCACCGTCCAGTGCGGGAAGAGGTTGAACTGCTGGAACACCATGCTCATGCGCCGTTGCTGGCGCTGCTTCCCGGAGGGCGTCATCGGCCGCAGGTGGCCGCCGAGGCGCTCGTAGCCGAGCAGCTCGCCGTCGAGGCGCATGGATCCGCCGTCGATCGTCTCGAGCTGGTCGATGCATCGCACGAGCGTCGACTTGCCGGATCCGCTGGGGCCGAGGATCGCGACGACCTCGCCTTCGTAGACGCTCATCGAGACGCCATCGAGCGCCTTCTGGTCACCGAAGCGCTTGCGCACGTCGGAGACCTCGATCACGGGGGTCTCGTCGGTCACCTTCGGCTGCACGATGAGTCCGGACGAATCTGCGGACATCACACGGCCTCCTTCGATCGCGGCCGCTGGGGCCGGGTGGGGGTGCGGGTCGAACCGCGGCCGAAGTGGTCCTCGACGCGGCGCTGGACGAGGGTCAGCAACGTCACAGCGATGAGGTACCAGACGACCGCCACGAGCAGCATGGGGACGACTTCGTAGGTGCGGTTGTAGATCACCTGCACGGAGTGGAGCAGGTCGCCCATCGCGATGACGCTGACGAGCGAGGTGCCCTTCATCAGCGCGATGACCTGCGATCCGGCCGGGGGCAAGATCACGCGCATCGCTTGCGGCAGCACGACGCGCGAGAACGTGCGCCAGCGGCCGAAGCCCATCGCTGCCGCGGCGTCCCGCTGGTCCTGGCCGACCGAGAGGATTCCGCCACGGATGATCTCCGCCATGTAGGCCGACTCGTGCAGCGACAGCCCGATGACGGCGGCGGTCAGCGGAGTGATGATGTCGTTGGTCGACCAGCTGAACAGTTCGGGGCCGAAAGGCACGCCGAGCTCGATCCGCGGGATCAGGTAGGCGAGGTTGTACCAGAAGATGAGCTGCACGAGCGGCGGGACGCCGCGGAAGAATCCGACGAACGTGATGCATGCGACGCGCAGGGGCAGGAAGTCGCTCAGCTGGCCGGCCGCGAGGAACGTGCCGAGCAGTGATCCGAGGATCATGCCGACGACGGTCAACGCGACGCTCATTCCGAGCCCGACGAGCACGCTCGGGTGGAAGAGGTACTGCCCGACCACGTCCCACTCGAACCGCTCGTTGCTGACGAGGAACCAGATGACGCTGAGGGCGATGATCGCGAGGATCGCCGCGCCGAGGATCCGACCGGGCCGGATCCTCGCGCGCGCGGCAGCGACGTCGACGGGGGCGGTCGTTCCTGCCGACTGCTCCAGGCGTGTCATCAGTGCGTCACCCACTCGTCATCGGGTTGAGCGCCGGCTCGTCGACGGTGACATCGGTGATGTCCCAGTCGGACATGATCCGCTCGTACTCGCCGTTATCGAACAGCGCCTGGAATGCCTCGAGCATCGGCTCGGCGAGGCCGGACTCCTTCGGCATGAAGATCGCCAGCTGGTCGACGCCCGCCCCCTGCTCGTCGGTCTGCACGAGGTAGTCGTACTTGTCGGGGTCCGCGGCCATCAGGTCGATCGCGCCGCCCTG
>DWXU01000199.1:0-4862 GCA_019119065.1 Candidatus Microbacterium pullistercoris | reverse complement strand
CGCCGCCCGGCTGCATCGGTGGTCATCACCGAAGACGCCATCTGGCAGATTCGTGATCGCGACGGCGGGGAGCTCCAGTGGCGCTCGGATCACGCACAGCGCCTTCCGAACTGCCGCGTGGAACTCACCGTCGCCGAACGCGAGCGGCTCGGACTGTCGCGCACCGCATTCCCGCACCTGTCCTCGGTCCTCGAGGAGTCGTACGGAATCGGTCCCGATCCGCGCGTGCCCGTCCTCGCGGTCGGTTCGAATGCGGCGCCGTCGCAGCTGCGACACAAGTTCTCCGGCACGGCGGTGCCGCTCGTCGTGCCGTCGATCCGCGCGCGTGTCGAGGGCATGATCGCGGGGTTCTGTTCGTTCGTCTCGCCGCTGGGGTACGTCCCGGCGACCGTTGTTCCGGAGGAGGGCGCCGTCACGGAGATGGCGCTGCAGCTGCTCGACGATCAGCAGCTTCGCGAGCTCGATCGGAGCGAGGCCTCCGCATATCGACGCGTCTGGATCGAGACGTCGATCCTTCTGGAGACGGGCGAGCGGCTGACGGGCGCCTACGCCTACGTCGCTCGCGACGGCTGTCTGGCTGACGCGGAAGGCACCTGGGTCATGGGCAACCTCGGCCAGGGGCGGCCCGATGCGGTCGCGCCCGAGCGCTGGTTCGCGGATCAGCGTTCCGTGCTCGAACGAATCGGCGAGGAGCCGGCCGTCGCCGCGGTGGTGGGATCGGAGCCGGAAGAGATCGTCACACGACGGTCCAGCGTCGCGGAGTCCACCGAGGCACTGCGCGCGGCCGGACTCGTTCGTGAAGAGAATCCGCTCTGGGACTTGCGCGATGAGATGGGGGCGCGGCCGCGCCGGTACGGCACTCTGATCGACGCGAGGATCGTCAAGGAGGAGGACGGCGAGGTCGTCGCGATCTCGGGGCGTTCCGATGACTTCCTCGAGCGACGGGGCCGGTCGGTGGTGCGCCTCGGCTCTGAGCTGGATCGGCTGCTCGGACATCCGAGGCACGTCGAGCTGGTGTCGGAGGCATTGCTCGATGTCGCGGGTGATCGAGCCCCGCGCACGATCGCCACGGTGCTGCGAGGAGGCGATGATGCGCCGCTCCCCGCGGAGGGCATCGAGATCGATCACGTGCTGCGGATGGGCATGGGCGTCGAGGCGGGCGAAGAGGTGCGCATCCGTCCGGTCGCGGTGAGGCGACAGCGATGGTCGGACGTGATCCTCGGTCCGCCGAACTCGCTCACCATGCGCGTCACCCTCGCCGACACGGCCTCGACGGAGCGCGATGTCTGCCTCATGAGCCGGCTCTCCTTGCAGCTGCTCGGGGTCTCGAGCGGCGACTACGTCGTGCTCGAAGGCGGTCCCGACGCGATGGGCGAGGTCCAGACGTTGGCCGTGAAGGCCTTCGAAGTGCCGGAGGATGTGCAGGCCGAGCGCGAACGCGTGTCGAACGGCATCTGGGGGGCGCGCTTTCCCGGTGTCAGGGAGACGCTCGGCGTCTGGCCGGATATTCCGACCATCTTCGTCGATGCATCGACGCGCGCCCGGCTCGGCATCGCGCCGCAGCAGTTGGGGACACTGCGCGCACGACCCGCGCGGCTGCAGCAGTTCGGCAGTGAGCTGCGCGAGATGATGCTCCTGCTCGCCGTGGCGCTGATCGGTGTCGTTGCGATCGTGCCCAGCGTGGTGATCGCGCTCGTGCTGATCGGAGCGCTCGTCGTCGGCACCTTCACCCTCACCGTGGCGAAGCTCCGGCGCCGACTCTCCCACCCGAGACAGCGCGCCTGAGCGTCCGCTTCGCCTCAGACGTCGTCGTCGACCCAGCCCATCGACTTCGTCACGGCCTTGCGCCAGAGACGCAGCGTGCGGTTGACCTCGCCTGACGGCAGCTGCGGTTCCCAGCGCCGATCCTCCTGCCAATTGCCCCGCAGCTCGTCGAGACTCTCCCACACGCCGACGGCGAGGCCAGCGGCGTAGGCGGCACCGAGCGCGGTCGTCTCCGTGACGACGGGGCGAACGACCGGCACACCGAGCACGTCGGCCTGGAACTGCATCAGCGCATCGTTGGCGACCATTCCGCCGTCGACCCGCAGCTCGGTCAGGTCGAGCCCGGTGTCGGAACCGACGGCGTCGAGGACGTCGCGCGTCTGGAAGGCGACCGCCTCGAGGGCCGCGCGAGCGATGTGGGCCTTGTTGGCGAACCGGGTGAGACCCACGATCGTGCCGCGGGCGTCGGCGCGCCAGTACGGTGCGTATAGCCCGCTGAAGGCGGGCACCAGGTAGACGCCGCCGTTGTCCTCGACGCTCGCTGCGAGTTCCTCGACCTCCGGCGCTGACGAGATGATGCCGAGCTGGTCGCGCAGCCACTGGATGAGCGATCCGGTCACGGCGATGGAGCCCTCGAGAGCGTACTGCACGGGGTCGTCGCCGAGCTTGTAGCCGACCGTCGTCAGCAGCCCGCCGTCCGAGAGCACCTTCTCCTCGCCGGTCTGGAAGATGAGGAAGTTGCCCGTGCCGTAGGTGTTCTTGCTCTCGCCAGCGTCGAACGCGGCCTGTCCGAACGTCGCTGACTGCTGATCTCCGAGGATCCCCGCGATCGGGGTCTCGCGCAGGAGCGAGGAATCCTTCGCGTGCCCGTAGATCTCGGACGACGAACGGATCTCGGGCATCATCGCGCGCGGCACCTCGAAGGCCTCCAGGATGTCGTCGCGCCACGTCAGCGTGTCGAGATCCATGAACATCGTGCGCGAGGCGTTGGTGACGTCGGTGGCGTGTATGCCACCGTCCGGCCCGCCCGTCAGGTTCCACAGCACCCACGTGTCGGTCGTGCCGAAAAGCAGCTCGCCGGCCTCGGCGCGCTCCCGTGCGCCGTCGACGTTCTCGAGGATCCATGCGATCTTCGTGCCCGCGAAATAGGTCGCGAGCGGCAGCCCGACGACGTCGCGGAACCGGTCGGTGCCGCCGTCGGCGGCGAGGCGATCGACGATGTCCTGTGTGCGCGTATCCTGCCACACGATCGCGTTCGCGACGGGCGTGCCGGTCGCGCGATCCCAGACGACGGTCGTCTCACGCTGATTGGTGATGCCGATGCCCGCGATGTGGTGGCGCGTGAGCCCGGCGCGGCTCAGCGCGAGGCCGATCACCTCCTGCACGTTGCGCCAGATCTCGCTCGCGTCGTGCTCGACCCAGCCCGCGCGGGGCAGGATCTGCTCGTGCTCCTTCTGGCCGCTTGCGACGACGCGACCGTCGCGATCGAAGATGATCGCCCGCGACGAGGTCGTGCCCTGGTCGATGGCGAGGACGTGATCGGGCATGCGGTTCTCCTTCGAACGCGGTGTCAGGCGGTGGCGCGCGTAGCGAGGTCGATGCCGTTGCGGTCTCGCAGCTCGGCGACGGTCTCGTCGACCTCGTGGCGGCGACGCGCGTCGTCCCAACCGAGCAGGGGAGCCAGTGCGTCGGCGATCTGCTCGAGAAGCTCGTGCGTGACGTCTCCGGTGAAGGCGAGATCGGTGCGTCGCTTCACGATGTCGGTGAGCCGGGTCACGTGTTCCTCGTCGACCATCCACGCGAGTTCGCGCGTGGACAGCCGGTCACCAGCGAGCGGCACGTCGTCGTCATCCTCGAGCACGCGCCAGACCTCGGCGGCGCGCGTACCGTAGCGCGACAGCAGGATGGACCCGCGCGACCCGGCGCCGGGCAGATGGGATCGCAGCCACACGTCGCGCGCACGGTCTGATGACGGGTAGTCGCGTCCGCCGCTGATCGCACGGCCGAGCGTCGTCTCGACGCGTGGCACCCGGAGCAGGCGCAGCGTCACGTCGGACAGCGTCTGGCCGAGGGAACGGAACGTCGTCCACTTGCCGCCGACGAGGGTCACGAGCGTCGTGCCGCCGTGGTCGGCGACCTCGACCCGGTAGTCGCGCGAAATCTGCCCCGGATTCGCCGCGTCGCTCGCCGGCAGCGGCCGGATCCCGCTGAAACGGTAGACGATCTCGTCGCGGCTGACGGCGATGTCGGGGAAGACCTCGCCGATGAGATCGAAGAAGTAGTCGACCTCCTCCTCGGTGCAGCGCACCGGCTCCGACGGGTCGGCATCGATATCGGTCGTCCCGACCATCGCGCGCCCCTTGAGCGGGTAGATCAGCACGATCCTCCCGTCGGCGTTCTCGAAGAAGATCTCACGACCGCCCGTCGCGGCCACGAGCTCGGCGTTGTCGAGCACGATGTGCGAGCCCTTCGTTCCCCCCATGAAGCGCGTGGGCGAACCGAGTGCGCTGTTGGTCAGATCGGCCCACGGACCGGTCGCGTTGACGATCACGTCGCAGGTGACGCGGAAGGTCTCTTCGCTGTCTCGGTCGGTCAGGACGACCGAGCCGCCATCGAAGCCGGCCGCCTCGACATAGTTGACGGCGTGAGCGCTGCGGCTTGCGGCGAGTCCATCAGCCAGGACATCGAGGGCAAGCCGCTCGGGATCGAGCATCGACGCATCAAAGTACGTGGCGGTCCACGTGACGTCGGGTGCGAGTGCCGGAAGCTCGGCATGCGAGGCGCGCCGGCCGCGGAAGCGGTGCCAGGGAGTTCGGCGGCCGCTGGTCGCGAACAAATCGTAGATGATGAGGCCGAGCTTGATGAGCACGGCGCCGCGCTCGGTCGGGCGCCCTGCCCGCCCCGTCAGGAAGCGCAACGGCGCCTGAACCAAGCCCGACCAGAACCGGCGAATGGGGATCGTGGTGCGTAACGGCCGGACGCGATGAGGGGCGGTCTTCAGCAGGTCGTTGCGTTCCCGCACCGACTCGCGCACGAGGCGGAACTCGCCGTTCTCGAGGTAGCGAATACCGCCGTGGATCATGTGGCTCGACGCCGCC
>DWXU01000032.1:0-3753 GCA_019119065.1 Candidatus Microbacterium pullistercoris | reverse complement strand
CTCGGCGAGGGTGCCGACGATGTCGTATCCGTCGCGGAACCGGTCGGTCTCGCCTGCGTCGAAGGCGCGGATGGTCGCCTCCACACGGGCGAGGAACTCGTCGTCCGCGTGCCGGGCGACCTCGCGCGCGTAGGCGACCACGGGCCCCGCGCCGACGGCGACCGTTCCGTCGAAGTCGAACACGATCGTCGTCGTCACATGCACTCCCAAGTTCTCGGTGGACGATGCGTCCACGATAAGCACCGTATATGGACGGAGCGCTTACCGGAAAGTGAACATCTGGTGTCGCCGAGCGTCGACTACTCGGCGTGCGGAGCGGGCGTGGCGTTCCAGCGCAGGCGCGGCTCCTCCTCGCGAAGCGTGCGCGCGACCTCGGCTGCGTCGGCGACCGGAAAGAGCGTCAGCAGCCGCATGCCGGATCCGTCGTCGAGCCCCGAGACGAGTGCGGCGGAGCCGTCGCGCGCGGGCGGCGTGACGACGGCGCGCTGGCGAATGCCGTCGACCTCCCAATCCGCGACCTGCCCCGAGCGCGACGGGTTCGTCAGGAGCGGCCCTGCGGCGTGGCTTGCCCGCTGTAGCGGCGTCTCCTCCGCGCTGTCGCCGAGGCGAAACCACCCGTCAGAAAAGCCGAGTGCGTCCGCGAGGACCCCGTCGTTCCAGCGGTCGCTCTTGTATCCGTATGGCGTGCGCACCGTCGAGAAGAGATAGCCGTAGACGTGGATGAGCCCCGCGTTGCCGACGGGGAAGCGGGCGTCGACGCGGCCGACCTCGTGGATCCGATCGAACAGCTCGGGTTCGACGACCGCCTCGCCGACGTTCTCGTCGATCACGGTCGACCACGACCACTGCGCGATCCGCCCCGCGCGCCGATCCTGTCGGACGCACTCGAGGACGGCGTCGAGTGGCGGGATCACCGGTAGTTGGTGAACTGCAGGGCGACGTCGAGGTCGTCCTGCTTGCCCTTCAGCAGCGCGATGACCGTCTGCAGGTCGTCGCGGCTCTTCGAGCTGATCCGAATCTCGTCGCCCTGGATCTGGCTCTTCACGCCCTTGGGCGCCTCGTCCCGAACGATCTTGCCGATCTTCTTCGCGACATCCTGCGCGATGCCCTCCTTGAGCGAGGTGACGATCCTCACCTGCTTGCCGCTCTCGAACGGCTCGCCGCTGTCGAGGCTCTTGAGGGAGATGCCGCGCTTGATCATCTTCGACTGGAGCACGTCGAGCGCCGCCACCGCGCGATCCTTGGAGTTCGCGACGATCAGGATCTGTTCACCCGACCACGACACATCGGTGTCGGTGCCGCGGAAGTCATACCGCTGGCTGAGTTCCTTGCGCGCCTGATTGAGCGCGTTGTCCGCTTCCTGACGATCGATCTCACTGACCACATCAAAGCTGCTGTCCGCCATACCCCCAGCGTAGTTCTAAACTGACCGAATCATGCAGGTGCTCTCCGTCGACGACATTCGCGGGGCGTTCGTCAACGCCACAGACCGCGAGCTCGAGATCCTCGACGTCGCACCCGAGCTGCTCGTCGTCGACTGGTTCCACCTCGACTTCCTGGCGTGGCGGGATCCGTCGACGCCGGCACGCTGTTACGTCATCGTCGAGCTCGACGGCGAGCCGACGGGGATCGTGCTGCGCGTCGCGCAGTCGCCTGCGCGGGCGCGAAACGGGATCTGCAACATCTGTCGCACCATGCAGCCCGGCACGCAGGTATCGATGATGAGCGCGCGCAAGGGAGGTGAGGCGGGACGCCGTGAGGAGAGCATCGCCACCTACATGTGCGCCGACGCCTCGTGTCACCAGAACGTGAGGATCGCCCATCCGCTCGCGCCGGGCGAGTTCCGCGCCGACGTCGACTTTCGCATCGACAACACCGCGCGCCGGATGCGCGACTTCGTCCGCCACGTGCGCGACGCCGACTGACCTGGCGGGAACGTGCGGACTTAGCCTGCGCTAGGGCAGGTTACCCGTCAGACGACCGTGGAACGTGCCGCTGGCCTCGTTTAGGCCGACGATCGTCACCTCGACGTTGTGGTCGCGGTACTTCTGCTCGATGCCGTCGAGCGCGGCGACGGTCGAGGCATCCCACACGTGCGAACGCGACATGTCGATGACCACCTTCTTCGGATCGTCGGCGTACTCGAACTGCGTGGTGAGGTCGTTCGAGCTCGCGAAGAACAGCTCGCCGTCGACGACGTACCGCGCCGCCGATCCGTCGGGCGAGACCGTGCGGGAGACGCTCGTGAAGTGCGCCACGCGCCTCACGAACAGGATCGCGGCCACGAACACCCCGATCACGACGCCGATCGAGAGGTTCTTGGTGATGATCACCGGGATCACCGTCACGAGCATCACGATCGTCTCGCTCTTCGGCATGCGCTTCAGCGTCGAGGGCGCGACCGAATGCCAGTCAAAGGTCAGGAACGCGACCATGAACATCACGGCGACGAGCGCGCCGATCGGGATCAGGCTCATAACGGGGCCCAGGAACCACACGAGGATCAGCAGGAACACGCCGGCGGTGAACGTCGACACGCGCGTGCGGGCCCCGGAGGCACGCACGTTGATCATCGTCTGGCCGATCATGGCGCAGCCGCCCATGCCGCCGAACAGGCCCGACAAGATATTCGCGCCGCCCTGACCCACCGCCTCGCGCGTCTTGTTCGAGCGTGTGTCGGTGATGTCGTCGACGAGCTTCGCCGTCATGAGCGACTCCATGAGTCCGACCGCGGCGACGCCGAGGGCGAAGGGCGCGATGATCTGCAGCGTCTCGAGCGTGAGGGGCACGTCGGGGAAGAACGGCAGCGGCGGACCGCCGGGCAGGGCGCCGAGATCGCCGACGCTCTTCACATCGAAGTCGAAGGCCCACACCGCCAGGGTCATGACGATCACCACGACGAGCGGCGCGGGCACGGCCTTCGTGAGCTTCGGGAACAGCCAGAGGATCAGCAGACCGATGCCGATGATCGGGTAGATCATCCACGATGCGCCCTCGAAATGTTCGAGTTGGGCGACGGCGATGAGGATTGCGAGCGCGTTGACGAACCCGACCATGACACTGCGCGGGATGAACCGCATGAGTTTGCCGACGCCGAGCACGCCGAGCAGGATCTGGATGATGCCGCCGAGGATGACCGTCGCGATGAGGTAGTCGAGGCCGTACTGATCGGCGACGGGGCGCACCACGAGTGCGATGGCCGCAGTTGCGGCGGTGATCATCGCCGGCCGACCGCCGAGGAACGAGATGGAGATCGCCATGACGATCGACGAGAACAGCCCGACCTCGGCTGGCACACCGGCCGCCAGCGCGAACGCGATCGCCTCGGGGATAAGGGCGAGCCCGACGACGACGCCGGCGAGGATCTCTCGAGTGAGGAGCTTCGGCGACCGCAGCGCATCCATCACGGTGGGGCGCGGACGGTAGCGGTCCTTCTCGCGGACGGGCGCGGACATGCTGCCTCCATCGAGGGCGGAAGTGGGGGTCTCCCGATCCTATCGATGCCCTCCCGGCCGGGCCGTGCCGGTAACCTGGGGGCGTGACTGACCAGGGCCGGATGAACGTCGAATCCTTCAACCTCGACCACACGAAGGTCGCCGCGCCGTATCTGCGGGTGGCCGATCGGAAGACGCTCCCCGCGGGCGACGTGATCGTCAAGTTCGACGTGCGGTTCGCGCAGCCGAACGTCGACCATCTCGAGATGCCGGTGATCCACTCGATCGAGCACCTGTTCGCCGAGAAGAGCCGCGACCA
>DWXU01000198.1:0-3594 GCA_019119065.1 Candidatus Microbacterium pullistercoris | reverse complement strand
GCGGTCGTTGTAGAAGTCGGCGAGGAACATCGCGGCCGTCGGGTCGCCGTTGCGCGCTCCGGCGAACGCCTCGGACAGGTACGGCCAGTTCGCTTCGTTGTACATTGCCGCGACGATCGCCGTCATCATCGCGTCGCCGCCGAGCTCGCGCCCGTCGGAGGAGACGAGCGGCCGCGCGTCGAGCGAGGCGAGCAGGGACGAGACGTCGTCGAGGGCCTGATCGACGGTGCCGCGGAACGGGCACGAGGATCCGTCGAGGCAGGTCTCGAGATAGGTGTGCAGGGACTGCTCGAACGCGATCACCTGTGTCCGCCCCACCTCGTTGCCGGGCACGGAGGGGTCGAGTGCGCCGTCGAGCACGAATCGGCCGACGCGATCGGGGAAGATGTCGGCGTACGTCGCCCCGAGGAAAGTGCCGTAGGAGTAGCCGAGGTAGGTGAGGCGGTCGTCGCCGAGCACGGCGCGCAGCAGATCCGTGTCGCGCGCCGCCTGCTCGGTCGTGATGAACTCGAGCAGCTCGCCCGAGTTCTCTGCGCACGCGTCGGCGAACGTTTCGGCCGCCTCGTCGAGTTCGGCCTCCCACTCGTCGGTGCCGCGCTCGGCGTCGGGCACGTCATAGAGGTAGTCGTCCATCCCCTCGGTGTCGAGGCACTCGACGGGCGTCGACCCACCTACGCCGCGCGGATCGAAGCCGATGAGCGAGTATGCGCTCCGAAGGCGCTCGCCGATCGCGTCGTTCTCGAGGACCGAGTGGAGGTAGTCGATGCCGGATCCGCCGGGTCCGCCCGGGTTGATGAGGAGCGATCCCTGGACGTCCGCGGGAACGTCGGCAGGGCGCGAGATGCGCAGCTCGATCTCTCCGGCGTCGGGATTGTGCCAGTCGAGCGGTGCCGTGACCGAGGCGCATTCGACCGGCTGCGACGTGGTCGGCTGTGCGCAGTCCTCCCACGTGAGCTGTTGGTCGTAGAACGGCAGCAGCTCGTCGGGGACGCCGTCGAGGACGGGCCCGCTGCCAGGCCCGGATCCGCCGCCGGGCATGTCGACGGTGAACGGGTTCGCACACGCGGCGGCCAGCCCCACGACGGCCGCGGCGGCGACGGCGGACAGCGCGCGGCGCACGCGGACGAAGCGGGTCATGGCCGCCTCCCTGTGACGACGGTGATGAGCAGGCTTTCGAGGGCGAGTGCGGGCTGCACGTTCTGCCCGAGCGCGGCGCGCGTCTCGGCGAGGTGATCGAGCACCATCATCGTGTGCGTGGCCGGTCGCGCCTCGGCGACCTGCCGCATCTCGTCGATGTACTCGACATTGACGAGGTCGGTGTCGCGTCCCAGCTGCAGGAGGACGATGTCGCGGAACAGCGACTGCAGATCCGTCAGCACGCGGTCGAGCCCGTCGCGCACGCTGCGCTTCGCGCGGCGCTCCTGGTTGTCCTTGAGCTCCTTGAGCTGCGATCTCACGGCGGGCGGAACCTTCGCCCCGTCGGACAGCCCCACCGTGCGCAGCAGGTCGGCGCGCTCGGTCTCGTCGCGCTCCGCCGTGAGCGCCTGGGCGTCGTCACTCGCCGCCTGTACGATTCCGCTGGCGACGTCGACGACGCGCCCGACGCCGCGCAGCCCGAGCACGTCGCGCATCGTCTGCTCGCGGCGCGCGCGCGACTCCTCGTCTGTCGCGAGTCGCTGAGCCATGCCGATGTGTCGCTGCGCGTGACGGGCCGCCTGCTCGGCGACCGCTGGATCCGCCCCCGTGCGCGCGACGAGCAGGCGGGCGACGTCGTCGACCTCGAGTTCGCGCAGCCGCAGTGTGCGGACGCGCGATCGGATCGTCGGAAGCAGGTCGGCCTCACTCGGCGCGCACAGCACCCAGATGGTCTGCTCGGGCGGTTCTTCGAGCGCCTTCAGCAGCACGTTCGAGGTGCGCTCGGCCATGCGGTCGGCGTCCTCCACGACGATGACGCGATAGCGACCGAGACTCGGCGCGTAGTAGGACCGCTCGACGATCTCGCGCGCCTGCTTGATCGTGATGATGACACCCTCGGTCGTCAGCATCGTGAGGTCGGGGTGGGACCGCGCGAGCACCTGCTTCATCGTCGCGACGTCGTTCTCGTCTTCCGCGATGAGCGCCGCCGCGAACGCGAGCGCGAGGGTTGAGCGGCCGGATCCGGGAGGACCGGTGAGCAGCCAGCTGTGCGCGAGGAGACCGGGATCCGCGGCGGCGCGCCGCAGGACGTCGACCGCGTCGTCCTGCCCGAGCGCGTCGCCCCACGGAACGGCCGGAGCGGTCGTGGCGAGCGTCATGGATCCACTCTACGGCGCACCGCCGACACGCTTGCTCAGCGGCAACCGACGAGAACGCCGCTCGAGCGTCCCCCGGGCGCGTCCAGCGCAAGGCTGAGGAGGGCAGGCGCACCGGCGTGCGGCAACCGACAAGAACGCCGCGATGGGCGTGCCCGGGTCAGGCGGTGATGATTTGCGCGGTGCCGGGGACGGCGTCGGGCCCCATCTCCTCGGCGATGCGGTTCGCCTCCTGGATGAGGGTCTGGACGATCTCGTCCTCCGGCACGGTCTTGATGACCTCGCCCTTGACGAAGATCTGTCCCTTGCCGTTGCCGCTGGCGACGCCGAGGTCGGCGTCGCGCGCTTCGCCCGGTCCGTTCACGACGCAGCCCATGACGGCCACGCGCAGCGGCACCGTCATGTCCTTGAGGCCCTCGGTGACGCTGTCGGCGAGGCTGTACACGTCGACCTGTGCGCGCCCGCACGACGGGCACGAGACGATCTCGAGGGTGCGCTCGCGCAGGTTGAGCGACTGCAGGATCTGGTGGCCGACCTTGACCTCCTCGGACGGCGGCGCCGACAGCGAGACGCGGATGGTGTCGCCGATGCCCTCCGACAGCAGGATGCCAAACGCCGTCGCCGACTTGATCGTGCCCTGGAACGCGGGGCCGGCCTCGGTGACGCCGAGGTGCAACGGCCAGTCGCCGCGCTCGGCGAGCAGGCGGTAGGCCTGCACCATGACGACGGGGTCGTTGTGCTTGACGGAGATCTTGAAGTCGTGGAAGCCGTGCTCTTCGAACAGGGACGCCTCCCAGATGGCCGATTCCGCGAGTGCTTCCGGAGTCGCCTTGCCGTACCGGGCGAGGAGGCGCTTGTCGAGGGATCCGGCGTTGACGCCGATGCGGAGGCTCACGCCCGCGTCCGACGCGGCCTTCGCGATCTCGCCGACCTTGTCGTCGAACTTGCGGATGTTCCCGGGGTTTACGCGCACCGCACCGCAGCCGGCCTCGATCGCCTGGAAGACGTACTTCGGCTGGAAGTGGATGTCGGCGATCACCGGGATCTGGCTCTTCATCGCGATGATCTTCAGCGCTTCGGCGTCTTTATCCGTGGGGCAGGCGACGCGCACGATCTCGCAGCCGGAGGCCGTCAGCTCGGCGATCTGCTGAAGCGTGGCGTTGATGTCATATGTCTTGGTCGTGGTCATCGACTGCACGCTGATGGGTGCGTCACCACCGACTTTGAGCTTGCCGACGTTGATCTGACGCGTCTTTCGACGCGGCGCGAGGGTCTGGGCCGAAGGCATACCGAGGTTCACTGC
>DWXU01000197.1:0-8555 GCA_019119065.1 Candidatus Microbacterium pullistercoris | reverse complement strand
ATCTGCGCGGGGCGACTGCTGCCCGACACGACCGTGCGCACAGGCGAGATGCGCGTCGTGTACTGCAACGCCGCCGCCGGCAGCGGGACACCGTATGAGCGGCAGACCCCGGCGATGCGGGTCGCCCGGTCGACGAGCGCCTGCGGCGCCTCGCCGTAGTCATAGCGCGGGTTGTCGGCGGGCTGGTCGCTCGCGAGCAGGCCCGAGTTGAACACCGACGCCGTCACGATGCCCGTCCCCGTGCGCTCGCAGGCCGGAACCGTGTCGGCGAGCGCCGGCTGCTCGAGCAGTGTGAGCCGACCCGCGACCATCAGGACGTCCAGCCCGCCCGATGCCGCGCCGAGCGCGAGCGCTCCCGCGTCCATGGATCCGAGCCCGGACGCCCGGACGACACCCTCGCGTTTCAGATCCGCGAGCGCGGCCGTTCCCGACGCGAGGTGGCGTTCGAGATCGCCGGACTGCTCGGGATCGTGCAGGTAGACGAGGTCGATCGACGTCAGGCCGAGCCGCTCGAGCGACTCCTCGATCGACCGGCGCACGCCGTCCGCGGAAAAGTCCCACTGCCGCTTGACGACGGTGGGCACGTGGTAGAAATTCTCGACGTCGAGCTGGTTCTCACCGCCGGGGTTGGGCACGAGCAGCCGCCCGGCCTTCGTTGAGAGAACGAACTCGTTGCGAGGCTTCGTGCGGAGGAACGCGCCGAGCCGTCGCTCCGAGAGGCCGAGGCCGTAGTGCGGGGCGGTGTCGAAGTAGCGCACGCCGGCGTCCCACGCGGCCTCCAGTACGGCAAGCGCGTCGTCATCGGTCACCGGGCGATTCAGGTTGCCGATTCCCGCGGCGCCGAAACCGAACGATGGCAGCGCCAGGTCGCTTCGGCGAGAGACCTCACCCACGGAAGGTGTACTCCTCCCGGCTCGCGGCCAGCATCTCCATGCCGTTGCCCGGGGCGGTCGGCGCGTGATAGACGCCGCCGGTCACGTGAGTCGGCGTCACGAAGTGCTCGTGGAGGTGATCGACATACTCGATCACGCGGCCCTCGGTCGTGCCGGTGACGGCGACGAAGTCGAACATCGACAGGTGCTGCACGGCCTCGCAGAGTCCGACGCCGCCTGCGTGGGGGCAGACCGGAACGCCGAACTTCGCCGCCAGCAACAGAATCGCGATGTTCTCGTTCACACCCGCGACCCGAGTCGCGTCGATCTGCAGCACGCTCAGGGCGTTCGCCTGCAGCAGCTGCTTGAACATCACGCGGCCGGCGCAGTGTTCGCCGGTGGCGACAGGGATCGGGGCGACGCCCTTCGCGATGGCGGCGTGGGCGAGGATGTCGTCCGGGTTCGTCGGTTCTTCGATCCAGGCGACGTCGAACTCGGCGAGGCGTCCCATCCACTCGATTGCCTCGTCGACGCCCCAGCGCTGGTTCGCATCCGTGCCGATGCGGATGTCGGGCCCGACGGCCTCGCGTGCGAGACCCATACGTCGGATGTCATCGTCGACGTCGCCACCGACCTTGAGCTTGATCATGCCGAAACCGTCGGCCACGGCCTCGCGGCACAGGCGCACGAGCTTCTCGTCCGAGTACCCCAGCCAGCCGGGCGTCGTCGTGTAGGCGGGGTAGCCCTGCTCGAGCAGCTCGGCCTCGCGCACGGCACGGCCCGGCTCAGCCGCCCGGAGGATCTCGAGCGCGTCCTCGCGCGTGAGCGCGTCGGTGAGGTAGCGGAAGTCGATCAGGTCGACGATGTCTTCCGGACTCATCTGCGCGAGCAGGCGCCACAGCGGCAGCCCGGCGCGCTTCGCCTTCAGATCCCACAGGGCATTGACGACGGCGCCGATCGCCATGTGCATGACGCCCTTCTCCGGACCGAGCCAGCGCAGCTGCGAGTCGCCGACGAGCTCGCGCCAGAAGGCTCCCATGTCATCGAGGATCGCCTCGGCGTCGCGCCCGACGAGATGCGGCGCGAGGGCGCGGATGGCGGCGGTCTGGATGTCGTTGCCGCGCCCGATCGTGAACACGAAGCCGTGGCCGGAGTGCCCGTCATCGGCGTCGGTGGTGATCTCGACGTACGCCGCCGAGTAGTCGGGGTCGGCGTTCATCGCATCGGAACCGTCCAGGTGCTCGGACGTCGGGAAGCGGATGTCGACGGTGTCGACGGTGACGATCGTGCTCACGTGATCTCCTCGGGGTCTTGTTACAGCGTAGACATCCGATGTCTGTGCGGTCAATCGTGCGACGGGTAACCTTACGAGCGATGAGGATCACACGTCGCACGATGCTGTTGGGCGCGGGGGCTGGGGCGCTCACCGTTCTGCTTGCGTCGTGCACGCCGACGCCGGCTCCTCCGCCGGAGGAGACGCCGACGCGCGAGCCGACCGTGACACCGACGCCCGTGGGTGAGATTCCCGCCGCGGCGGCGTATTTCCGCACGGCGTGGACGACGGATCCGTACGCGTACGGCGCGCGCAGCGTGACGCCCGTCGGGGCGACGGTCGCTGATCGCGAAACGCTCGCGACGCCGCTCGGCAACCGAGTGTTCTTCGCGGGCGAGGCGACGAGCCAGACGGCGCCCGGCACGATTCGCGGGGCCGTCGAATCGGGCGAGCGCGCGGCACGCGAGGTCTCCGAGGTGATGGACGACGGTGAGCGCGTCGCCGTGATCGGCGCCGGCGCGGCTGGCGCGACCGTGGCGCGCAGCCTCCTGGAGGCGGGCGTCGACGTGACGGTCCTCGAGGCGCGCGATCGTGCCGGCGGGCGCCTGGCGACGCACGACGGCGACGACTGGCCGGTTCCGCCCCAGGCTGGCGCGTGGCTGCTCGGATCCGACGACACCGAGACGGCTTCGCGCATGGCGCTGCTCGGCGTCGGCTCCGTCGCGGTCTCCGGTGTGGCGGGCTTCTCGCGCGACGGCGAGGTCGAGCCGCCCTCGGGGGAGGACATCGCGAGCGCCATCGCCGATGTGAAGGCCGCGTCATCCGATGTTTCCCTGGCCGAGGCGATGGCGGAGGCGGGCCTCGCCGATTCCGACGAGCATGACGCGTTCGTGGCCGCCCTGTCGGCGATGACGGGCATCGACCCCGCCACGGCCTCCAGCTGGTACGCGCCGACCCTGCCCGACGGATCCTTCGACGCGCTCGCGAGCGACGTCGCCCCATTCGTCGAGGCGCCTCTCGGCGACCTCGAGGTGACGTACTCGACGACCGTCTCGAACGTCGTCCACGACGACTCCGGCGTGAGCCTGCGCCTCGCGGGTGGGGAGGCGCTGACCTACGACCGCGTGATCGTCACGGTGCCGCTCGGCGTGCTCAAGGCGGGCGCGATCGAGTTCGATCCGCCGCTGACGTTCTCGCACCGTGGTGCGATCTCCGCGCTTGAGATGGGCGCGATCGAATCGGTGTGGCTCAGGTACGAGGCGCCGTTCTGGGCGACGTCGGCCGCGGTGTGGCACGTCGTCGGACCCGCGCGCCCGACCCCCACCCCCGAGCCCACCGACGAGGATCCCGAGGCCGAGGCAGACGAAGAGACCGAGGAGCCGACCGATCCGACGATCCGCACCTGGATCAATCTGCTCCCCGCGACCGGCGAGCCGATCCTCGTGGGCCTCGTGGGCGGACCCGCGGCACGCGTTGTGGCGGAGCTCGACGACGATGCACTGCTGACGCTCGCGGCGGAGTCGCTCATGCCCTTCACGGATCCCACGATGTCGGACGAGTGAGCGTCGATCCGCCCGTGAGCGGTTGAGGCCGGTGACTTGGACTGATGCGCGATCCATGACACGGTGGACAGCAGACCGACACATGGGCGATCAGTCGAATCGGACGCGCATGACGATGAACCGGACGCTCTCGGACAGCACCTTCGGCCGTAGGGCGCCCTGACCTTGGCCGGCCCGGGCGAAACCCGCCGGGCTCCTGGACTGCGCACCGCGATGCGCGGGGGCAATGCGGCGAGACCTCCTGTCGTCTTCTGCGCGCCGCCCCTGTCGCTGGGTGTCCGGCGTGCCGACGAACGCGATCGCGTCGGTCCACGATGACGACGGCGTGCACCTCGCGGCTGACGAAGGCTTGAGTCTCGAAATCAGCGAGACGGATGAGAAGAGAGGAAGAGAAATTGACGACGACGACAACCGCACAGGATCTGTTCCCCACCCGCAGCGGCGAGGAGGCCGGCTTCATCCCGCGGACGCAGCCAACGGTCTGGGGGACGGACGGTCCGTTCTCTGCCGACGAGCTCGGGAGGCACGAGGAGCGCGGCTTCACGATCCTTCCCGAGTTCGTCAGCGATACGGACGTGCGAACCTACCTGAACGAGCTGGGGCGCCTCGCCGACGAGTATGTCGGTGACGAGCGGCTTATCACCGAGCGATCCACAGGAGCCGTGCGGTCGGTGTTCCAGGTCGAGAAGCTGGGCCCGGTCATCGACGCGCTCGCCCGCAGCCCGAAGGTGCTCGACCGCGCTCGGCAGCTCCTGGGCTCCGAGGTCTACCTGCACCAGACGCGCATCAACTACATGCCGAGCTTCACCGGCAGCGGCTTCTACTGGCATTCCGACTTCGAAACGTGGCATGCGGAGGACGGAATCGCGCTGCCGCGCACCGTGAGTCTGTCGATCGCGCTCACCGACAACTACCCCTTCAACGGCGGGCTCATGGTGATGCCCGGGTCGCATAAGCTCTTCGCTCCCGGTATCGGTGAGACCCCGGCGGACAACCACAAGGCGTCGCTGCAGGAGCAGAAGGTCGGCGTTCCGACGCACGAGGCGATCACGGAGCTCGCCGAGCGGTGCGGGATCGACCAATTCACCGGCGCGGCCGGCTCCGCGCTCTGGTTCGACTCGAACATCATGCACGGCTCGGGAAACAACATCACGCCCTACCCGCGGTCGAACGTGTTCATGGTGTTCAACAGCGTCGAGAACACGCCCGCTGCGCCGTTCGCCGCGCAGGACCCCCGCCCGGAGTACGTCGCGAGCCGCGATTTCACGCCGCTGGCCTGACCGGCGGCCGCGCCTCGGGCCCGTCGCCGAGCATCTCGGAATGAGGCGAGGATCCGTGGATCCGGCCCTTTCGCCGAGACGCTCGGCGAATTCCGAGACGCTCGGCGAGGGTGCTGCGCGGTCAGACGCGAGAGCCGGCGATCCGCGCGCCCTCGCCGAGGGAGGCGAGCTTCGCCCAGGCGATCTGCTCGTGCACGCGGCCGCCGAGACCGCAGTCGGTCGCGGCGATGACGCGCTCGGGGCCGACGATCCGCGCGAACCGCTCGATGCGCTGCGCGACGAGCTCGGGGTGCTCCACGAGGTTCGTGGAGTGACCGACGACGCCCGGGACGAGGATGAGGTCGTCGGGGATGAGATCCTTGTTCTCCTCCCACACCGTCCACTCGTGCTCGTGACGGGCATTGGCCGCCTCGAATGAGATCTGCCCGACGTTCGCGCCGAGCACGGTCTTCAGGATGTGCTTCAGCTCGACGTCGGTGGCGTGCGGGCCGTGCCACGAGCCCCAGCACAGGTGCAGTCGGATCTGCTCCTTGGGCAGGCCCTTGATGGCCTCGTTGATCGCATCGATGCGGAACTGCGTGAAGGCGTTGTAGTCCGCGACGCTCGGCTCCGGCTGGATCTGGTCCCAGTTCTCCGCGAGGGACGGATCGTCGAGCTGCAAGACGAGGGCCGCGTCGGTGATCGCCTTGTACTCCTCGCGCAGCGCACGAGCCCACGCCGTGATGTGGTCGTTCTCGGTCTCGTAGTAGCTCGTCGTGATGCGGGCCGCGGACCCGGGCGCGATCGCCGTGATGAAGCCCTTCTCACCGTCACGGAGCGCGCCGGTCAGGTGCGCGACGTCGCTGGCGACCTTGTCATGCCCCGTGTAGGTGATCTCGCCCGTGTTCGTCGGGAACGCCGTCGCGTTCCGGCCCGTGCCGATGCCGGCCTTCGGATCCGCGTATGCGTCGGCGAATAACTGGCGATCGCGCCGATCGAGGAACGACGTGAGCTGGATGTTGCCCGGGGTGCTCTCGACCCGTTCGTAAGTGAAGAACGAGTTGTCGGTGAGCTCGAGGCCCGAGACGCGCTGGAAGGAGTACCCCCACCACGCACCGTAGTCGATCGGATTCGACATGGCCTTGCCGAACTCTCCGTCGCCCGGCTGCGTGATGCCCGCCTGACGCTGTCGTTCGACGACGTCGGCGACGGCCGCCGCGACGAGTTCGCGGTACTCGGGCGTCGACGTGAGGGTGAACCCGTCGTCCTCGAACGTCCGGGCCGCGTTGGCCTCGATCAGCTGCGAGGTGCGCGGCAGGCTCCCGGCGGTGGTGGTCTCGATCCGCGTCATAGCATCTCCTTGGAGTGGGTGGTGATCCGACGGTATCGAGAGGTCCGCCGAGATCGCATGTCGCGTGACCTCGTGTGACTGTCGGGCACCGTCTCGCGCCAGCGGCTGAGCGCGATGAGGCCGCACGCCACGGCCGCGAAGACGGTCAGCGCGATCGTGCAGGTGGCGAGGAACTCGGGGATGCCCGAGACCTGTCGCAAGTCGAGGAAGTAGTACGGGTACCAGCCGATGTGGGATCCGCGCCACAGCGTGAAGACGCCCCAGATCACGGGGTACAGCAGTACGACGTAGACGAGCCGCCAGCGCGCCGCCCGCCGTCCGGGACCGATGTTCCAGGCGATGATCGCGATCGCGGGGAGGAGGAAGTGCAGGACGTGGTCGGACCAGGGAACCGTCATCGGCACGCCGCGCACGCCCGACTGCCAGACGAGCAGCGCGAAGACGAGCCCAGCCGTGATCGTCCAGCTCAGCACCACCGTGCGCGCGTCGGTGAACCAGCGCGGATCCTCGTCGCGCCGCAGAGCGACCATGCCGCCTACGAGAGCGATGACGGCGAAGGCGATGTTGGATTGGATCGTGAGATACGCGAAGAAGTTCTGCCCGGCGATCGTCTGGGAGCTCAGGCCCCACAGCTGCCGATGCACGAGCGCGACGATGCACAGCACGGCGGCTCCGAACCGGACCCCTGCGAACCACTTCCGTGTCGTCACCGACCGCCCTCCTTCTCGGCGTGGTGTCGAGTCTACGGAGTGCGGCCGGTGGGCACGGGTGCTTCCGGAGGCGACCTCGCTCATAGACTGATCGACATGAGCGATGACGCGGGCCGAGATGTCATCGCGGATCTGTGCCGCATCCCCAACCCCGAGGCGATCGACCGCACGGAGTACGTCACGCTCGGCGGCGTCGAGCAGTTTGTCTCGGTACGCGGCCGCGACGCGTCCAATCCCGTGCTCATCATCTGCCACGGTGGGCCGGCACTCCCCGCGCTCCCCTCGTCGTGGGTGTGGCAGCGGGGCGTCGAGGACTACTTCACCATCGTCAACTACGACCAGCGCGCGAGCGGCAAGTCCGCGGCGAACCTGACGGACGATATGGACCTGAGCGTCGACCGGTACGTCGACGACCTCGTGGAGTTGATCTCCTGGGTGCGGGACGAGCTCGACGTCGAGAAGGTCGGTGTACTCGGGCACAGCTGGGGGTCGATTCTCGGGGTCCTCTTGGCGCAGCGCAGACCTGACCTGCTCTGGGCGTACATCGGCGTGGGGCAGGTGATCTCCGGCGCGGAGAATGAGAAGGAGAGCTTCGGCCACGCGCTGAGAAGCGCCGCCCAGGATCAGAACGAGGAAGCACTCGCGGAGCTCCGGGCGCTCGGGGAGTATCCCGGCGACCAGCCGTTGACGGTCGAGCGGATCGTGACCTGCCGGAAATGGGCACAACACTACGGAGGGCTTTCGGCGTATCGATCGGACTCCATGTACTACTTCGGCGCGGCGGAGTTCTCGCCCTTCTACACGGCGGACGAGCTGGAGCTCATCGGCGTCGGTCAGGAGGTCTCGGGCCCCGAACTCATGCCGTCACTGCTGAGTTTCGATGCGCGCGATCGGGTCGAGTTCGACGTCCCCATTCTGCAGTTTCTCGGCCGTCACGACTGGACGACCCCGACCGCGCCGGTCGAGCGCTGGATCGAGCAGGTTGTCGCGCCGTCGAAGCACATCGTCTGGTTCGAGAGCTCGGCGCACATGTGCATGTTCGAGGAGCCAGGGAAGTTCCTCGTGAGCCTCGTGAACTTGGCGCTGCCATACAGCGCGATCCGCGAAGCGCGCTGAGGCGCCCCTACCCCGGGTACCCCAGCTCGTCGAGCAGGGCCAGCCCGCGTTCTGCCCACGCGATCTCGGCGCGGGCGCGGTCGACGAGGTTCTCGTAGCCGAGGCGTTTGAAGGCGACGACCCGGTCCTGGTCGTCGGGGTCGGTCTCGCCGAGTCGCTTGACCAGCGCGGGGTTCGATCGCGTGTCGATCAGTTCGAGCTCGGCTTCCCACTGGGCGAGCTCACCCCGCCAGTGGCTGATGTGATCCGCGAGGAACGCGCGGGCGGCCGCGGGTTCGGCGGCCTCGAGATAGGCGGCCTTGAGCGACGCCGGTTCGCGGACGCGTGCGTAGGTGAGCGGGCCGTTCAACCAGGCCCGATAGTCGTCCTCGCCGGTGCTCGTGACGTGGTAGATGCGACGGGTGGCGCGCGT
>DWXU01000196.1:0-12859 GCA_019119065.1 Candidatus Microbacterium pullistercoris | reverse complement strand
CTCCTCCCCCGGCAATGCCGGGATCGCGCGCGACGCGACGCTCGTCGACGTCGACATGATGGACCCGCAAGCCGTCACCGCGTTCGCCCGCTCGGCCGCCGTCGACCTGGTCGTGGTCGGCCCGGAGGCTCCGCTCGTGGCCGGCGTGGCCGACGCGCTGCGCGAGCGCGGGATCCCCGTGTTCGGTCCGGGCCGCCGTGCCGCGCAGTTGGAGGGCTCGAAGGCGTTCGCGAAGCGCATCATGGAGGAGGCGGACGTCCCCACCGGACGCGCCGTGCACACCCGAACGCTCGACGAGACGGCCACCGCCCTCGACGAGTTCGGTGCACCCTACGTCGTGAAGGCCGACGGGCTCGCGGCGGGTAAGGGCGTGCTGGTCACCTCCGATCGTCAGGCGGCCCTCGCGCACGCCGAGACCTACCTCCCGTACGGCGCCGTGCTGGTCGAAGAGTTCCTCTCCGGACCGGAGGTGTCGCTGTTCTTCCTCAGCGACGGCGACACGGTGCGCCCACTGGCCCCGGCGCAGGACTTCAAGCGCGCCCTCGACGGTGATGAGGGGCCGAACACGGGCGGGATGGGTGCGTACTCGCCGCTCCCCTGGCTCGAGGCGCGTCCCGGCGGCATCGCGGGGTTCATCGACGAGGTCACCGAGTCGGTCGCGCGGCCCGTTGTCCGCGAGCTCGACCGCACCGGATCCCCGTTCATCGGCCTGCTCTACGCCGGACTGATCGTCACGGACGAGGGCGTGCGCGTGATCGAGTTCAACGCACGGTTCGGCGACCCAGAGACGCAGATCGTGCTGCCGCGCCTGACGTCGCCGTTCGCCGATCTGCTGATGGCCTCCGCCAACGGCACGCTCGAGGATCACCCGGCCCCGTCGTTCCGCGACGAGGTCGCCGTGACCGTCGTGCTCGCGAGCGAGGGATACCCGGCGTCATCGATCACCGGGCGCGAGATCACCGGTCTCGAGGACGCCGAACAGATCGAGGGCGTCCACATCACCCACGCCGCAACCGCCGAACGCGACGGCAAGCTCGTCTCGACGGGCGGGCGCGTATTGAACGTCGTCGCGCTCGGATCCGACATCGCCGAGGCGCGCGAACGAGCGTATGAGGCGATGTCGCGGATCCACCTCGACGGCGGCCAGTTCCGCACCGACATCGCGGCTGGCGCGAAGTAACGCACGGAGCACCTATGAAGTACACCGGCCCGGAGGACTGCGGCAACTCACCGAAGAACCTGCTGCTCGCCGACTGGGAGCGTTCGCTCGCGCACGGCGACTGGGACGAGGTCGCGGCGGTGCTCGACGACGACGTGGTGCTCGAGGTGACCGCGCCCGGCGGGCTCGAGACGTCGCGCGGATCCGCCGCTGCCGTCGAGCGACTTCGGTCAGTGCGGGGCGACGCATCGCACGCGGTTGTCGACAGCGCCATCAGCCACGGCAAGGAGGGGGCGGCCTGGGGCTCATGGACGGTCTCCGGCGTCGAGGTTCCGTTCGCGCACGTCTTCCGCTTCACGAGCGCGGCCGGCAAGCAGCTCGCGTGGATCCGTATCGTCAACGGGGTGTAGTCGGCGCGTCCATAATGGACGGATGAGCGAAGCACCCGACATCGCCGGCTGGAAGCACGCCTATTCCGGGAAGGTGCGTGACCTGTACGCGCCGACTCGAGGATCCGACGATCGACTGCTCGTCGTCGCGAGCGACCGAGTCAGCGCGTTCGACCACGTGCTCGAGCCCGGGATCCCCGGTAAGGGCGCGCTGCTGACCTCGCTCAGCTCGTGGTGGTTCGCACAGTTGGCCGGAGGTGATGGCGGCGACGCCGTTCCGAACCACCTCACCGGCGAGGAAGCGCCCGCCGCCGTCGCGGACCGTGCGACCGTCGTGATGAAACTCGACATGCTGCCCGTCGAGTGTGTCGTGCGCGGCTACATCACGGGATCCGGCTGGCTCGAATACCAGGAGTCGGGCACCGTGTGCGGGATCGCCCTTCCCGAGGGCCTGCAGAACGGCGACCGCCTGCCGCAGCCGATCTACACGCCCGCGTACAAAGCCCCCCTCGGCGAGCACGACGAGAACATTCCGTATGAGCGCACCGTCGAACTCGTCGGCGCGGAGCGCGCGGCCGAACTGCGCGAGACGTCGCTCGACATCTACCGTCGCGCCGACCGGGTCGCCGCTGCGAAGGGTCTGATCATCGCGGACACGAAGTTCGAGTTCGGCGTCGACGGCGACGGCACGCTTCGGCTCGCGGACGAGGCCCTCACGAGCGATTCCTCACGCTACTGGGATCGCGCCGCGTGGCAGAACGGCTCCACGCCGGAAGAACGCATGGCCAGCTTCGATAAGCAGATCGTGCGCGACTGGATCGCCGCCAATTGGGCCCACGCGCCCGGTGGAGGCTCGACGCAGCGCGCCAGCGAAGGGGCGAGCGGGCGTGGGGAGGAGGGGGAGGGCGCCCCGCCTCGCCTCCCTGCCGACATCATCTCGCGCACGCTCGCGCGCTACGAGTCGCTGCTCACGCGCCTCACCGCGTAGCCGGTAACGTGGATCCGACCGCAGGTGCGGTCCACGGTTTGAGAGGATCCGCATGTTCGGTTGGAAGCTGCACGGAAACGGGCGCGACGTGGCGCCCGGCGCGGTCGTCGCCCCTCACGAGCGCCTGACGTGGCCTGCCACGATCGCGATCGGCGTTCAGCACGTCGTCGCGATGTTCGGCGCGACGTTCCTCGTCCCGACCCTCACGGGATTCCCTGTGCCCACGACGCTGCTCTTCTCGGGCATCGGCACGATCCTCTTCCTCATCGTCACGGGCAACCGCCTGCCGAGCTACCTCGGATCCTCGTTCGCCTTCATCGCGCCGATCACCGCGGCGACCGCGTCGGGGTCCTTCGGATCCGCCCTTGCCGGCGTCGTCGCGGTCGGGATCCTGCTCACGGTCGTGGGCGTGGTCGTGCAGGTCGCCGGACTCAAGTGGGTCGACGCCCTCATGCCGCCGGTCGTGGCCGGCGCGATCGTCGCGCTCATCGGCTTCAACCTCGCGCCGACGGCGTGGGGGAACTTCCAGGTCGACCCGGTGGCGGCGAGCGTCACCCTCGCGTCCACGATCCTGTTCGCGGTGCTGTTCCGCGGGTTCCTCGGCCGCATCTCGATCTTCCTCGGCGTCATCGTCGGCTATGTCTACGCCATCGCCACCGGCGCCTTCGACGTGCCAAACGCCGTGACGGGAGTCACCCCCGCCGAGGCGATCGATCGCGCGCCCTGGGTCGGCCTGCCCGAATTCCACCTGCCGGACTTCGCCTCGCCCGGCACGTGGTCGACCCTCGCGATGTTCCTCCCGGTCGTGCTCGTGCTCATCGCCGAGAACGTCGGTCACGTGCGCGGCGTCGCGACGATGACCGAGGATCCGTCGGTCAACGAGCGCACCGGAGGCGCCCTCATCGCCGACGGCATCGCGACGACGCTCGCGGGCGCGGGCGGTGGATCCGGCACGACGACGTACGGCGAGAACATCGGCGTCATGGCGGCCACGCGCGTGTACTCGACCGCGGTCTACTGGATCGCCGGCATCGTCGCGATCCTGCTCGCGTTCTCGCCCAAGGTAGGCGCGGTGTTCAACTCGATCCCGCCGGGCGTGCTCGGCGGCGTCACGACCGCACTGTACGGTCTGATCGGCATCATCGGCATCAAGATCTGGGTCGACAACCGCGTCGACTTCTCACGCCCGGTCAACCAGTACACCGCCGCGGTCTCTCTCGTGATCGGCATCGCCGGCTTCACGATGCAGATCGAAGGGTTCGAGTTCGGCGGCATCGTGCTCGGCACCGTCGCAGCGCTGGTGATCTATCACCTCGGAAACGCCATCGCTCGCGCACGCAAGACGGGCGCCGACGACGGCGGCCCGATCCCCGCGGTCGGCGCGCTGGGCGGCGACCCGCACGAGACGTAACTCGGTAGCCTACGGAGCGTGGCGAGCGTGCGGACGGTTCGGGCATGACGCAATACCGCAAGGTCGCCGATGATCTGCGTCGTCGGATCCTGGAGGGCGAGTTTCGCACGGGCGAGTTCTTGCCGAGTGAGCAGAAGCTCGCCGCCGCGCACGGTGTCTCGCGCGGGGTGGTCCGCAATGCTCTCGCGTCTCTCCAGCGACGCGGGCTGCTGGCGTCGCGGCCCGGATCCGGGTGGCGGGTGCGCCCAGGGTTCGCGACGCAGGAGTTCGCTGAGGTTCGCTCCTTCGCGCAATGGGCGACGGCTCGCGGCATGCTTCCCGGCGGACGTGTCGTGCACCAGGAGTATGCGCCGGCCGACGCCGCCGACGCGCGGACCCTGAGGGTCCGGATGGACGACGAACTGCTACGCGTCACCCGCGTGCGTACGCTCGACGATCGCCCCGTGATGGTCGAGCGCACCGCCTATGCGCCCTGGGTCACGCCGACGATAGAGGCTCTCCCGTCGGAGGCGCCGTCGGTGACGGACGCGATGACTCTCAGCAACATCGCCACGACCTCGGGGACGCACCGGATCGACACGGTCGTGGCGTCGTCGGAGGATGCCGCCCTCCTGGGCGTGCGTCGGTCGACGCGGCTGCTGAGGGTGCGGCGGGTGACGTCGGCGGCGGACGGGCGCCCTATCGAACGGAGCGACGACCACTACGCGCCCGACACCGTCGCCTTCGAGGTTCATACGTCGATATCAGCGCGGTCCGTCGTCTCCCGGAAGTGACATCACCACCACACACCGCGTGCGCGACGACGTTCCGAGCGGGCATTTCGAGACAGGTGCGCACGGTGGGCGCGGAGATTCGCGTTTGCCGGCACCACGGCCACGCGCCGGCCACGCGACATTCACCGCCCGGACACTCTCAGGCGATGACATCAGCGTCGGAGGCGCCGCCGTGCCTCCCTCCCCCGACCCCATCTCGGAAGGACCGCCGCTCATGCTCGTTCCGCCTCGTCTCGCCCGCCGCGGCGCGACCGCGATTGCCGCGCTGGCCACCGCCGGCGCACTGCTCATCTCGCCCGCCCTCGTCGCGGCCACCCCCGCGCCGGCAAGCGCTGATGCGGTCGCCTCGCACATCACGGTCGAACGAACCGAGCTCGTCGAGGGCGACGCGCTCACTGTGGCCTGGGCGACCGACGTGCCGCACGACCTGAACTGGATCGGCATCTACCCGGGGAGCGCCGGAACGCCCGACGGCAACCCCGGTTCGACCCAGTGGCAATACGCTCCTGGCGCATCCGGGTCTGCGACCTTCGCCGACCTCCCGGCCGGAACGTGGCTCGTCTACCTCCTCGCGGAGGACGCCTACGGCCAGCTCGCCGAGCCGATCGAGGTGACGATCGTCGCGGATCTGGCCCTTCCACAGCCGGGGAACCCGACCGCTCCCGTCGAGATCGACCCGGTTGCCACAGACGGCACGGACGAGATCGTCGTGCGCGAGGGCTTCGGACCCGCGGGCGCCGACGGCTGGCGCGTCGAGTTCGCCGACGAGGACGCGGCCTACGGCGGCTGGACGTTCACGACAGAAGACGAGTGGGTCGGCGCCCACGACGAATACGCGGCGGAGATCGATGAGATGCGCCGCCGCTTCGCGCGTCAGCAGGGCACATTCGCCGTCGCGGACGCCCGTCAGTTCGGCGGGTCCCTCGACACGACACTCGCGTCAGCTCCTGTCGATGTGACGGGACTCGGTGAGGTGCGCCTCACGTTCGACAGCCACTACCGCGGAACCGACACCCAGGTGGGTGCCGTCGGAGTGAGTTTCGACGGTGGCGAGACCAGCGAGATCCTCCGCCTCGACTCCTCAACGGTCACAGGCGGCTACGACATGCGCCAGATCAATTACGCGCAGGACGTCACCGTCGACGTCCCCGCCGGCGCACGAGAGGCCGTGTTCTCCTGGACGTTCACGGGCGACGCGGACGATCACTACTGGGCGATCGACTCGGTCACGGTGCACGAGGTGCTGACTCCGGCCTATGCCGCTCCGACGCAGGCCTGGGTGATGAGCGACATCCAGGGTCACCCACACGACTGGCAGCACGCCCTCGGCGACTACCGCGAGATCGCGCCGGACGCGAACGCGATGGCGCTCGTCGGCGACATCGTCAACTCGGGCACCGAAGGCGAGTGGAGCGAGATCTACGACGTCATGGACGCAACCGCCGACATCCGCCCCGAGCAGACGATCGCGACCCTCGGCAACCACGAGCGCTACGCGCCGGGCGGCTTCACGGCCAATCGCGACCGCTTCCTCGCCTTCGCGGAACGGGACAAGGTCTGGGGCGAGTACGTTGTCGAGGGTCCGGCGGGTGATCTCCCCGTGATCGCTCTCGGCCAGGAGTTCAACGCTCCGAGCGACGTCCCGATGTCCGACGCACAGGTCGAGTTCCTCGAGTCGCGCCTCGCGCACTGGACGACGAAGGGCAAGCAGGTGCTCGTGCTGACCCACTTCCCCCTCGGCGACACGGTGTCGGCCTCGTGGATCCCGTGGTACAGCGATCATCACCAGATGAACGACCGCCTCACGAGCATCCTCGGCAACTACCCGAACGCCATTGTGATGTCGGGTCACACTCACTACCCCGCAGAGCTCGGCGATTGGGCCGTCCAGCGGCGCACAGCCGACGGCCACGCGGATGGCTTCTGGGCGATCAACACACTTGCAATGCACGTCGGCTGGGACGCCCGCGGCGAGAACACCGAGGGGATCTCCGAGGTCACCGTCGGGGATGTCAACCAGGGCCTCACGGTCGACGCGTACGACGACCGCGTCACCGTGACGGCCTACGACTTCGCGGGCGAGGGTTACAAGGAGCTGCGGTCGGTGACCATCCCCAATCCGCTCGTCGCGAGCGAGACCGTCGGGGAGCCGACGGTCGAGGCCGGCAAGGCTGAGATCGTCTCCACGCACGCGAAGGGCATCAAGCCGGGCGCGAAACTCGCCGTCGACATCGACGGATGGAGCGACGGCGTCGAGTTCGCCTACCAGTGGCTGGCGAACGGCGAACCGATCGCGGGAGAGACGAACCCGAAGTTCCACCTGCGCGGCAAGTTCAAGGGCGTTGACATCTCGGTTCGCGTCACGGGCACGGCCCCCGAACTCGCCCCCGCAACGATCGAGTCGGACCCGATCCGCATCGACTGACCGCCCTACGGTGTGCGCCCCGCCCGATCCGAGGGACGGGGCGCACAGTGCGCCGCTGACGCGTCACACGAACGTCGTTACGCGCTGGCGCGGACGACCAGTTCGAGGGGGAGCATCGAGACCGGGGGCGGATCCTCGCCAGACAGCAGGCGGATGAGCACGTCGGCCATCACGGCGCCCTGCTCGCGCGACGGCTGCCGCACGGTGGTCAGCGGCGGCGTGACGCGTGCGGCGACGGGCGAGTCGTCAAATCCGACGATCGCGACGTCGTCCGGCACCCGCAGCCCCCGCCCCTCGAGCACTCCGAGGGCCCCGCGTGCCATGAGGTCGCTCGCAACGAAGACGGCATCGGGCGCGGCGCCGCTGTCGAGGATCCGCGTCATGGCCGCGACAGCGCCGACGGCAGAGAACTCGCCGTCCTCGACGCCGACGGGTTCGAGTCCCGCCTCCGCCAGCACCTCACGGAAGCCCGTGAGACGCTCGACGCCGGCGCGCATGTCGGGCGGACCGGTGATCATCGCGATCCGACGACGGCCACTCTCGACGAGGTGACGCGTCGCGATGCGCCCGCCCTCGACATTGTCGACGTCCACCCAGTAATCGCCATCGCGCGAATGCATCGGGCGGCCACCGTAGACGACCGTCGTCGACCGGGCGATCCGGTCGAGGTACTCGTCGCTGGTGTGGTGCGACACGACGAGCGCGCCGTCCACGCTGCCCGACGCGACGAAGCTCGCCGCCTTGTCCTCCGGGTCATCCGACGCGATGAACAGGCCGAGCATGTACGGCGACGCCGACACGCGATCGTTGATGCCCGCCACGATCGACGAGAAGTACGGATCCCCGAAGAAGCGCGTCGTGTCTTCGGGGACGATGAGCGCGATGGCATGAGACTGTCGCGAGGCGAGCGATCGCGCGGCGCGGTTCGGGACGTAGTTGAGCTCGGCGATCGCCTTGTTGACCGCGTCGAGCGCGTCGGGGCTGACGCGGGATCCGCCGTTGATCACCCGCGATACCGTCGAGCGCGAGACGCCCGCCTGGCGCGCCACTTCCTCGAGCGTCGTCGACGATGATTCCTTCGGCCTCGGCACGGTGCCCCCCAAACTCTCTCTCCGCCATTGTCCCGCTGCTCAGCCGAATCGACGTACGTCCGGCCGAGCGACACGCGCGCGACCGGACGGATCTGTCAGATCGTGCGCTCCGCGATGATGCGGGCGTACTCACGTCCGCTGCGCTTCGGCGTGCGCTTCTGAGTGTCGTAGTCGACGCGCACGAGCCCGAATCGCTTGCCGTACCCCCAGGCCCACTCGTAGTTGTCGAGCAGGGACCAGTAGAAGTATCCGCGCACGTCGATGCCCCGTTCGCGCGCATCGAGCGTCGCGGCGACGTGGTCGCGCACGAACGCGGTGCGCTCGGCGTCGTCGACGGATCCGTCGGTCACCTCATCGTCGAACGCCGCACCGTTCTCCGTGACGTACAGCGGTGGCACCTCGTAATCGGCGGCGACGCGCTCGAGCAGGCGCGTGAGCCCCTCGGGCTGCACCTCCCAGGCCATGCTGGTGCGGTCGAGACCGCGATCGTGCCAGTGGATCCCCTCGTGGGACGGGTAGGGCGAGCGCGTCGGTCGCGTCGCTCCCGACGGCACCGAGGGCGGCGGATCCGCGGGCGCCGTGCCGGAGACGAACTCGCCGTGATAGTAGTTCACGCCGAGAAAGTCGAGCGGCTGCGCGATCGTCGTCAGGTCACCGTCGTGCACGGCGGCCGTGAACGCGGTGACCGCTTCTGCGTCGACGCGGCGCACGTCTTCGACGATGTCGCTCGGGAAGGATCCCTGGAACAGCGGGTCGAGGAACCACCGATTGAACTGGCCGTCGACCCGCCGGGCGGCGTCGCGGTCAGCGGCATCGTCGGGATCGACCGGCTCGGCGACCGTGAGGTTGAGCGTGATGCCGAGATCGAGCTCCGGATCCCGTGCGCGCAGCTGCTCAACCGTGCGGCCGTGTGCGAGCAACAGGTGGTGCGAGGCGAGGAGCCCCTCCTCGGCGGTCTGCCGACCGGGCGCGTGCTCGCCGCCCGTGTACGACAGGAAGGACGAGCACCACGGCTCATTCAGGGTCGTCCACCGCGAGACGCGGTCGCCGAGTGCGTCGTGCATCGTCATGGCGTACTCGACGAAGCGATCGACCGTGTCGCGCGACGTCCAGCCGCCCTTCTCCTCGAGTGCCTGCGGCATGTCCCAGTGGTAGAGCGTGAGCCACGGCAGGATGTCCGCCTCGAGGAGCTCGTCAACGAGACGCGAGTAGAAGTCGACCCCGCGCGGGTTGACCGCGCCGCCGTCCGGGCGCACGCGCGACCACGATGTCGAGAACCGGTAGGTCTGGATCCCCAGCTCCTTCATCAGGGCGACGTCGTCGGCGTACCGGTGGTAGTGGTCGCACGCGACATCGCCGTTGTCCGCATTCGCAACGGCGCCCGGCACGCGCGCGAACGCGTCCCAAATGCTGGCGGTGCGGCCCTCTTCGAACGCGGCGCCTTCGATCTGGAAGGCGGCGGTCGCGACGCCGAAGAGGAAGTCGGCGGGAATCGAACGAGTCATGGATGCCTTTCGAGACAGTGCGGCGGTCAGCCCTTGACAGCGCCGGCCATGATGCCGCTGATGAGCTGACGACCGGCGACGACGAACAGGATGAGAAGCGGGATCGTCGCCATGACGGCGCCCGCGAGCACCATCGAGTAGTCGATGTAGTGCCCGGACTGCAGATCGGCGAGCGCCGTCTGCAGGGTGGGGTTCTGCGGCGGGAGAACGATCATCGGCCAGAGGAAGTCGGTCCAGGCGGTCATGAACGTGAACAGGCCGAGGATCGCCATCGCCGGTCGTGCGGCGGGGAGCCCGACGGTCATGAACGTGCGGATCTGGTTCGCGCCGTCGACGCGCGCCGCCTCGATGAGCTCATCCGGGATGACGTCGACGAGGTACTGGCGCATGAAGAACACGCCGAATGCCGTGACGAGCGTCGGGACGACGACCGCGCCGATCGTGCCCGTCCAGCCGAGTTCCTGCATCACCATGAACAGCGGGATGATGCCGAGCTGGGTCGGGATGGCGAGCGTGGCAATCACGAACACCATGAGCCCGTCGCGGCCACGGAAGCGGAGCTTCGCGAATGCATAGCCCGCGAGCGTCGAGAAGACGACGACCGACACCGTGATGATCGACGAGATGACGATCGAGTTGCCGAGCGCCTTCCAGAACGGGATGGCGTCGAACACAAGCAGCGCGTTCTGGATGAAGTTGCCGCCGGGGATGAGCGGCAGCGTCTCGCCACGCGTGGCGTTCGAGCCGCTGGCGACGACGAACGACCACCAGATCGGGTACATGCTGCCGACGAGGAAGGCGACCAGCAGGCCGTAGGTGAGGAACCCGGGGCGGCTGCCGATCCCCGCCGTTCCCATCTGCGTGCGACGCGACAGCCGCCGCGCCGACGGCGATGCGCTCTCGGTCGTGATCTCTCTCGTCGCACCTGGCGTGACCGTGCTCATGATCCGGATCCCTTTCTGGCGAGGCGTCGAGTTCGTCGCGACGGTTTCGGCGCGTCTCCGGTCGCGATCCGTTTCGACAGCAGGAAGTTGAAGATGCCGAAGGCGATGATGATGAGGAACAGCAGCCAGGCGACGGCGGCCGCCTCGCCGAAGTTGCGGCGGAAGAAGGCCATTTCCCACAGGAACAGCACGGTGGTCTGGAACTGCCGGTCGGATCCGCCGATGCCTCCCGCATTCGACGCGTCGAAGAGCTTCGGCTCCGAGAAGATCTGCAGGCCACCGATGGTCGACGTGATGATGACGAACACAAACGTCGGGCGGATCGTCGGGATCGTGATCGAGAGGAAGCGGCGCAGGCTGTTCGCACCGTCGATCGCCGCGGACTCGTACAGCTCGCGCGGCACTGCCTGCATCGCGGCGAGGAGGATGAGGGCGTTGTAGCCGGTCCAGCGGAAGTTCACCATCGTCGCGATCGCGAGGTGGCTGAGGAACTTCTCGTGTTTCCACTCGAGGTCGGCGACCCCGATGAGGTTGAGGAGGTTGTTGGCGAGACCGTCGGCCTCGTTGAAGACGCTCGAGAAGATCAGCGCCACCGCAACCGGGGTGACGACGAACGGCACGAGCACGCCCATGCGCCAGAAGGTCGGCGCGCGCAGTCCTTGGTCGAGCAGATAGGCGACGCCGAGCGCCACCGCGATCTGCGGGACGGTCGAGAGCAGGAAGATGCTGACGGTGTTGCCCAGCGAGTTCCAGAACATCCGGTCGCCGAGGATCTCGATGAAGTTGCCGAGGCCGACGAATTCCCCGGGTCCCTTCAGCAAGTCCCATTCGTGCAGAGAAACCCACATCGTGTACATCAGCGGGAACATGCCCACCAGCGCGAACAGGATGAAGAACGGCGAGATGTAGATGTACGGCGACGCCTTGACGTCGAACCGCGACAGTCGCTGGCGGAACGTCGAGCCCTGTGCGCGCGGGCGCGGCGCGGCTGGACGCGGCCGGGGCGAGGCGGGTGGCGCGGGGGTTCTGGTCGTGCTCATGCGGGGATCCTCAGGTCGAAGCGTTGCTCGTCGTGCGGGGAGGGACCGGTGCGCGCCGGGGAGGGGTTCCGGCGCGCACCGAGCCTCCGCAGGGGAGCGCTACTCGACGAGTTCCCCGAGCAGGCTGAGGGCCTCTTCCCAGGCGGCGTCAGCATCGCTGTCGCCGCGGTCGAGGCCGTCGAGCGCCGGACCGAAGACGTTCTCCTGGATCAGTGAGTCGTCCGGTCCCTTGAACTGGGCGGTGACGCCCTGCGCACGATCCGCGAGGATCGCGCCGGTCGGTGCTCCGCCGAACATCTCGTTCGGGGTCGCGTCGGCGGCGAGAGACTCTTGCGCCTCGATCGTGGACGGGAAGTTGCCGGCCGCCGTCGCCTGCTTGACCTGCTGCTCCGGCTGCGTCAGCCAGTTCGCGAGCTCAGCTGCCGCGTCGACGTGCTCGCTGCTCTCGGGAATCGACAGCCAGGCGCCGCCCCAGTTGCCGGCGCCGCCGGGGAACACGTTGGCGAAGTCCCAACCAGTGTCAGCGTCGCCGCCGCCCGCCTCGATCTGCCCCTGTACGACGCCGAGCATCCAGCCCGGGCAGACGTAGGTCGCGAAGGTGCCGTCGACGAACGACTTGCCGCCGTTCCAGTCCCACTCGGATTCGGCGGCCGACTGCCCGCCGGCCACGGCCTCGGCGAGGAGGTCGAACTTCTCGCGCATGTCGGCGTTGCCTTCGACGTTGAGCTCGCCGTCGGAGGTGTAGTAGCCCTCCGGCATCTGGTTCACGATCGAGTTCCAGACGAAGCCGGACTGGTCGAACCAGGCGTTGCCCGTCTCATCGACGTACTCCTGGCCGACCTCGAAGTAGTGTGCCCAGTCGCCCTCGAGCAGTTCGGCGACCTCGTCGCGTTCCGTCGGCAGGCCGGCAGACTCGAACGCAGGCTTGTTGTAGCAGAGCCCGGTCGGGCCGATGTCCGTCCCGTATCCAATGACGCGGCCGTCCGGGTCGGTGACCGTCTCATTCTTCCAGGGGACCCAGTCGTCGGCGCGGTCGGCGAAGCCGTGGTCGTTGAGGTCGACGAACATGTCGGAGACCTCCATGACGGCGCCGACCCAGCCCTCCTCGATCGCGACGATGTCGGAGACGCCGCT
>DWXU01000195.1:0-8351 GCA_019119065.1 Candidatus Microbacterium pullistercoris | reverse complement strand
TCGGAGGCGAAGCAGACGACGTGGACGTCGACTCGTTCGAAGAAGCTGATTTCCGCCTCGTAATAGTGACAGGTCTCGTCGGGGCGAGGCGGGAACTCATCGCGTGGAGGATCGAGCATCTCCAGGGCGGGGAGGGATCGCTCGACCGTCTCCTGGGTGTCTCCGACGGAGATGTCCGCAAACTGTGCCGTGGTCATCACAGATAGCGTGTTGGCGAGCACGAAGTAAGCGACCGCGATGAACACGAGTGCGCCGAGGATGGCTGTGGGAACGGCGATGGCAGCACGGGTGGCGCGGGATCGAAGGGTCGCGGCATCGTCCTCGGCGGCGACGATGTCGCCATCAGGTGCTGCGCTGTCCGCGGATGGGCGTGCGTGCGCGGGAAGGGTGAGGGTCAGTGCGAACTCGGTCGGCATCTGATGGACGGTGAGGGCGCCGCCCAGCATCGCGGCGCGATGCCGGAGGCCATGCAGTCCGAATCCACCATCGAGCGGATGGGCTGAGGACGCCTCCTCGTCACGCGGATTGCAAACGATCGCAGTGACAATATCGCCCTCGACCTCGATGCGCACGGTGACCGGTTGCCCAGGAGCGTGCTTGGACGCGTTGGTGGGTCCTTCCTGCACCACCCGCGCGACAGTGTTGAGCGCTTCATCGCTGAGTCGGTCGGACAGATCTGCGGCGATGTGCGTTTCCACGTGCATCTCGGCCTGACGAGCACCGGTCACTGCTTCGTCGATGCTCGGGGGGCTCCATCCGGCAGCCGGGTCTTCGGACTGGCGCAGCAGGCGAACGGCGAGGCCGAGCTGATCCGCCGCGTCCGCTGCGATCGTGCGGATACCGGAGACCTCTGCCCGGTCGGTATCCGGAAGCGTGGGTGTGAGGGAGAGCTGTCCGAGCCGGACGGCGATGAGCGTCAAGGAGTGGCCGAGGCCGTCGTGCATCTCCGCGGCAAGGCTCATCCGCTCTCGTTGCAGGACCTCACGGGTCTGGCTTGCCCGTCGTCTGGATTCGATCGCGGCAAGCTCCCAGCCTCGGCGGTGAAACTCTCGCCTCTGCGACACCGCGCGCCGCGTGGTCAGCGGTGCGGCGAGCACCAGGGCGGTCAGCAGACCATACACAAGGCTCAGCACCAGCACGGGAGCATCGGGCAACCAACGCGTGGACGTGCCGCCGCTGATCGCGACGACGCATCCAACGATGGTCTGCCGACGGCGGAGCGTCGCGGGATCATTGGAGCTACCACTCATACTCCCAATCTATGCGCGCGACTCCGACCGGTGAACTCACGATCGTTAGGTCATGAATGGGCATTCGGCAATATCGGCACGTTGACCCGTGAATCTACCGTCGTATGCATGGTCGATCTTCTCCGCATGTTCCTTGCACAGGCAGGCGAGCACGTCACTCTCCTGCTCGCCTGCATGCTCCTGTTCGCGGCCCTTGACGCAGCCCTCGGTATCGGTGCTGTCCTCCCGGGGGAAACGGGCATCGTCCTGGCCGCGGTCACGCTCTCTGACCGTGCCGAGCTGCTCGCCGCCGGTGTGTTCGTTGCTGCGCTGGGCGCATTCCTCGGAGATCATGTGGGGTTCGCGGTCGGACGCGGTCTTGGAGCCCGCCTCGGCGACACCAGACTGATCAAGCGCCTGGGCCGGGACCGCTGGGAGAAGGCACGATATTACGTTGCCGGCCGGTTCTGGATTGTGATCCTCGCCCGTCTGCTTCCGGGTATCCGCACCCTTGTCGCTGCTGCAGCCGGCGCCTCAGCAGTGCCATACTCGCGGTTCGCAACCGCTTGTGGTGTCGCGGCGTTGCTTTGGGCGGGGCTTTGGGTCGTCGGTGGTGCGCTCATCGGAAACGCACTGCTCGACGTCGTTGAGCGCTACGCTCTGCCCGCACTCATCGTCGTGGCCGCTGCACTCGTCCTTTGGCTCTTCGCACGCCACAAGCGGGGGGTGCGCGCATGAACCGCATGTCCTCGGCACACCCGCGCCCCGACTGGGCGACTCTGCCCAATCTCATCACCTTGCTGCGGCTTGGGCTCGTGGTTCCGATTGTCATCCTCGTCCTCCACCATGCCCAGCCGGTCCTCACTGTCGTACTCCTGGCGGTCTTCGGCGCAAGCGACTGGATCGACGGCTATCTCGCTCGCGCCCTGAACCAGGTCAGTGCCACGGGAGCGGTACTCGATCCTGTCGCAGACCGCGTCGGCGTTGCGACGATCGCCCTCGCCCTCGCCGTAGCAGGTCATCTCTCCCTCGGAGTCGTTCTCACCATCGCAGCCGTCGACGCTGCACTTGCCGTCACCTACCTGGTGACTCGTCCTGCACGAGCGCCGAAGGTCTCCCGTGTCGGCAAGGTACGTACCGCGGTGCTTATGGCAGGCCTTGCGCTCATCGGAGTCAGCTTGGTCCCCGCGCTCCATCCAGTCGGAGCCGCAGGCAGAGTCCTTTGCGTCGTAGGAGCGTTCCTCCACGCTGTCGCAGGATTCGGCTACGTCCGCGCTCTCCTCCGTGACAACCGCGCAGATCCGCCCGATATGTGAGCCCAGGCCGTTCAGCTATCTTCTCCGGCGTCCACGCAGAGAGCCGGGGGTCTGGCCGTTGACCCGGGTGAAGGCGCGGTTGAATGCGGCCTCTGACTGATAGCCGAGTTCGGAGGCGAGGCGTGCTACGGTGATGTCTTCTTCGCGCAGCCGTGATGCGGCGATGCTCATGCGCCAGCGGGTGAGGTAGGCGATCGGTGCTTCGCCGGTCAGTGTGGTGAAGCGGCTGCTGAACGACGACCTGGACATCATGGCGGCCTTGGCGAGACGACCGAGGTTCCATTCGTCGCCGGGGTTGTGGTGGATCGCTTCGAGTGCGCGACCGATTCTGTCGTCTTCGAGTGCGCGCAACCAGCCTGCGGGGGCCGTCGCGTCGCTGATGAGCCAGGAGCGGATCGCCTGTACGACGAGAACGTCGGCAAGTCTGGTCGCGACGGCTTCGCCTCCGATCTGCGGGCAGGCGAGCTCGCCTGCCATGAGGCGCAGGGTGTCCTTGATCGAGGACGCGGCCGAGAGCGTATCGCCGCCGATGAACATCACGGGGGGAAGCGTGCGCATCAGTTCGCGTGCGGCAGGCTCGTCGAAGGAGACGACACCACAGATCAGCTGTGCTGCCCGGCCGCCGCCCCCGTGCTGGAGGATCGAGTAGCTCGTGCTCAGGTACTCCTGGGGAAGGAGGTCGACCCTCGGGCCGCGACACGCGTCGGCGTCACCCAGCAGGTCGTGGCCCAGGCCGTGCGGAACCAAGGCGAGGTCTCCGGCGCGCAACTCGATCGGGTCGGTTTCGGGCAAGCGCAGCCAGCAGGACCCGGCCGTAACGACGTGAAAACTCACCGAGTCAGCGATCGCGGGCATTTCCAAGGCCCAAGGCTCCGAGAGTTCGGCGTGGCAGTAGAAGGTGCTGCGCATTCGTAGCGTGTGGAGCACGCGCGCCACCCGATCCTGATATTCGAAACGCGAGATGCCCTCCATCCTGCAATCGTGTCACATCCCTGAACGGATATGTCCGTTGGATCAGACGAATAAGCAAGAACTTTGCCTATATGGGCATGGTTCTACCGGGCACTACCGCATACCGTCGAAGAACAATCAATCGAAGCTCACAGGAGGAACCGACATGTACGTCATCGCAGGAGCCACAGGCAGGGTCGGATCGGTGACCGCACGGACACTGCTCAATGCCGGGGCTGGGGTGCGCGTGCTGGTGCGCCGCCAGATCGATGCGGAAGCATGGGCGGCACAGGGTGCCGAGACCCGCGTCGTGAAACTGAGCGACCAGACGGCGTTGAGCGACGCGCTTGAGGGAGCGTCCGGGTTCTTCGCATTGCTGCCGTTCGATCTGACTGCCGACGACCTCGATGCGCACGCCGATGCCCTGATCGCTTCGATCAGCGGCGCGGTCGCGGATCGGCGGGTACCGCAGGTCGTCATGCTGTCCTCGGGCGGGGCTGATCTGGCCGAGGGCACCGGCCCGATCGTGGGGTTGTATCGGCTCGAGCGAGCGCTCCTCACGACCGGCGCGGTTGTGACTGCGCTGCGTTCGGGGCATTTTCAGGAGAAGGTCGTCGACGTGATCGACGTC
Source organism: Candidatus Microbacterium pullistercoris (assembly GCA_019119065.1). GTDB lineage: Bacteria > Actinomycetota > Actinomycetes > Actinomycetales > Microbacteriaceae > Microbacterium > Microbacterium pullistercoris. The sequence continues at coordinate 4,224 of DWXU01000195.1, read as the reverse complement.
GCTCGTGACACTGGCGTCTACCCGGTGTTCGCAGCGTCAGCCGAGACGCCGGTTCCCATGGTCGCCACTCGCGACATCGGTGTCGCCGCCGCCCAGACGCTGCTCTCCCCGCCCGCTCGCAGCGAGAATGTCGATATCGTCGGTCCTGCCTACTTGGAACGCGATGTCGCCACGGTGCTCGGTACCGCGCTCGGGCGCGAGCTGCACGTTGCGACGATGCCTGAGGACACCTGGACCGGGGCACTGGTCGATGCGGGATTCCGTCCGCATATCGCCGAGAGCCTCGCCGAACTTTACCGGGCCGACGAGCAAGGGCTGCTTGCCCCGCGCGGCGACCGCATTATCCGTGGGGAGTCGAGCCTCGAGGTCACGATCGATCGTCTGCTCACCTCCGGCTTGGGGTGACGATCGTGTTCGACTGTATTTCCACGATCGTGCTTGCCGCCGGTGTCGTCACCAACGGGCTGCTGGCCGGAGTGTTCTTCGCGTTCTCCTGCGCGATCAGCCCCGGATTCAGACACATCGACGATCGCAGCTACGTCAGAGCGTTCTGCGCCATCAACGGGGCAATTCTCAACGGCTGGTTCCTCAACGTTTTCCTCGCCGCACCACTCACTACCGTCGCAAGCGCGATCCTGGCCGTCGGCCGAGAGGACGCATCGACTTTCGGATGGCTCGTCGTGGGCGCTGCCTGCTCGATGCTCTCCTTCGGCATCACTGCCGCCGGGAACGTGCCGCTGAACCGCGCGCTCGACCGGGCATCCGCAGATACGGCACAGCGGCTCCACGACACGCGCAAGGGTTTCGAGGCGCCCTGGAACAGATGGAACCACACACGAACCGTCTTGAGCACTGCCGCACTCATAACGCTGGTGATCGCCCCATTCGGTCAGAGTTGAAGGAAGGCTTCGCAACGCAGGCATATCGGGTTCAGATGAGTTCCATCACCGGCCCCTCGTGGACGGCACGGTAGATCGTGTTGCGGATCGAGTTGGCCTGATCTGCGGTGAGTGTCCGGTCGATCGGGCGAAGCACGATCCGCAGCAGCACATTGACCTGTCCCGGCCGCGTCCCCAACCGCGCTCGTGCGGTCTCGGGCAGGTTCTCATGCTCGGTACGGCTGAGTACTGCGACGGTCTCGATCAGGTCAGTGTCGTCACCGAGCGCCGTGCGTATGCGATCGCCAAGGGTCTCCTCGTCCTCTTCGTCTGTGACGACCACGGAGATATCGCGTCGGGCCGGTGGCAGCGAGGATACATGCCGCCACGGTTCCAGGGTCAGCATCTGCTCGGCGATCCTCGGGTCGGTGGCTCGCAGATAGCGGATGTCCGGGATCGCCTTGCGCAGCATGAGCGCCCGTTCGAGCCCCATCCCGAGCGCCAGTCCCGACCACTGCTCGGGGTCGAGCCCTGAGTCGCGCAGCACCGCTGGGTGGATGCGTCCGCACTCGGCGAGTTCGAGCCATTCACCGTCATGCCGAACATCGATCTGACGCCCGCCCACAGTGTAGGGGTGCTCGGCCTCGGTGATCCTCCACTCGGCTCCTGGGAGAACGGCATCGACCAGTTCTCCAATCATGTCGAGCATGTCCTCGTCTCTGGTGCCTGGCGTGCTGCGGATGCGCCACAGGTCGACCTGGTGAGGTTCTCCGACGTGGCTGCGGTCGACGGCGTCGCGTCGATACACGAGCCCCGGCGCGACGATCAGTTCATCGACATCTCCGCAGCCGACGTAGGCTTCCAGCGCGGTGGGGAGCTCCGCGCTCATGTGGCTGCGCAGCATGGCCGTCGGGCTGACGTATCGGGTGTAGCGGCGGGCGCGGGTGACATCGCTCCGGGCATACCCGAGGCGGTCGTAGTTCGCGGTGATCGAGACGATGGGAGAGCTGCGCACGTACCGGATCGTGCTGCCCCAGCTGCGTTCGAGACTTGCGACGACGGCGCTTAGAAGAGCTTGGATGGCATGTTCGCCCTGGGCGGGATCGGTGAGATCCCGAAGGTCGAGGGCGCGGCAGAGTTGTTCAGGGGTCAAGTAATCGGCATGAGCCATGAGAGTCTCCAACAGGATTGTGGGCTGATGAACGAGGAGAACACCCCCGGCCGCGCCTGCGGAGACCCAGTGAGCTATAGGCGCACGTCGAGAACCCCGCGGCCGTTACCCGGCCGGGGGCTGGAAAATCGCTGCTGCCAACTCATGGGAGGAATTCTAGCAGGAATCGACTCGGCCGTTCGGGATGTGTCCGGTCTTCATTCACGTCGGTGTGCACCATGTGACCGGGGCGCTCAGCCACGATCCTCTGCGGCTCCCGGTTTGTTGCGCCGGTCGGGTCGATCGTCGCTCGGCGGTTCAGCCCGCGATGTGCGAGCAGGCGCGTGACCATACGGCGGCTGATATTCCTACCGCTCTGTTCCAGCTCGAAGGCGATTCGTGAAGCCGACCACTTGTGGTGGCGTCGCATGGTTTCGATCATCACCACGATTTCGTTCCGCGGTGCCGTTGGCTGGCGGATTGGAGTAGACGAACGGCCGTGCAAGCCGGGTTCGCCGAATCGGCGGTAGCGTCCGACCCATTTGGATGCGGTGGCTCGAGAGATGCCCATCTCGGCGGCGATATGCGCGAGAGGTCAAGTCCGACAACGCGCGATGACTCGGCGACCGCCTTCGACCGTCAGGGGAGAGTTTGCGTGCGTCACTTGACCGCTTCGCTCTCGACGGGTGCAATCAGCCGAAGAAGGAGAACTGCGAGCAGCAATGCCGTTGCGGTCGCGATGGCGGCCACCCAAACGGGCCCGAGCGCGCCCGGCATAACACTGAGTGCGACAGCGGCAAGTACGGGACCGACGGCTGCGCCCACGTTGAGCGCCGCTGTCGCATATGACCCGGCCATGGTGGGCGCACCCGCCGCCGCATAGAGCACTCGCGTGATCAGCGTGCTGCCGACAGCGAACCCCAACACACCCTGAATGAAAACGAGTCCGAGCAGGGCAACGGGGTTCGTCGCGAATATCGCCAACGCGAGCCACCCGAGCACCAGAACGCTGCCACCGCCCACGATGACGATTCGGGGTCGGGCGTCCGAGAGCCGTCCCGCAACGGTGACACCGGTGAAGGAGCCGACGCCGAAGAGCACAAGCGCCACCGACACCCACCACTGGCTCAGACTGGCGGTCTCTGTAACGATCGGCGCGAGGAAGGTCAGTGTGGCGAAGGTCCCGGCATTCACCAGGGCAGCGAGCAGCATCGTCAAGACGAGGCGCGGGGAGGCAAGCTGAGCCAGCTCCACCCGCAGCGAGGTCGAGGACGGATCCTCCCTTGATGAGTTGTCAGTTTGAGTGGTGAAGCCCGCGGCGATGCCGATCGCAGCGGGGACGCAGAGAAAAGCGATCGCCCAGAACGTCGACTGCCAACCGAGTGCCGTACCAAGCAGAGCACCCGCGGGGACGCCGGCGACGGTTGCGACGGTGGTACCCGCCAGCAGAACCGCCACGGCCCGACCTTTGGCGTCAGGTGCCACGAGTTGCGTCGCCGCTCGCAGCGCGACCGCCAAAAAACCCGCATTGACGATCGCGGCGATCACGCGCGTGATGAACAGTGCAGTGAAGTCCGGCGTGAGTGCCCCTACGACATGGGACAGCGCGAACACGATCACGCAACCCAAGAGTGTCGCGTTCACGGGGAGGCGACGAGTGAGCGCGGCCATCGCAGGTGCGCCGATCACCATACCTGCGGCGAATGCCGAGGTCAGGAGACCAGCAGTCCCCACGGAAACGCCGAAGTGAGTGGAGATGTCGGGCACGAGGCCGGCGAGCATGAACTCGGAAGTGCCCATGGCGAAGACCACCAGGGCAAGAAGATAGAGAGAGAAAGGCATCGAGATAGCTCCGAAGCGAGAGTACGAACAAGAGAACGTCTCGTCACCACGGTCAGCGCCCAAAGAAACGCCCGAATGTCGTACTGCGTGCAGTACTGGGCGGCAGAGCTAGGGGCTCAGCTGAGGTGAGGGGCTGACGGCGTGACCGAAAGCCCCTGAGTGTCCGATTCAGGGCTCGACATACGGCTCATCGTACCCGTCTGCGCCGCAGTTCCCAAGAAGCCGACGTGCCTCACCTAATATGCCCGCGAAACAGTTCCGGTGACTCACATAAATATGCCCGCGAAACGGAATCATCTATTTCATGGGAAGTGGGCTATCAATGCGAGCCAAACACGAGATAACCAGGAAGTT
>DWXU01000031.1:0-9010 GCA_019119065.1 Candidatus Microbacterium pullistercoris | reverse complement strand
GAGCTGCACGGCGTCGCCGAACTCCTCGCCGTTGATGGCGACCGGACGGCCCGCGTCGAAGGTGATCGTGACGTCTTCCGTCGTGATCTCGACCGACGGATCCCAGAACTTCACGCCCATGATCGGCTCGACCGTCTCGAGCGAGACGTCGAGATCCTCGAGCGTCTTCGCCTCGTGCGTCGCCCCCCAGATGTTCGCGTCGGTCGAGTACGCCTTCTCCGCGGAGTCGCGGTAGGGGTAGCCGTGTTCGACGAGCCACTCGCTCATGCCCTGTCGTCCGCCGAGCTGGCTGACGAACGCCGCGTCGAGCCACGGCTTGTAGATGCGCAGGCGCGGGTTGGCGAGGAGGCCATAGCGGTAGAACCGCTCGATGTCGTTGCCCTTGTAGGTCGATCCGTCGCCCCAGATGTCGACGCCGTCTTCGCGCATCGCGCGCACGAGCAGCGTCCCCGTGACGGCGCGGCCGATCGGCGTCGTGTTGAAGTAGGTGCGCCCGCCGCTGCGGATGTGGAATGCGCCGGTCGCGAGAGCCGAGAGGCCCTCCTCGACCATCAGTGGCTTGCAGTCGATGAGGCGGGACTTCTCCGCGCCGTACTCGAGGGCCCGGGAGGGGATCGACTCGATGTCGTCCTCGTCGTACTGCCCGAGGTCGCCGGTGTAGGTGAACGGCACCGCGCCCGCATCGCGCATCCACGCGACCGCGCAGGAGGTGTCGAGACCCCCGGAGAAGGCGATGCCCACGCGCTCGCCGACGGGCAGGTCCTCAAGAACATTCGACATGGCTTCGATTCTAGGCGCTGGCCGGGATCGCCTCGAATCGCCGGCAGGAACGGATCCGCGCCACCGCGCCCGGGGCTCGCCCACCGATTCACGAACGCCGGTCCCGAGGACGTGCGGTTTCTCGTCATCAGCGCACCCTCGACGCGGAGCGATCGCGTGCCCGCGTGATGAGGCGGTGACCGTTTTCGAGGCCCGCTCCTATGCGCTCGCTGGGAAGGCCTCGAGTCGGGTCCGAAATGACGGTAGAATCGCCGCTGGAGCATCCGGGAGGGGGGAACGCATGGCACGCAAGAAGCGCGGAGGATTGATCCTCGGTGCGCTCGGCGGCGTTCTCATCGTCGGCGGCGGAGCGTTGCTCGTGGCCGTCGCGCTCGCTCCCGACGCGGTCGAGAAGACTTACGGAACGCTCAAGACGCAGGTGACGGGCACCGTCGACAAGGTGCAGCAGGACGTCTTTGAGAATCTGCCGACCGTGAAGATCGGCGTCGAGGGAGGCATGCCGGAACTTGACCAGGCGTGCGCTGACAACTCCTTCGTGATCATGTCTTCGTACGAACGCGAGGGTGTGCCTGAGACGGCGGCCGCGCACAACAACTGCGGCGGCGACGTGCTCTTGCCGTGGGACGAGGGCCAGCAGATCCAGATCGAGGGCCGCGACGAGGTGTACGAGGTCATCGATATTCGCTACACGTCCAAGATCTGGGCCTCGACCGACGACCTCGTCGGCCTCCAGGGCGACCTTGCGCTGCAGACGTGCTTCTACGGCGAAGACCGCATGAAGTTCGTCGGGCTCGAAGTCGTCGACGACGCGTGAGTCTCCCCGCGCGGGGAGTTTGCCGCTAGCGTGAGCGCATGAGCTCGCCACCGCCCAGCGCGGCCCCATCGACCGTCGCGCACGAGGGCGTGGTCGCGCGTGACGTCGCGCGCTCGTTCGGGGCGATCCACGCTGTGCGCGACGTGACGTTCGACGCGCGCCCCGGTCGGATTACCGGACTCGTCGGACCGAACGGCGCGGGCAAGACCACGCTCTTCCTCCTCCTCGCCTCGCTCCTTGCCCCGGACCACGGCGAGATCCGCATCGCTGGCGCCGACCCGGTTGCCGACCCGGCTGCCGCACGCGCGCGGATCGGGTGGATGCCCGACGCGCTGGGCGCGTGGGACTCGCTCACCGCGCTCGAGACGCTCGTGACCGCGGGCCGCCTGTACGGCGCAACGCGACACGAGGCGCGCCAGCGCGCTGAGGAACTGCTCGAGGAAGTCGGTCTCGCCGACCACGGACGTTCGCCCGCGCGTGTGCTGTCGCGAGGCCAGAAGCAGCTGCTCGGGCTCGCGCGCGCCCTGGTGCATCGTCCCTCCGTGCTGCTGCTCGACGAGCCGGCATCCGGTCTCGACCCCGCCGCGCGGATCGCACTGCGAAACCATCTGCGACGACTGGCCGACGGCGGCGCGGCGATCCTCGTCTCGAGCCACGTGCTCAGCGAGCTGGAGGAGATGGTCGACGACGCGGTCTTCATGGCCGCGGGAGCGACGGTCGAGCGCGACGTGGGCGCGACAGCGGGCAGGCGCGACTGGCGACTCCGCATCGCGGGGGCGACGCACTCCGGATCCGCGCCCTGGCGCGACGAGATCGCACGGATCCTGCCGGACGCGGAGGTGCACGTCGAGCGACGCGACCTGCTGCTCGCATTCGCCGACGAGACCGCCGCCGCCACCGGACTTACGGCGCTCGTCGGTGCCGGTGTGCCTGTGGCAGTTTTCGCGCCGGCAGCGGGCGAGCTCGAGAACGCGTTCCGTGACCTCGAGAAGGGACCGCGATGAACGTCACCCGCATCGGCGTGCTCACGCAGCTCGAGCTGCGTCAACGCCTCCGCCGACCGGGTTTCTACGTGCTGCTCGGCGTCTTCTTCCTCGTCGTCGTCGGCATCACCTGGCTCGGCTCCCTCATCTTCGGCGGCGACGGCTCTGGGTCGTCGGGCATGATCTCGGTCGCGATATACGGCGTCCTGCTCATGGCGACACTCGTGACGCCGACATTCACCGGCAACGCGATCAACGGCGACCGCGAGAGTGCGACCCTCGCTCCCGTGCAGGTGACGCTCGCGACGACGACGGAGATTCTCCTGGCGAAGCTCCTCGCGGGGTGGGCGGCGGGCATCGTCTACTTGATCGTCGCGTTGCCAGCGCTCCTCTTTGCGCTCCTGCGCGGTCTGGTGGATCCGGTGCCCGCCGGATGGTTCGGATCCGACGAGATGGGGGCGACGAGCCCCGCCATGCTCGCGGTCGCGATCGTCGTCCTGATCGTCGAGGTGGGCGTCATCGCCGCGATCGGCGTCGGGCTCAGCGCGATCATCGCCCGCCCGCTGTTCTCCGTCGCCGCGACCTACCTCGTGGTGATGCTGCTGGTGATCGGCACGGTCATCGCGTTCGCGCTCGGCACCTTCGCGACACGCTCCTCGACCGTGACGCTGAGTGAGAGCCCCGACGAGGTGTACGTGGCTGACGGCGTGCTCGGATCCCTGCCCTCGTGTGACGACGCGGGGGAGCCGTGCGTCGAACCGCGCCCGGATGTCTCGGCACAGTGCGTCGCGGTGCACGGCACCGGCGACGTGCCGCGCTACGACCATGTCTGGTGGCTGCTGGCGGCGAACCCGTTCGTCGTGCTCGCCGACGCGACGCCGGCGACGTACAGCCGCGAGGGGTATCCGATCGACCTGTTCGGGCAGATCAAGTACGGCGTGCGCAGCGCGCAGCACGCGCCGGAACTCGTGCAGCAGGACTGGGTCGATCCCTGCGACGGCGAGCCGCCGCGCGAAGGCGAGTACTACAGCAGTGATGCCGACCGCGAGACCTCGCGGGAGCTGATCGAGCGCTCGGTGCCGAGTTGGTTCGTGGGTCTCGGCGTGCAGGTGCTGCTGGCGGCAGGCCTCATGCTGTGGGGCGGGGCGCGCACGACGACGCCCGCGCGACGCACCCCTCCGGGCAGCCGGATCGCATAGCACGACGCACACTCTGGTGGCGTCCACGGATTCCGGGCGCTCGCCGCGTGGATACCGTCGGGCCATGAGCGTCTCAGAGGCGGCGAACACCCCCGCAGGCCGCGTGATCGTGGGGATCCTCGCGGTGGCGATCGCCGCCGCTCCGGGGTGCGCGACGCAGCCAGAGCCCGCCGGCGTCGGCCCCGAGGCGACCACCGCCGCCCAGGACATCGGCGGGAGCGAAGAGGGCGCCGAGAGCGGCGAGGAGGGCGCCGCAACGGAGCCGACAGAGGCGCCCGACGGCGAGAATGCGTTCTGCGCGGCCGGTGAGGACATCGCCAGCACCCTCGACATCGTCAGCACCGACTCGATCGCAGATCCCGCGGCCTACCGTGAGCGCATGATGTCCTCCGCGGAGCTGTTCACGTCGGTGGAGCCGCCCGCGAACGTCGAGCGCGAATGGGGTGCCGTGTCCGAGCTGCTCACGTTGTCTGCGGACGCCCTGGCCGATGCCGAGGTCGCGACGGAGGATGACGTGAGGGACGCGCTTTCCTCCGACAGCGAGGATGCGTTCTTCCTCGTGCTGACCGCACCGGGGTTCATGGAGGCGATCGGCGTCGAACTCCAGCGCGAATGCGGCCTCGACCTCGGGCTCACGGAACCGGCGTTCGATGACGCGTGCATCGCAGTGGATCCCATGCACCTCTCCTCGGTGTTCGCCGGTGAGGTGCCGGAGGGCGAATCGATGCGGTGGGCGGGCGCGACTTCCGACTGCACATGGGATGACGGCGAGAACAGCGTGGGGCTGACGGTGAGCGCAGCGGAGGTGTCCGGGCAGATTCTCGGCGAAGCCGCGCTTCTCGACACCGTCGCGGCGGACGGGGTCGACGTCGAAGTGTACGACGGCGCTGTCGGGCCATTCCGCGCCAGTGGCGGGCGCACCGCGGTCGCTACGGTCGGCGAGACCGTGGTGCACGCGTCCGTGCGCACCGGCGACCGCGACGCCGAGCAGCTGAAAGCGATCGCCCTCGCGGCGCTCGTCGCGCAGGAGCTGGAGTGACCGCGGGCTGACCAGCGGTCAAGTCGGATCACCCAGGACACCCGCGAGCTCGCCGCGTCCGGCGAGCTGCAGCTTGCGGAACACGCGGGACAGATGGAACTCCACGGTGCGCTCGGAGATGAATAGGCGCCGTGCGGCGTCGGCGTTGCTCGCACCCGCGGCCACCTCGCGCGCTACTTCGAACTCACGTGGGGTGAGCTGGGCGACGAGAGAGCCTGCCGCACCAACCGCGGCCTGACGCCGCCCGCACGCGGCGAGCTCGCCGCGCGTCGTCTCGCGCAGCATCGAACACCCCAGCTGGGCGAACGCGATCTCGGCCTGTGCCAGCTGCGCGACCGCGTCCGCCTTGCGTTTCGCGCGCCGCAGGACCTGACCCCACAGCAGGCGCGTGCGCGCGGCTTCGAAGGCGCTGACGTCGTCGAGGCGTTCAACGGCCTCGGCGAACAGCGTATCCGCGCGTGCCCGCGGCGCGGATCTGTGCGACGCCTCAAGCGCGCGGCACCGCAGCGCGAGAGCCCGCATCTCCTCGTGGTGCACGGCCTCGGCCGCGCGCTCATAGCGGTTGAGGTCCTCGGCGAGCTCGCTCGACGTGCCGAGGTGCCACGCCGCTTCGTATCGATCGGTGAACGCCGTCAGATAGCCCGACGGGACGAGCCCGACCTGCTGCTCGAGCGCACTCGACGCGGCGAGATGCGTGGCGGCCGCGGCGAAGTCGCGCTCGATCAGCCGCGCGTGGCCGGCGACGCGGTGACTGAGATGGTCCATCATCTGCGTCCAGACCGGAGTCCGTCGCCGTGCCCGCTCGCGCAGGTCGTCGGATGCGGCGCTCTGGCCGCGCGATGCGAGCAGGTGCGCGTGATGCAGCGCGATGAACGGATACGGACCGATCGAATCGGTCTCGATCACGAATCTCTCCAGCGCCTCGAACTCGTGGTCGGCGCGGTCCCACTCGCCGCGAGCACGCGCCACCAGAGCTGCGACCGTGCCGCTGAGATAGGTGCGCTCCGCGGTCGGCGCAGACCCGGCTGCCGTGTGGCGCCGGACGACGTCCTCCGCGTGATCGAGCTCGCCGAGCCAGACGAGCACGAAGGCAGCGAAGGGGACCGGCGTCATCCCGGTCGCCATCCGGTGCCACGGGTATCGGTCCGGCCAGTCGCCGCGCAGCACCTGGCCGGCGCTGGCCGCGCCGACCATCACGGCGGCGACGTCGGCGATGAGCGACTCGTCGAGCGACAGCGCCCCCGTCAGGCCAGCGTCGAGCTGGCGGCACATCTCGTGCGCGTCCCGATACCGCGCGGCACCGAACGACGTCGTCGCGAGCGCCGTGACCAGCTGGCGGCCCTCCTCCTGTGCCGGCCCGGGCAGCAGGCCGAGCCCGAGCGACAGCAGCTCTGCCGTGTCCGGCGGCGGCACCGCGCGCGTCCACATCGACACGTACGCGCGCGCCGCACCGAGGCGTGCGCGCTCCGTCGCGTCCGGCGTGCGCTCCGCTAACTCGATCAGCAGACGCTCGGCGGCCGGCCCCGCTCCCGCCCGCGTGCAGGCGTCGACCGCGCGCCGCAGCAGCTCCCCGTCCGGCGGATCCGCCAGCCGCGCCGCCTGTTCGAACAGGTCCCCCGCCTCGGCGAGGCCGTCGCGGCTCGCGGCGTGTTCGGCTGCGGCGACCAGTGCGCGCCGGACGACTGCGGGATCCTGATCGTCGACGCGACGCAGGTGGAAGGCGTGCCGCAACGGATCCGGGGCGAAGTGTGCGGCGAGGGCGGCGTGGACCGTCGCGACCTCCGTCCTCCGGGCCGCGCGTCGCACGGCTGCGGGAATCGACGGGTGCGCGAACGCCTGCGTCTCGCCGGTGAGATCGATGAGGCCGGCGCGCTCGGCCGGATCCGTGTCCGACGGCGACACGTCGAGTCGCGCGAGCAGCCGGCCCCATTCGGACCGTGGTACCGGGTCAAAGCACAGCGCGAGCAGCGCGAGCCGCGCGATATCGGAGAGCGCGCCGATGCGGCGATCGAAGAGGCGTCCGAGCTGTCCGCCGAGCGGCAGCTCTCGGGGCAACGGCGCGGCGCCGGAGAGCTGCGCGGGGGCGAGGTCGACAGGGATCTCGGTCAGCGTCAGCGGGACCCCGGCCGCGTGCGCGACGAGACGCCGCACGACCAGCGCGGCCGCGTCGGGCGCGATGCGGCGCAGCAGCTCTGTCGCGGCGTCGTCGGAGAGGGGCGTGAGGTCGAGCGCCCTTCCCAGGCCCGCGAGCTCGGCTGTCTCCTCGCCGTCGGTACGTTCGCCGAAGATCACGCACACCGCGTCCGCGTCCAGGCGTCGCGTGGCGAAGACGAGCGCCCGTCGTGACGCGGGATCGAGCCACTGCGCGTCGTCGACGATGAGGAGGAGCGGGGCGCTCGCGGCGATCAGCCGCAGCAGCGCCGTCGCGGTCGCGAGCGGATCCGCGGTCGCGGTGAGCGGATCCGGTTCACCGAGGGCGGTGCGCACCTGCGCGACGCCCGCGTACGGGATCTCGGACTCGGCCGGATGGCCCGCGATGCGGACGACGCGGAAACCATTCGCCGAGGCGGCAACGACCCTCAGGTACGCGCTCTTTCCGATGCCCGCCGGACCGCGGACAACGACAGCCTGCGCCTCGCCGCCCATCGCCTCGCCGAGGACGAGAGACGCCAGCTGCAGTTCGCGTTCACGCCCGACGAGCGCGCGGCCGTCCATGCCGCCATCATATTGCGCCGTTTCGTCGCCCGCCCCGCCCGGATAGGATGGGGTGTCCAACACCCGAGTCTCAGGGGGAAGACCCATGCCAGGAATCGTGATCGTCGGCGTCCAGTGGGGCGACGAGGGCAAGGGCAAAGCCACTGACCTGCTCGGTGGGCGAACCGAATGGGTCGTGAAGTTCAACGGCGGAAACAACGCCGGCCACACCGTGGTGATCGGCGACGAGAAGTACGCGCTGCACCTGTTGCCGTCCGGCATCCTCTCGCCCGGCGTTACGCCGGTCATCGGCAACGGTGTCGTCGTTGACCTGGCCGTGCTGTTCGAGGAGATCGAGGCGCTCGAGGCGCGCGGCGTCGACACGTCGAAGTTGAAGATCTCATCGAACGCCCACATCATCACGCAGGCGCACCGCACGCTCGACAAGGTGCAGGAGCGCTTCCTCGGCAAGCGGCAGATCGGCACGACCGGTCGCGGCATCGGCCCGGCCTACGCCGACAAGATCAGCCGCGTGGGCATCCGGATCCAGGACCTCTTCGACGAGTCGATCCTGCGCCAGAAGGTCGAGGGGGCCCTCGACCAGAAGAACCACCTGCTCGTCAAGGTCTTCAACCGACGTGACATCACGGTCGACGAGATCGTCGACGACCTGCTGAGCTACGCCGAGCGCGTGCGTCCCATGGTGTGCGACACGAGCCTGCTGCTGCACGAGGCGCTCGAGCGCGATGAGGTCGTCGTCTTCGAGGCCGGACAGGCCACGATGCTCGACATCGACCACGGCACCTACCCGTTCGTGACGTCGTCGTCGGCCACCGCGGGCGGCGCGGCGACCGGATCCGGTGTCGGCCCGAACCGCCTCGACCGCATCGTCGGCATCGTGAAGGCCTACACGACCCGCGTCGGCGCGGGCCCCTTCCCGACCGAGCTGTTCGACGAGCAGGGCGAGTGGCTCGCGACGCAGGGCCACGAGTTTGGCACGACGACCGGCCGTGCCCGTCGCGTCGGCTGGTACGACGCCCCGATCACGCGGTACGCGACGCGGATCAACGGCTTCACCGACCTCGTGGTCACGAAGCTCGACGTGCTGACCGGGCTCGACGAGATCCCCGTCTGCGTCGCGTACGACGTCGGCGGAGAGCGCCTCGACGAGGTGCCGGTCAACCAGAGCGACTTCCATCACGCGACGCCGATCTACGAGAACTTCCCCGGCTGGAGCGAGGACATCACCTCGGCTCGCACGTTCGAGGATCTGCCGAAGAACGCGCAGGACTACATCCTCGCCCTCGAGAAGATGAGCGGCACGCGCATCTCGGTGATCGGCGTCGGCCCCGGCCGCGACCAGGTCATCGTGCGCCACGACCTCGTGGACTGACCCCACCGATCCCCTGCGACTACGTGTTTGCCGTACGACTACGGCATCCCGTAGCCGTAGGGCGAAGCCGTAGTCGCGCGGTCGGCGTCAGGGGGTGGACAGGGCCGC
>DWXU01000194.1:0-6738 GCA_019119065.1 Candidatus Microbacterium pullistercoris | reverse complement strand
TCGGAGCAGACGTAGGCGGCGACGAGGTGGTCGACGCCGTGGTCGCGGCACGAGACGCGCACGGCGTGCCCGCTGATCGTGTTCGACACGACGACGATGGGGATCCGCGCGGCGTGGCACGCCTCGAACAGATCGAGCACGCCGCGACGCAGGCGACGGCGAGACTTCGCAAGCCCGTAACGCGCCATGATGTCGTGCGCCTCTGCGGCGAGGACAGCCCGGCGACGAGGACTGAGCTCTCCGCCGACCCAGTCGCGCCAGAACTCGACCGGATCGATCTCGGCGAGCGGCTCGTCAAGGTCGAGGTGGGCGCGGTGGCGTTCGCGCTTGAACTCGGCGTGACGCTCGCGTGCGGCGGCGATGAGGCGGGCGACGTCGTCCGCGGCGAGCGCGACGTCATCCGGTCGTGCGTGGCGGCCGAGCAGCTCGGCGAGCCATTCGCAGAACGTGCGCAGCAGTTCCGGGTCTGGCGTCGACGTGGAGATCACGCCGCCGTGGTCGATGAGCAGCGCGCGGCGGGCGGCCGCGGTGACCTGAGCGGAGACGGCATCGCCGGCCCAGGCGCCTCGAGAGGAGGCGGCGACTGGTTCGCTCAGGCGGGAATTCTCGGTGTCGAGCGCTCGTCGTCCCGACCGCGTGTCGTCCGCGGGACGAGGCGCGAGCACACGGTCCGGGCCGCGATCCGGAGCGGTGGACGCGCGCCCTCCGGGCGTCGTCCTGGCATCGTCCGTGGCATCACGAAGCGCGGCGTCGCGCAGGGTGGTGTCGCCTCCGGCATCGCGAAGGGCGGCGACGAGGCCCTCGGGAGTGTCGAAGACCGCGTCGGCGGTGTGCGCGACCGCGAAGGGCGGGGTGTCGGTGTGGTGGCTGCGGGTGACGATCACGGCGCCGACGCCCGCGCGGCGACCCGCGACGACGTCGCGGTCCTGGGTGTCGCCGACGTACCAGCAGCGCTCGGGGGTCGTGCCGCACGCCTCGGCGGCGAGCGCGATGATGCCGGGGTGCGGCTTACGGATCCCGACCTCGTCGGAGTAGCACTGCACGACGAAGCGGCCGTCGAGGTGGTGCTCGGCGAGAACCCGGCGGTGGCTGCGGCCGGAGTGCGCGTTCGAGACGATGCCGACGGGGATCCCCCGTTCATCGGCGAGGTCGAGCAGCTCCCGGATCCCCGGACGCAGCTCGTGGCGCGAGAGCACCGTCGTCACCTCGGCGAGCACCTCGCCCGCCTCGGCGGCGAGCAGCTCGCGAGCGGCGCGCGGCAGATCGCTCGCGAGGAACTCGCGGATGATGTCGCGTGGCGCGAGCTCGGCCGGTTTCGGGCGCCGGCTCTGCGCGTGCTTCCAGTGCTTCAGCGCGGTGAGCCCCGCGCTGAGAGAGCGCTCCAGTTCGTCGACCGGGACGTCGATGTGTCCGCGGCGCATGCGCTCGGCGAGTCGTTCGGCCAGGAGGCGCTTGCCGTCCGGGTCCTTCGCGGTCTGGAACAGCACACCTCCGAAGTCGAGGAGGAGCGCTTCTGGAACGTTCCGGATCGTCGTCGCGGATGTCGATTGATCGGTCACGTCGGCGACGCTACGGACGCCCGGTGACATCGCGGCGACCGTTCGGTGAACGATTCCGGAACGTTCCAGGCGAGGATAAGCCTCGGGAAGACGGGGGCGTGCAGACTGGATCCGTGCCCACCGCCAACCGCCGACCGACCATCGTCGATGTCGCGCGCGCGGCGGGCGTGTCGAAATCCCTCGTCTCCGCGGCGCTGCGCGGCGAACCCGGGGTCAGCACGGCGAGCCGCGACCGGATCTCCGACGCGGCCGACCGGCTCGGCTATCGCACGAACGGCTGGGCGCAGCGCCTCGTCAGCGGCCGCAGCGACCTCGTCGGCGTGCTCCTGACCGACCTGCGCAACGGCTACCAGACCGACGTGGTCAACGGCATCGAGGACGCCGCCCACGCCGCGGGCTTCGACGTGATCCTGAGTCACGGCCGGCGCGACCCGGCGCTGCTGCAGGCGCGACTGCAGGGCCTGATCGATCTCGGCGTCGACGCGATTATCGCCGTGACGGGGCACCTCGGGGCGGCGCAGTTGGCACCAGCGGCGACGCGCGTTCCCCACGTGGTGGTGGGGCGCCCCGAGACCGTTCCCGACGAGGTCGGGTGGGTGCGCAACGACGACGAAGCGGGCGCGCGACTCGCGGTCCGCCACCTGCAGCAGCGCGGACACGACCGCATCGCGTTCGTCCACGGATCCGATCGCCCCGCCTCGCGCGCGCGGCGCGACACGTATCGCGCACTCGTGCCGGATTCGTGCGAGATCGCCGATGCAGCCGCGCTCGTCGACGTCGCAGGCCGTGCCAGCGCCGTGTTCGCGGCCAACGATCGAATCGCCGCGCAGGTGCTCGCCGAGGCGGCGGATGCGGGGATCCGCGTGCCGGACGACCTCGCCGTCGTCGGCTACGACAACACCGAGCTCGCGACGCTCGTGCGCCCGGGCCTCACGAGCGTCGACCAGCCGCGCGCCGCCATGGGGGCCGACGCGATGGCGCAGGCGCTCGCCCTCGTCGACCGCGCCGATCCGCGCCGATTCGTGGCCGAGCCCTCGCTCGTCATCCGCGCGTCGTCCGGTGATCCGGCGTACGGGGGCGGCGCGCACTGATACCTTCTGGAGCACGGCAGCCGAGGGAGCGTGGACGGATGAGGATCGTCGTGCTGGACGACTATCAGCGGGTCGCCGAACGGTATGCCGAGTGGGACTCGCTCGGCACGCACGACCTGCGCTTCGAGCACGAGCACCTCACGGGCCAAACGCTGCTCGACGCGCTCGCGGGCGCCGAGGTCGTCGTCGCGATGCGCGAACGCACCGCCTTCACGGCTGAGGTGCTCTCGGGCCTTCCCGACCTGCGGCTGCTCGTCACCACCGGCCCGAGCAACGCGGCCATCGACGTCGCAGCCGCTCATGACCGCGGCGTCGTCGTGTGCGGCACCGAATCGCCCAGAACGGCGACGCCCGAACTCGCGTGGGGCCTGATCCTCGCCGTGCTCAGGCAGATCCCTGCGGAGCACTCCGCCGTGCGCGACGGCGGCTGGCAGAACTCGATCGGCGGGGATCTCGCCGGCCGCCGCCTCGGCATCCTCGGCCTCGGGCGGCTCGGATCCCGCATGGCGCGCATCGGACTGGCGTTCGGAATGGACGTGGTCGCGTGGAGTCAGAATCTGGATCCGGATCGCGCTGCCGCTCTCGGCGCGACGGCGGTGACGAGGGACGAGCTGTTCCGCACCTCCGACGTCGTCACGGTGCACTACAAGCTGAGCGAGCGCAGCCGGGGCATCGTCGGTGCGGCGGAGCTCGGGCTCATGAAGCGCTCCGCGATCCTCGTCAACACCTCGCGCGGACCTCTCGTCGACACCGACGCGCTGCTCCGCGCTCTCCACGAGGGGCGGATCCGCGGGGCCGGTATCGACGTGTACGACACCGAGCCGCTGCCCGCCGACCACCCGGTCCGCCGCGCCCCGCGCGCCGTGCTCACGCCCCACATCGGCTACGTCACCGACGAGACCTACCGGATCTACTACGACCAGGCCCTCGAAGACATCGCGGCGTGGCTTCGGGGAGCGCCGATTCGGGTGATCGGATAGCGGCCTTCGCCTGACACGAATGCACCCTCGTTGCGGGCGGGAAGGTGCATTCCTGTCAGGTGGAGACGGGTGCGCGGCCAGTTGGGTGCATTCGTGTCCTGTCGAGCGCACGGTGGCGGGAGGATGGGGAGATGGATCCGAATCGGCACCCCGCCGCGGAGTCTCCGTGGAGCGACACGCCCCGCATCGCGATCGGACGCACGAGTGACCGGCGCATCGTCGCGGCCGCGCCGGACGGGGTGCGGCGCACGCTGACGGAAGCAGAGTTCCCCGCCTGGGTCGCCGCACGTGAGGCCGAGCGCCGCGTGCGCTGGGTGTGGGCGAGCACGGCCGAGACCTACCCCGTGCTGCTCGCAGCCGGCGTGCGGGTCGAGCGCTGCCACGACCTCAGGCTGTGCCACGCGATCCTCAAGAACGCGGTCCCCGGCTCCGTGCTCGCCCGACACACGCAATGGGACGCACCCGACCGGGAACACACCCCCGCGCTGTTCGACCTTGAGACGGGACCACGCCGCGACGAGCTCGACGAAGTGCTGCACGAGCTCGCGCGACACGACGATACGACGAGCGGATCCGCGGATCCGGCGCGCATGCGGCTGCTGCTCGCGGCCGAGTCGGCGGGTGCACTCGTCGCGGCCGAGGCGCGCGTTGCCGGCGTCCCGTGGGACGCCGACGAGCACGGGCGGATCCTCGACAGCACCCTCGGAACACGCGGCGCGGGCGGTGTGCCCGCGAAGATGTCCGTGCTCGCGGGCGAGGTGCGGGCGGCGCTCGGGCGTGTTGCTAAATGGTGGTCTGAGGCGCGTCGGCGATCCTTGAGGTGTGTCGCGAGATGTCATCACGGACGAGGTTTGGGAGCTGATCCAGGACGTGTTCCCGCCTGTGCGGACGCGAGGCCGCCCACCTGTCGATCGTCGCACGGTGGTCGAGGCAACCGCGTGGCGGTTCCGGACCGGCTCAGCCTGGCGAGACCTGCCCGAGCGATTCGGGAACTGGAACACGATCTACAAGAACTTCCGCCGATGGGCGGAGGCGGGCGTGTGGGAAGACCTGCTCGCCCATGTCCAGAAGCGCGCGTCTCTTGCGGGCGAGATCGACTGGGTCGTGTCGGTGGACTCCTCGATCGCGCGCGTGCATCAGCATGGCGCGACACTGCCGCGGACCACAGGGGGCCGTGTCGAATTACACGTTGTCGGGACCGGAGCCGCCTGATCACGCGATCGGCCGGTCACGAGGCGGTTTGACGACGAAGATCCACCTCGTCTGCGACGGCCAGGCCCGGGCTCTCGCGTTCGTGCTCACCGGCGGGCAGATCGCGGACACGAGCATGTTCGGCTGCGTGCTCGACGAGATCCACGTCCCCGGTCGCGGCCGGCCGCGCCGGCGTCCTGACCGTGTGCTCGCGGACAAGGGGTATCCGTCGAAGAAGAACCGCGCCTGGCTGCGCGAGCGCGGCATCAAGGCCACGATCCCCGAGCGCGACGACCAGATCGCGCACCGTCGCAAGAAGCAGGGCAGGCCGATCGACTTCGGCGACGAGCAGCAGAAGCGCTACAAGGGTCGCAACGTGATCGAGCGGTGCTTCAGCTTCGTCAAGCAGTGGCGAGGGCTCGCGTCCCGATACGACAAGACCGCCCGTTCATACGCAGCCGGGCTCTGCCTGTCCGCGGCCCTCCAATGGATTTAGCAACACGGCCTCGAGGATCCGCAGGTGTCGCTCGACTCGCCTCCGCAGCTCCTGGGGGCGCTGCGGGCCGCCGGGATGCACGTCGATTCCACGAGCAAGTGGGTGCTGAAGGAGATCGACCACCCCGCGATCGCGCCACTCCTCGAGTACAAGCGCCTCGCACGCCTGCTCACCGCGAACGGCTGGGCGTGGCTCGACGCGTGGGTGCGAGACGGGCGGTTCCGTCCCGTCTACGTTCCCGGCGGCGTCGTGACCGGGCGCTGGGCCGCGGCCGGCGGCGGCGCGCTGCAGATCCCGCGTCAGCTGCGACCGGCGCTGCGGGCGGATCCCGGCTGGCGGATCGTCGACGCCGACGTGTCGCAGCTGGAGCCTCGCGTGCTCGCCGCCATGGCACGCGATGAGCGAATGGCGGACGCGGCGCGCGGGCGGGATCTCTACGACGGAATCGTCGCCGACGGCGTCCTCGCGACCCGATCCGAGGCGAAGATCGCCGTGCTGGGTGCGATGTACGGCGCGACGACGGGCGATTCCGGACGGCTCGTGCCGCGGCTCCGACGCGTGTATCCGCGCGCGATGAGACTCGTCGACGAAGCGGCGCGGACCGGCGAGAACGGTGGCACGGTCGCGACCTGGCTCGGCCGCACCTCTCCCCCGCTCGATGCTGCGACGCGGCGACTGCTGTCGACCGCGACGACGGCGGCGGACGAACAGCGCGCGCTGCGTCGTGCACGCGACCATGGCCGCTTCACGCGTAACTTCATCGTGCAGGGCACGGCGGCCGAGTGGGCGCTCGCGTGGATGGCGGATCTGCGGATCCGTCTCGCCGCCCTGCCCGCGGTGTCCTCCGGGCACGCGGCGCCGCGATCCGGGCGCGCGTTCGCCCGCCGCGCGCACATCGCGTTCTTCCTGCACGACGAGGTCGTCGTGCACGCGCCGGCCGAGCAGGCGGACGCCGCCGCCGAGGCGATGCGCGAGTCCGCGGCGGCCGCGGGACGGTTGCTCTTCGGATCCTTCCCCCTGGACTTCCCGCTCGATCTGACGGTCGGCGACAGCGCGGTCGCGTAGGCGCGTCGAGCCGCCGCGTGCGACGCGACGATTCGCCCCGTCCTCCTGAGCCGCCGGCGGCAGAGGCGCGTCGGCCGCGCCTGAGCGTGACCCGTCGCCCCTCGTCACGCCGCTCGGCGGCGCGCGGAGCCTCCGGGGGTGACCGACCCCGGCCCCGATGTCGGTGGTCCACGGCAGGATGGTTCCGTGGACGTTCTCGACAGCTTCAGCGAACCGACCGCGGCGTGGTTCCGCGGAGCGTTCGCGGCGCCGACCAACGCCCAGACGGGCGCGTGGAAGGCGATCTCTGAGGGGCGTCACGCGCTCGTCGTGGCGCCGACCGGATCCGGCAAGACGCTGTCGGCCTTCCTGTGGGC
>DWXU01000030.1:0-10559 GCA_019119065.1 Candidatus Microbacterium pullistercoris | reverse complement strand
TCGAGTGGAGGTGGCTCCGTGTCGTGTGCGTCGTTCGGGCGGTTGCCGTGGGTGTGGAGCGAATCCGTGGCGCTCGATCCGCCTGTCGTATTGCGCGAGAGCGGGGGCGTGCGGACGGCAACGCGCGCGGTGGTCACGAGCGCCGAACCGGAGATGTTGTTCCTGTGGTTATGCCAGCTGAGGCGTGCGCCATACAGCTATGACTGGATCGACAACTTCGGGAGGCGCAGCCCCCGCACGGCGAATCCGGCGCTGCGGGAGCTGGCGATCGGTCAGCGGTTCATGACGATCTTCACCCTCACCGACTACGACTCCGACCGGTCGCTGACCTTGCGGATGAGACCGGGGTGGCCGACGCGGGCGTTCGGCGCGATCACCGTGCGATACCAGGTCGATCCGCTGCCCGACGATGCGTTGCGACTGAGCGCGGTGCTGTGGATGCCGCGGAACGGGCGATGGCTCGGCGGGGCGCGCCGGTATCTGCTGGCCTGGGGCGACCTGGTGATGATGCGGAAGCAACTGCGGGTGCTGGCTGGGCTCGCTGAACGCGACACCGTGACAAGGTCGCACGGTGCAGGGGTGGGGGTGCGTGGTGGGTAGGAGTGCGAAGTACTCCGACCAGCACATCCTCGATGCCGCGCTTGCCGTGGTTGCGGCAGGGGGTCCGGGGGGCGCGTCGGTGGTCGCGATCGCGAAACACCTCGGTGCGCCGTCGGGATCCGTCTATCACCGCTTCGCCTCCCGCGACCTGATCCTGGCGACCCTGTGGACCAGGACTGTGCGGCGGTTTCAGAAGGGATTCCTCGCCGCGCTCGACAGCCCCGCTCCGTTGGCGGCGGCACGGGCCGCGGTGGCGCACGTGCTGACCTGGAGCGCGGCACACGCGGCCGAGGCGAAGTTGCTGACGCTGTATCGCCGCGAGGACCTCATCGCGTTGTGGCCGGAAGAACTCGGCGAGGATCTTGCGACCCTCAACGACGGGGTGAAGCGCGCGGTCATTGCCTTTGCCGCTGCGCACTTCGGCAGCGTGGACAACTCCACCCTGGGGAGGGCGCAGTTCGCGCTGATCGACATCCCCTATGCCGCAGCCCGCCGCATCATCGATTCCGGCGACCGCGCGCCAGGACTGGAAGAGGCTGTGGTTGCGGCATCGCTCGCGGCGCTCGGAGCGACGGGAACAGAATCGTGACGTTGGCAGAGCGCATCGGGCACCGGCTGGCGCACACTCTGTTCCATCCCCCGCGCAAAAAGCACCACCGGCATCCCGGCGACCTCGGCCTGCCTTTCACGGAGGAGATCGTTCGGACACCGGATGGGATCAACCTGCACCTGTGGCTCATCCCCGGCCGGGCAGCGGGCACGGGGGCGGGCACGGCGATCGTGGGACACGGGATCGGACTGACAAAATCGGCCAGCCTGCGGCAAGCGCGGCTGTTGCACGGGCTGGGCTGGAACGTGCTGGTTTTCGACCACCGGAACCACGGCCTCTCCGCCCCGGATCCGGCCCGAGAGCACCTGGCCGAGCGGTACAGCGCTGACATCACCACCGGTATCGACGTCGCTCGCACCACCTGGCCCGGCGCTCGACCGCTCGTGGTGTGGGGGTTCTCCTTCTCCACCTTCCCCACCCTCCACCAACTACGCCACCCGACGTCGCCGGTCGATGCGATCCTCTGTGACAGCGGCCCCGGTCTTGACCTGGACGCGATGTTGCGCGACTTCCTGACCACCGGCGGCGTGCCCGTCCCTGCCCCGATCCGTGCGGTGCTGCGCCGCCCCGACGTCGTGTCGGCGTTCGCGCGCAGTGCAGTGACCATGCTCGGCACCGACTGGCCACCCAAGCGGGAGTCTTCTGCCTCCGGAACCACCCCGATGCTGTACCTGATCGGTGCCGACGACACCCTGGTGCAGCCGGCGCAGGTCCGCGCGCTCGCGAGCAGGTATCCGCATGCCACGGTGGCCGAGTTCCCCGCCGCCCATCTGGAAGGCATTAAGACCGCACCTGCGGAGTACGAGGCGGCGGTCACGGCTTTCCTTCACGCGCTCGCCCGCCCGACCGAATGAGGTCAGCGCGAGCCGAACACACTGTGAGGGTCGTTGTACTCGGCGGGCGTGCGGTAGTCGAGCTCGCGGCGCGGCTCCGCACCACATATCGGCGCACACATCGCGGATGAATCGACCATCGCGACGCGCCCAACCGCGACCGTAGGCTGACGCTCAGCAGCCACCGACGGAAGGACGCCGATGAACCGCTTCGACGAGAATGTCGCGACGCTTCTTCCGGGTCTGGTCGCGGTCCGGCGCGAACAGGAAACGACCCTTCCCCAGCCCACCGACCAGGTCAGTTACCTCGCCTACGACACCAGACTCGACGCCACAGAAGACCTCTGGCCGCGATCAGGATGGGCAGGCAGACACTGACACGCCGAACCCATTCACTCCTTTTGGCCGGTAATCCCCCGACCCGCGGATACTGGCGCAACCAACAACGAGAGCCCGGCCAATGGCCGAGCTCTCATCTGTGACACATGTCGCGACTCAGGTGAGACCCATGTCGCGACTCATCACATTGTGGAGCCTAGGAGATTCGAACTCCTGACATCCTGCTTGCAAAGCAGGCGCTCTACCAACTGAGCTAAGGCCCCGGGATCGGGTGGTGGGGCTACCAGGACTTGAACCTGGGACCTCTTCATTATCAGTGAAGCGCTCTAACCGCCTGAGCTATAGCCCCGTACGTCTCGGACCACCGGTCGTCAACCTTCAAGAGCATACCCCACGGAATCCGGCCTCTCCAATTCGTGTCTGCGTCCCGGGCGTGGCGACCCGGAATCGGCGCGGCGGCCCCCCACGCACACGAAAGCGCCCCGGGCAAAAGCCCGGGGCGCTCGCAAAGCCTCAGTTCGAGGTGAAGCCGACGAGCAGCCCGCCGGTGATCTTCACGCACATGTTGTAGATGCCGGCACCGACCGCACCCATCACGGTCACGACGATGAGATTGAGGATCGCGACGACCGAGCCGAACGCGAAGACCTGCGGCAGGCCAACAGCAGCTTCGATCGAGAGGCCGTCACTGAATCCGGCGAGGAACTCATCGACCTGGCTGATGAGGCCGGTCGACTGGATCACCAGGAACAGCAGGATGAACGAGACAAGCGTCACGATCGCGATCGCGATGGCGACCAGGAATGACAGCTTGACCGCAGACCAGAAGTCAACGTAGACGAGGCGCAGCCGCACCTGCTTCGACGACGTCTTCTGCGCCGACTTCTTCGCGAGCTTGTCCGCAACCGTGCTCATTCGTCACCTTCGGAGTTTTCGGGTTCTGGTTCGTCCTCACCCAGACCGCGCTCGCGATTTCGAGCGATGGTCAGGATGTGGTCACCCTTGTCGGGACGGGCGAACACGACTCCCATCGTGTCGCGGCCCTTCGCAGGCACCTCGGCAACGGCCGAGCGTACCACCTTGCCCTTGGCGAGAACGACGAGCACCTCGTCATCTTCTTCCACGATGAGTCCGCCGGCGAGCTCGCCGCGATCGTCGTGCAGTTTGGCGACCTTGATGCCGATTCCGCCACGACCCTGCTGGCGGTACTCGGAGATCGCCGTGCGCTTCGCCCAGCCGCCGTCCGTGACGGTGAACACGAAGGTACCGGGGCTCGCGACCGATGCGCTGAGCAATTCGTCGCCGTCTCGGAACGCCATGCCCTTCACGCCGGAGGTTGAGCGTCCCATCGGGCGCAGCGAGTCGTCCGCCGCCGGGAACTGCAGCGACATGCCCTTGCGGCTGATGAGCAGCAGGTGGTCGTCGGCATCCACGAGCATCGCGTCGACGAGCTCGTCCTCATCGCGCAGGTTGATCGCGATGATGCCGCCCTGGCGGTTCGAGTCGTACTCGGTCAGGCGCGTTTTCTTCACGAGGCCGTTGCGGGTCGCGAGCACGAGATACTCGTGATCCTCATAGCTCTTGAGCTCGATCACCTCGGCGATCTGCTCGTCGGGCCGCATTGCGAGCAGGTTCGCGACATGCAGGCCCTTGGCGTCGCGTCCCGCCTCGGGGAGCTCGTACGCCTTGACGCGGTAGACGCGGCCGGCGGTCGTGAAGAACAGGATCCAGTGGTGCGTCGTCGTCACGAAGAAGTGCTCGACCACGTCGTCTGCGCGCAGCTGTGCGCCACGCACGCCCTTGCCACCACGGTGCTGGCTGCGGTAGAGGTCGCTCCGCGTGCGCTTGACGTATCCCTCCCGCGTGACGGTGACGACGACCTCCTCCTCCGCGATCAGGTCTTCCATCGAGACGTCGCCGTCGAAGCCGTGCAGGATCTCGGTCCGGCGGTCGTCGCCGAACTTGTCGACGATGCCGGTCAGCTCGGTCTTCACGATGTCGCGCTGACGCTCTTCGGAGGCGATGATCTCCTTGAAGTCGGCGATCTTGGCCTCGAGCTCATCGGCCTCGTCGATGATCTTCTGGCGCTCAAGCGCAGCGAGGCGACGCAGCTGCATCGCGAGAATCGCGTCTGCCTGCACGTCGTCGATGTCGAGCAGGTCCTTCAGTCCCGCGCGCGCGTCGTCAACCGTCGACGAACGGCGGATCAGCGCGATGACCTCATCGAGCGCGTCGAGCGCCTTGAGGTAGCCGCGCAGGATGTGCATCCGCTCCTCCGCCTTGCGCAGACGGTAGCGGGTGCGCCGAACGATGACCTCGAGCTGATGCTCGATCCACAGCGTGATGAACCGATCGAGCGGCAGCGTGCGCGGCACCCCGTCGACGATCGCGAGCATGTTCGCGCTGAAGTTCGACTGCAGCTCGGTGTGCTTGTAGAGGTTGTTCAGAACGACCTTCGCGACCGCATCGCGCTTGAGCACGATCACGAGTCGCTGGCCGGTGCGCCCGGACGTCTCGTCGCGGATGTCGGCGATGCCCTGCACGCGTCCTTCACGCGCAAGTTCGCCGATCTTGACCGCGAGGTTGTCGGGGTTGACCTGGTACGGAAGCTCCGTCACGACGAGGCACGTGCGCCCCTGGATCTCCTCAACACCCACGACCGCGCGCATCGGGATCGAACCGCGCCCCGTGCGGTACGCCTCGTGGATCCCCTTGGTGCCGAGGATCTGCGCCCTGGTCGGGAAGTCCGGTCCCGGGATCCGCTGCATCAGCCCGGCGAGCAGCTCCTCGCGCGGGAGCTCCGGGTTGTCGAGGACCCACAGCGCACCGTCGGCCACCTCGCGCATGTTGTGCGGCGGGATGTTGGTCGCCATGCCCACGGCGATGCCGACGGATCCGTTGACGAGCAGGTTCGGGATCCGCGCGGGCAGCACGACCGGCTCCTGCTCGCGGCCGTCGTAGTTGTCATCGAAGTCGACGGTGTCTTCTTCGATGTCGCGCACCATCTCAAGCGCGATCGGAGCCATCTTCGTCTCGGTGTACCGCGGAGCCGCAGCTCCCTGGTTGCCGGGCGTGCCGAAGTTCCCCTGCCCGAGCGCCATCGGGTAGCGCATTGACCACGACTGCACGAGACGCACGAGAGTGTCGTAGATCGCGAGGTCGCCGTGGGGGTGCAGCTTCCCCATGACGTCGCCGACGACACGAGCGCACTTCGAGAACGACTTGTCGGGGCGGTAGCCGCCGTCATACATGCCGTAGATCACGCGGCGGTGCACGGGCTTCAGGCCGTCGCGCACGTCGGGCAGCGCGCGCCCGATGATGACGCTCATCGCGTAGTCGAGATAGCTGCGCTGCATCTCGGACTGCAGGTCGACCTGGTCGATGCGCCCGTGGTTGTGGCTGGCGTTGATGTCGGGACGTTCTTCGTCAGTCATGTTCTCTGTCTCTCAAACAAGTCGCGTCGTCGATCAGATGTCGAGGAAGCGAACGTCCTTCGCGTTGCGCTGGATGAAGCTGCGTCGCGACTCGACGTCCTCTCCCATGAGCACCGAGAAGATCTCGTCGACCGCCGCGGCATCATCGATCGTCACCTGCCGCAGGGTGCGCGTCTCGGGATCCATGGTCGTCTCCCACAGTTCGTGGGCGTTCATCTCACCGAGACCCTTGTACCGCTGGATGCCGCCCTCATTGCTCTTCGGCAGACGCCAGCCGCGCGCCTGCCCCGCCTCGATGAACGTGTCGCGCTCGCGGTCGGAGTAGACGTACTCGTGCTCAGCGTTCGTCCACTTGAGCCGGTACAGCGGCGGCATCGCGAGGAACACGTACCCGGCCTCGATGAGCCCGCGCATGTACCGGAACAGCAGCGTCAGCAGCAGCGTCGTGATGTGCTGGCCGTCGACGTCCGCGTCCGTCATCAGCACGATCTTGTGATAGCGCGCCTTCTCGATGGCGAAGTCCGGCCCGATCCCCGTGCCGAACGCCTGGATCATCGCCTGCACTTCCTTGTTGGCGAGCGCCTTGTCGAGGCGTGCGCGCTCGACGTTCAGGATCTTGCCGCGCAACGACAGGATCGCCTGCGTCGTCGGGTTGCGGCCGTCCACGGCGGATCCGCCAGCCGAGTCGCCCTCGACGAGGAAGATCTCCGAGATCGACGGATCCTTGCTCGTGCAGTCCTTGAGCTTGTCGGGCATCGCGGCCGACTCGAACACGCTCTTGCGTCGTGCCGTCTCACGCGCCTTGCGTGCCGCCAACCGGGCGCTCGCGGCGTCGATCGCCTTGCGGATCACGTTCTTCGCATGCTGCGGGTTGCGCTCGAACCAGTCGCCCAGCTCCTCATTCACAATGCGATGGACGTAGCCACGCGCCTCGGTGTTGCCGAGCTTGGTCTTGGTCTGGCCCTCGAACTGCGGTTCGGAGAGCTTCACCGAGATCACCGCGGTGAGCCCCTCGCGCACGTCATCACCCGTGAGGTTGTCGTCCTTCTCCTTGAGCAGACCGTTCGTCCGCGCGTAGCGGTTCATCAGCGCGGTGAGCGCGGAACGGAAGCCCTCTTCGTGCGTTCCGCCCTCATGCGTGTTGATCGTGTTCGCGTACGTGAACACGTTCTCGCTGTACGAGGTGGTCCACTGCATCGCCACCTCGAGGGCGATCTTGCGGTCGGAGACCTCGGATTCGAAACTGATGATCTCGTCATGCACGCGTTCGGCGCGGCGCGCATTGTTGAGGTAGTCGACGTAGTCCATGAGCCCGCGCTCGTACAGGAAGACATCCTGACGCTGCTGCGACTCCGGAGCGCCCTCCTCCGTCTCGACCTCTTCGGTCGAGGTCGGACGCGCGTCGTAGAGCTCGATCTTCAGGCCCTTGTTGAGGAAGGCCATCTGCTGGAAGCGCGTGCGCAGCACTTCGTATTCGAAGTCGACGGTCTCGGTGAAGATGTCGGGGTCCGGCCAGAAGGTGATGGCGGTGCCGGTCTCGTCGGTCGTCTCGCCCTTCTCGATGGGCGCCGTCGGGTGGCCGCCCTCGGTGTACGTCTGTCGCCACACGTGACCATCGCGCTTGATGACCGCGTCGAGGCGGGTCGAGAGGGCGTTCACAACCGAGGATCCGACGCCGTGCAGTCCGCCGGAGACGGCATATCCGCCGCCACCGAACTTGCCACCGGCATGCAGAACGGTCAGGACGACCTCGAGGGTCGACTTGCCTTCCTTCTTGTTCTCGGCGACCGGGATTCCTCGCCCGTTGTCCTCGCAGCGGATGCCGCCGTCCTCGAGGAGGGTGACGGTGATGGTGTCGCAGTAGCCGGCGAGCGATTCGTCGACCGAGTTGTCGACGATCTCATAGACGAGGTGGTGCAGGCCGCGCGGCCCCGTGGAGCCGATGTACATGCCCGGACGCTTGCGCACCGCCTCGAGCCCCTCGAGCACCTGGATGTCATCTGCGCCGTAATCGTTCGTGACCTTGTGATGAGGGGTCTCGCTCGTCATAAAGGTGATGCTCCTTGTGGTCTTCGTCGCGACCACCAGCTTACCCGGTCGGGCCTCCAGAAACGACGTAACAGGCCCTCTAACGCGATAAAAAGACCTCAGATAGGGTCGGACCCGTCTCAGCCGTAGGTATCGCGCGGTCCGCGCCCCTGAACGCGCCTGAATCCGTGTTTCCAGGTGGGGACCTCCGGGCCGAAGAAGCGGATCTCTTCCACACCCGCGTCCGGGTACAGCTCGATGATGCGCGTGAGAAAGTTCGCGCGCATGAGGTGCATCTGCTTGCTGCGCGCCGTCGAGTCGCACCGCACGACGACGAGGCCGCGCGCGAACGTCTCGATGTGCGAGTGCTCCGCGTTGTCACTGCCGGCGATCTCTTCCCAGTTCAAAGCGAGGTCCTCGCGCTCGAGCTGCGGCGCCCATCCGCTCGCGGTCGTCAGCGCGGAGATCGCATCGCCGAGCGTCCCGGGATCCCGCCCCTTCGCGAACGGCTGGCTCCCGTCCGGATCCCCGCGCCGGCGCTTTCTGCGGCGGGCCGCCTTACTGAGCGGCAGGCCGCGCAAGCGCAGATACGTGGCGACCGTCTCGGGAATACCCGGCGGGCGCTGCTCCTCGCTCACGTCTCCTCCTCGAGGGGGTGCTCCGCGAGCGCGCCGAGGATCCGACCGTCGTCGATGCGGATCGCGTCGGCGCGGAGGGACACGGGGATGTCGGTCGCGACGGCGGCCGTCACGAGGACCTGCTCGTAACTCGCCACGATGCCGGCCAGGCGACCGCGGCGGGCGGCGTCGAGCTCGGCGAAGACGTCGTCAAGGATCAGGATGGGGTCTCCGCCCGGCGATTCCGCGCGCAGCAGCTCAGCAGACGCCAATCGCAATGACAGGGCGACCGACCAGCCCTCACCGTGGGACGCGTATCCCTTCACCGGCAGACCCCGAAGATGCAACACGAGGTCGTCGCGGTGCGGCCCCACAAGAGTGAGACCGCGGTCGAGCTCCTGCGTGCGCCGGGCGAGCAGGGCCTCGCGGAACCGCTCACTCGTGGCGCCCGACGCGCCGATCTCGACCGCCTCGGGGTCATCCTCGGGGTCGGATCCGCCGATCGAGAGCGCCCACCCGATGCGTGGCGAGTGATCCTCGCCCGCGATCGCCGCGTACGCACGCGCCAGCGGCTCGGTCATGTCGGTTGCAAGCCTCTGCCGCGCGTCGATGATCTGCGCTCCGAGCTGGATCAACTTGTCGTCCCACACGTCGAGCGTCGTGAGCTGTTCGGCGCGCATTCCCCTCGCGCGCGCGGATTTGAGCAGCGTCGTGCGCTGTTTGAGCGTGCGGTCGTAGTCCGACATGACGCTCGCGAGTCGCGGCGTGCGCTGCACCAGCAGCTGATCGGCGAACCGGCGACGCGACGACGGATCCCCGCGGACGATCGTGAGGTCTTCGGGAGCGAAGAGCACCGCGTGCATGTAACGCGGCAGCTCGCTGGGCCGCACCGGATTGCCGGAGATGCGCGCGCGGTTGGATCCCTGCCGATTCACCTGCAGTTCGAGCGCGACGCTGCGGGATCCGTGCGCGAGGCGTGCCCGGATGAACGCGGCGTCGCGACCTTCCCGCACAAGCGGAGCGTCGGAAGACACCCGATGGGACCCGAGCGTCGCGAGGTAGGCGACCGCTTCCGCGAGATTCGTCTTGCCCTGGCCGTTGCGACCGACGAGCAGGTTCGTGCCCGGCCGCAACGGCAGTTCGGCCTCGGCATAGTTACGGAAGTCGACGAGGCTCAGGTGCTCGACGATCACGCCTATCGCAACAGAAGGTTCGGCTGCAGGAGGTACTTGAAGTTGTCGCTCGAGGCGTCGTCGACCGACGTCTGCGCGGTCACGAGGATCGGGCTGAGCTTGTTCGCGTTGTCGCTGGAGGTGAACGTGATGCGCGCGAACTCACTCTTCACGGCGCCGAGCGCCTCGAGGAGGTACTGCGGGTTGAGCCCCAGCGTCGTCTCGTCACCGCCGGTGAGGGTCGCATCGACCGACTCCGAGGCGCGGGCCTGGTCGCCGCCAGCGGCGTCCATCGTCACCTCGGTCGGGCCGAACGTGAAGCGCAGAGGGGCCGAACGGTCGAGCACGAGGGCGACGCGGCGGACAGCCTCGTTGAGGTCACTTGTCGAGACGACGGAGTAATGACCCGTCTGGTCGGGGAACAGACGCTGCACGGGCGGGAAGTTGCCCTTGATCAGCAGCGACGTGACGGTCTTGTTGCCGGCCGTGAAGGAGATGATCTCGCGGTCGCCGGACCCGCTGAACGCGATGGAGATGTTCCCGCCGTGCGAGAAGGTCTTGCCGACTTCGATGAGGGTGCGGGCCGGGACGAGCGCCTGCGCTTCGTGCTGGCTGCCGTCCCAGTCGATGGCGCGGAGCGCGACGCGGTAGCGGTCGGTGGCGACGAGCGTGAGGGTGTTCTCACTTACCGCGAGCTGAACGCCCGTCAGCACCGGCGTGACGTCGTCGCGTGAGGCGGCGAAGGCCACCTGCGAGATGGCGGTCGCGAAGTCTTCACCCGGGACGAGGCCGGACTCGCCGGTGACCTCGGGAATGGCCGGGTACTCCTCGACGGGCATCGAGGCGAGAGCGAAGCGAGCCGGTCCGCAGACGACGGCGATGTTGCCATCCTCCTCGGTGGAGATCTCGATGGGAGCGTTCGGGAG
>DWXU01000029.1:0-5875 GCA_019119065.1 Candidatus Microbacterium pullistercoris | reverse complement strand
GTACCCGAGCACGCCCGCATACGCCCCGCGCGGCTCCACCTCGAGCTCGTCGAGCATCTCGACCGTGCGTCGCTTCGGCGCGCCCGTCATGGATCCCGGCGGGAAGAGCGCCGCGGCGGCCATCACGCCGCTCGTCAACACGCGAGAGCGTACGGATGTCACGAGCTGGTGCACCGTCGCATAGCTCTCCACCGCCATGAGCGCCGGCACCTCGACGGAACCCGGGGCGCTGATCCGCCCGAGATCGTTGCGCAACAGGTCGACGATCATAAGATTCTCGGCGCGCGTCTTCGGATCCGCCGCGAGCGACCGCGCGACCTCGGCGTCGCGCGCCGGATCCACGTGGCGTCGTGCGGTGCCCTTGATCGGTTTCGTCTCCGCGCGCCCGTCGGGCGTGACCGCGAGGTACCGCTCGGGCGAGCACGACAGGATCTCGCGGCCCGGCAGCCGCAGATACGCCGCGTAGGGCGCGGGGTTCGTGCGCCGCAGCGTGCGGTAGATATCGAGCGCGTCGCCGTCGAACGGGAAGCGGACCCGGTAGGTGTAGCAGGCCTCATAAGAGTCGCCCGCCTCGAGCCAGGTACGCACGTCGGCGAGATCGCGGCGGTACTGCTCCGGGGTGACCGACGCGACCGCGGGCTCGGGCGCACACGTCGCCGGGTCCACACGGTTCGGGTCCGCATGATGCGGCTCGCACACGTGTGCTCCCGACGAACTCCCGGGCGCACTCAGCGAATCGGCGCAGCTCGGATCCGCCCCGCTCGCGCCTGCGGCCATGCCGCGGATCCGTTCGCCGGTCGCAGCGATCCAGCGCTGCGCGGCGTCTTCGTCACCGTCGAGGCCACCGGCGACGACGTGAAGGCATTCGTTGACATGATCGATCACGATGAACCGGCTCAGGTGCGCGAGCTGCGCGTCGGGTTCCCCCGGGTCGCGCACGCGGCCGACCGCCTTCGTGCCGTAGCCGACGGATCCGACGTAGCCGCCCGCGAAGGGCAGGCCGGGGACCGGATCCGCGGCCTGCGCACCGATGCGCGCGTCGAGTTCGCGCCACAGATCGTCGCCCGCCGGCTCGCCGTCGATCGTGACACGCTGCTCGGCCGTGCGGTAGGCGAGGATGTGGTCCCGGGGGCCCTCGGGCGCCCCCATGATCGAGTACCGCCCCATGTCGTACGCCTGTTGCGCGCTGTCGAGCCACACCGCTGTGGGGGCATCACCGTAGAGTTCCGCGAACAGCGCTTCCGTCTCGACGCGATGCTCGATTCGCTCCGACCAGACCCGCCAGGCCGCATCCCCCGCCACCAAACTCGGAGATCTCACGTATTTCGGGTCATCTGCGGGAATCAGCCCGCGTTTCCTGAGATCTCCGAGTTTCGTGGGGTCGATTCCGGCCCGGTCGCCCTTCGCGCCGCCGAGCGCGAGGAAGTTCTCGATGAGGCGCCCGCCGTGGGCGGATCCGATCGACTCGGGGTGGAACTGCACGCCGTACCAGCCGCGGTCGGCCGCTTCGCCCGCCATCGGGGATCCGTCGCTCGCCCGCGCGGTAACGTGGAACGGCGCCGGCTCGGCGACGATCAGCGAGTGGTAGCGCACGGCCTCGAACCGCGTCGGCATGCCGTCGAAGAGCGCGGATCCGTCGTGGGCGATCGTCTCGATGACGCCGTGCGCGGGGCGGTCGGCGCGGTCGACGCGTCCGCCGAGCGCGACGGCCATCTCCTGGAATCCGAGGCACACACCGAGCACGGGCACGGTGGCGCGCCGCAGGATCTCCAGCCCCCGCCCCGCGTCGGCGGCGCGGTGTGGGGTCCCCGGGCCCGGGCCGAGCACGATGTGCGTGTAGCGGTCGAGCATGTCGAGGTCGACGGCGTCGCTCTGCACGAGGTGCGGGCGCGCGCCCGTCGCCTGCCACAGCAGCTGTTCGATGCTGCCCGTGTACGAATCGTGGTTGTCGACGAGGAGCACGCGCGCGGGGGAGGTTCGCGGCGTCATCCGCCTATTCTCCCAATACGCGGCGGTCAATTCTGTCCCGTGCCCGCGCAACACACCGACATCCAGCGCGATGCATGCGGGGTCGGCGGCGTTATGCCGTGAGAATGAGGGGATGGAGCAGCTCGACGGCACACCCGCCACCGCCGCGGATCTGCGCGCGCTCGCCTTCGCCGGCCTCGGCCACTTCACGACGATGCGCGTGGAGTCAGGCGGTGTCCGCGGCCTCGGCCTGCACCTCGCCCGGCTCGTCCACGACAGCCGCGCGCTGTTCGACGCCGAACTCGACCTCGACGTCGTGCGTGCGCGGATCCGCTCCGCGATCGCCGACGAGCCGGCGGTCGTGCTCGTCCGCGTGACGGTGTTCGACCCCGCGCTCACGCTCGAGCGTCCGGGCGCCGATGCCGCGCCGCGGGTCCTCGTCTCGCCACGGCCGGCGTCGACGGGAGCGGTCGCTCCCCTCCGGCTGCGCTCCACGCGGTTCGGTCGCGAGACCCCCGAGATCAAGCACACGGGGCTGTTCGGCTCGCTCTACCAGCGCCGTCTCGCCCAGCGCGCAGGGTTCGACGACGCCGTATTTATCGACGATGCCGGGCAGCTCTCGGAAGGCCCGACGTGGAACATCGGATTCATCCGCGGTGGCGCCGTCGTGTGGGCCGATGGCGACGCGTTGCCCGGCATCACACGCGCGCTGGTCGGTGGCACCTCGGAACCCGTGTCGCTCGCACACCTGCCACAGCTGGACGCGGCGTTCGCGACGAGCTCGGGGGTCGGGATCCGACCGATCGCGTCGATCGACGGTCACACCTGGGGGGTTGACCATCCCGTGTTCGACCAGCTCCGTGCGGCGTACGCTGCCGTTCCCCTCGAGCGCCTCTGAGTCGGCTCCCGCGGCCGCACCGGAAGGCGGCGACGTGACCTTCACGCACCCGACCGAAGACCTCGAGATGACGTTCGAGGCGCAGCCCGAGACGATCATCATGGACTGCTACGCATACAGCTCGCTGCACGAGTACGGCATCGAGCCCGACGCGCTGTACGGCTTCGACTGCGAGAACTCGTTCGTGATGGGCGACATCGACACCAGCGGTATCGAGCGCGTCGGCCAGGACGGCGAGATCGACGCACGCTACGCGGATCACATCGTCGCGATGAAGGACGGTGCTGTCGTGAGCACCGGCGAACCAGCGACGGTGATCACCGAGGATCTCGTCACCGACGTGTTCGGCTTGGACGCGCGCGTGATCCCCGACGCGGAGTCCGGCAGTCCGCTCGTGGTGCCGCGCTGGCGGCACTGATCAGAAGCGGCCCACAACCTGCACGCCACCGAGCGCGAGGAGCGTGAACGCGACACCCCAGAGGATGATCGAGATGATCTGCCAGAAGATCACCTTGTTCTTCGACGCTCCGAAGCTGACGATGAGCGCCGACGTGATCTGACTCGGCAGAACCGCCTGACCCAGGAGGCTGACACCGGCGATGCCGAATTTGTCGAACCGCTCCTTGAGCTTCTGCTTGCGGGGCGAGAGCTCCTTCGGGGCGTTGTTCTTGGTCGCGGCCGTGCGGATGCCGTGAGCGGACAGGACGAAGATGAGCATCGAGACCACGTT
Organism: Candidatus Microbacterium pullistercoris; assembly: GCA_019119065.1. Lineage (GTDB taxonomy): Bacteria > Actinomycetota > Actinomycetes > Actinomycetales > Microbacteriaceae > Microbacterium > Microbacterium pullistercoris. Next base: position 2,279 of record DWXU01000029.1, on the reverse strand, counting down.
GCCGATGATGGCGGCGGCGAGCGCGACGACGGGGTGGATCCCCGCGATCACTCCGATGAACGACCCCAGGTACGACTCGACGAACGGGATCGCCGAGATGAGGATGATCCCGAGCCACTGGACGGCGACAGGGAGGGTTTCGGTGAACGACTGCAGGTTCTCGAGCATGTTCCTATTCCACCGCATCCGACCGTGGACGACTTCCCCCTCTGGGAGGAAAACGCTCCGCCGTCAGTCGGAGATCGCGCGCGGATCCGCCTTCGGCGTCCCGTCGCGCTCGGGGCGGAACGCCCGGGTGAGGAACAGCACGCCGATGACGACGGCGAGCAGGATCCATCCCGGCACCCCGACGGCGGAGCCCATCAGCGGGTCGAGGTCAGGCGTCGACCAGAAGAGCGGGTAGGTGAAGGTCGCGTTGAGGGCGCCGTGTCCCACGGCGGCCGGCCACACGCTGCGGGTGAAGTAGCGGCTCCACTGGAGGATCACGCCGACGAGCAGGCAGAAGATCACCATGTACACGAGCCCGAGCGCGTCGGTGCGACCGAAGTTGTAGCCGAGCAGGATGATCGGCGCGTGCCACAGGCCCCAGACGACGCCGATGATCGCGGTTGACGGCCAGAACCCGAGCGGCGACAGCGCCGTCGTGAGGTAGCCGCGCCAGCCGAGCTCCTCGCCGAAGGCAGTGATGGTGGCCTGGATCACGATGAGCGGCAGGGAGAGGAACTGGATGACGAGGAACACGTCGACGTCGGCGCCGCCCAGCTGGGCGGAGAGCGTCGCGAGTTCGCCATCGATCGTGAGCCACCCGAGAGCCGAGGCAAGGAACATCGCACCGAAGGCGACGGCGAGGAAGATGACCGGCCACAGCAGGATGAGCCAGATCTTGCGCGACACGGGCCGGAACGGCAGCAGGCCGAGGTAGCGCGCACGGCCGCCCTTGGGGACGGCGATGAACGTGATGATGAGGGCCGCGATGGTTGGGGTGGCCATGAGCCCGGCCGCGAAGAGCTGGAAGAACGGGGAGGCGAGGCCGTCACCGAACCAGAGGGGAAGGCAGACCAGCCAGCCCAGTGCGAGTGCGATCGCGGCGAACGCGCCGACGGGCCCCCAGGGCACACGCGTAGGCGGCACGCCGGGGCGGTTGTCATGGGGCGAGAAGAGATCGGTGGCGTTCATGGCTCCATGCTCGCGCGGAGTCTCGCGCGGCACATCCGTCACGCGGGGGAATTCGGGCCCCCGCCGCGCGGGGGACGGCGCGCGTTCGGTTACCCGGCGAACCGGTGCACGGGAGCGCCCTGCAGGGTCGTCTCGATCTCGTACACGAGCCCGGCGTGAGCTTCCGCGTCGACGTCGATCCCCTGCTTCGACGACGTGATGAACAGCGTGCGTCCCTCCGGTCCGCCGAACGCGCACGAGGTGGGGTTGGTCACGTCGAGAGGAATGGTGTCGGTGCAGCGCCCGTCGGCGTCATACCGGCGGACGCACGCCCCGCCCCAGAGGGCGATCCAGAGGCCGCCCTCGTCGTCAGCCGCCATACCGTCCGGTTTCCCGGGCTCGTCGCCGAGGTCAAGGTGAACCTCGCGGTCGCCGAAGATTCCGGTCTCGAGGTCATACGCGTACCGGTACACCTTCGCGGCGGGGGTGTCCACGTGCAGTGCGCTGCGGCCGTCGGGAGTCCAGACGAGACCGTTGGGAATCGTGAGGTCGTGCAGCACCGGCGCGACCGTGAGGTCGGCGTCGAGGCGGTAGAGCGTGCCGGCGCCGGGCGTGGCGTCATACGCCATCGTTCCGCAGAAGAGACGGCCGCGCGGATCGCACGCGCCCTCGTTCATGCGGATCCGCGCATCGTCGAAGACGGGGATCTCTCGCACGCTGTCGAGCGCGTCGTCCAGAAGGGCGAACCCCTGTTGGAGGGCGACGACGAAGCCGCCGCGCTCGCGTCGCCGGATCACCGCGGCGACGTCGCCGAGGGTGCGCCGCGATGCTTCGTCGCCGTCCCAGGTGATGATGCCGCCCGCGAGCATGTCCACGTGTCGCAGGACGGCGGCGTCGTCGTCCCAGAACGCGCCCTCGCCGTGGAACGTCTCGGGGTCGCCGATCCAGCGACCGGGTCCGCGCACGTGTGGGGCGTCGGTTCCCGTCATCGGGTGATGCCTTTGGAGCGGAGTGCGTCAGTCGTCGTCATACCGCGATCGTACGACGTCGCGTGCGATGGCTACTCGTCCCCGAATGTAGGTTCCGCGGCGAGATGTCCAGACACGCCGCGCGTTCCACGACAG
>DWXU01000028.1:0-4285 GCA_019119065.1 Candidatus Microbacterium pullistercoris | reverse complement strand
GACAGCGATCGAGTTCACGTCCAGCGGGATGCCGGGACCGAACGTCGTCGACACCGCGCCCTTCTGGATGTAGCGACCCTTCGCGCTCGACGGCTTGAGGCGCACGACCTCGTCGAGGGCGGCCTGGATGTTCTCGTTCAGCTGCTCAGCGCCGAACGAGGCCTTGCCGACCACGAAGTGGAGGTTGGAGTGCTTGTCGACGCGGAAGTCGATCTTGCCGCCCTTAATGTCTTCGACGGCCTTCGCCGGGTTCGGCGTGACCGTGCCCGTCTTCGGGTTCGGCATCAGGCCACGGGGGCCCAGCACCTTACCGAGGCGACCGACCTGGCCCATGAGTTCCGGCACGGCGACGGCCGCGTCGAAGTCGGTCCAGCCGTCGGCGACGCGTTGGATGAGCTCGGCGCCGCCGACCTCATCCGCCCCGGCGGCGATGGCGGCCTCAGCCGCGTCGCCGTTCGCGAAGACGATGACCTTGGCGGTCTTACCCGTGCCGTGCGGCAGCATGACCGTGCCACGCACCATCTGGTCGGCCTTGCGCGGGTCAACCGCGAGCTTCAGCGCAACTTCGACGGTCGAGTCGAACTTCTTAGATCCGGTCTCCTTCGCCAGCGCGACCGCGTCGGCGGGCGAGTAGAACCGGCCCTCTTCGATCTTCGCGGCTGCGGCGGCGTAAACCTTGGACTTTGCCATTATCGTTCTCCCCCTCAGCCTTCGACCGTGATGCCCATGGAACGAGCGGTGCCGGCGACGATCTTCGCCGCGGCTTCCATGTCGTTCGCGTTGAGGTCGGGCTGCTTGACAGCCGCAATCTCGTCGACCTGAGCCCTGGTGATCTTGCCGACCTTCGTCGTGTGCGGCGTGCCGGATCCGCTCTTCACGCCAGCCGCCTTCTTGATGAGCTCGGCTGCCGGGGGCGTCTTGAGGATGAACGAGAAGCTGCGGTCCTCGTAGACGGTGATCTCCACGGGGACGACGTTGCCGCGCTGCTGCTCAGTCGCGGCGTTGTACGCCTTGCAGAACTCCATGATGTTGACGCCGTGCTGGCCCAGTGCGGGGCCAACGGGCGGCGCCGGGTTCGCCTGACCGGCGGCGATCTGGAGCTTGATCAGCCCCGAGACCTTCTTCTTCGGTGCCATTGCTGTTCCTTTCATCGAGCACACGCCGAGTGCGTGCGCTCTCCCACATCCGATCCGGGTGTGGTGGCTGCCTGCGCGCCATGACGCGCAAACCATGAAAGTCTACCGGATCCAGTGGATCGCGGTTCTCAGGATTCTGCGGGTGAGTAGGTATCGACGATCCGCTGCCCCAGCGCGCGCAGCGCGTCGCGCACCTCGGGCGGCTCGATGACCTCCGCGACCGTCGCCCAGGCCGCGATCTGCTCCGCGAGGGCATCCGCGCGGTGAGCGCTCACCTCGACCGTCGACCGCGGGTCGGATCCGCTCTCGGGCCCGGGATCCTGCAGCCGCGCCTGTGCGCCGAAGCGGTCGAGCAGCGCCTTCACGGCCCACGGTTCGACGCGCAGCCTCGCGCGTACGGATCCGCGCAGGCTCTCGACCCGCGCGACCATGCGGTCCCATTCCGCCGTCGGCTCGAAGTCGGCGGGCGCGACCCCGCGCTCGGCGAGCGTCTCGAGCCCGCGGATCCGGTCGACGCGGTAGGTGCGCAGGCGGTCGCGGTCGGCGACGCCCTCGTCCGTCACCGCGGGCGCCGCGAGCAGGTACCAGCGCGCCCCGCGGCTGCCGACGATGAGCGGCACGAGCTCGACATCGACGTCGCCTCGCGAACCCGCGTACGCGATCCGGATCCGTCGTTCGCGTGCGATCGCGCGCTGCAGTTTGGCGACAGCGGGCGGATCCGTGTCGTCGCCCGTGGCGCCCCAGGGCGCGTCACGCACGGTGGCCGCAGCAACGCGCTCGGCGCCCGCGCGGAACGGCTCCGGCATCGCGCGAACGAGCTTGCGGACCGCGGCGGCGCGTTCAGGATCCGTCGCGCGACTCTGCGTGAGTCCGATCAGCAGCGACGTGACCTCGACCTCGGTCAGGCCGGTGAGATCCGTGCGGGCACCGCCGATGAGGCGCCAGCCGCCGCCGCGTCCGCGCGTGGGATAGATCGGGACGCCCGACATCGCGAGCGACTCGAGGTCGCGACGCGCCGTCGGGACGGAGACCTCGAGCTCGGTCGCGAGCTCCGCAGCCGTGATCATCGGGCGCCCCTGGAGGAACAGGAGCGCCTGGATCAGGCGATCAGCACGAATTTCTCGACCTCTTTTCTGAAGTGATCAGAAGGTGATCACTTTGAGATCGAGCATAGAACACATACGACAACGAAGGAGACACCATGTTCCGTGGTCTTGCCAACCTGAATCTCGTCGCCGAGGACATGCCCGCCGCGATCGAGTGGTACACGACGGTGTTCGAGGAGCCACCGTACTTCGTCCGCCCCGAGACCGGGCCGGCGCAGTACGCCGAGTGGCGCTTCGGCGATGACGACGACGAGTTCGCCCTGATGGACGCGCGGTTTCGTGCCGTCCTCCCCCGGCCAGGCGGGGCGCTCGTCAGCATGCACGTCGACGACATCCGGTCTTCCGTCGACCGGCTGCTCTCGCTCGGTGCGCGAGCGGAGGATCCCATCACCCAGCGCGGCGAGGGATGGTGGTCGGCGTCGGTCAGCGACCCGTTCGGGAACCTGGTCGGCCTGATCCAGAGCCCCCACTGGGCGGGGCAGCACGCCGCGTGACGCCGGAGAACGGACGACGCCCCGCCTCTCGAAGAGGCGGGGCGTCGTCTCGCGAAGCCAGGTGGCTCGGTCAGGTCATCTTGGTGACCTGATCGAACGACAGCTCGACCGGAGTCTCGCGCTCGAAGAGCGACACGAGAACCGTGAGCTTGCCGCTGGCGGCGTTGATCTCGCTGATGGTTCCGGGCAGGCCGGCAAACGAGCCGTCCTTGATGGTGATCGTCTCGCTGACCTCGAAGTCGATCTCGGCCGGGATCGACCGCTGGGCGTTCGTCTCCTTCGCCTTTGCGTCGCCCGCGGCAGCCTTCTCGGCCTCCTTGAGCTCGGCGAGGGGCTTGAGCATGTTGAACGCCTCATCGAAGCGCAACGGCGCGGGGTTGTGCGCGTTGCCGACGAAGCCCGTCACGCCCGGCGTGTGGCGCACGACCGACCAGGTGTCCTCGTTGAGCTCCATACGCACGAGCACGTAGCCCGGCACACGCACGCGCGTGACCATCTTGCGCTGGCCGTTCTTGATCTCGACGACATCTTCCATCGGCACTTCGACCTGGTAGATGTCTTCCTCGACCTCGAGCGTCGACTTACGCTGCTCGATGTTGGCCTTCACCTTGCGCTCGAACCCGGCGTAGGAGTGGATGACGTACCACTTGCCCTCGAGCGTGCGCAGCTCGGCCTTGAACTCGGCGTAGGGGTCGACCTCTTCTTCGGCCTCAGCCTCTTCTTCGGAGCCTGCGGCATCCTCGGGCGCCTCGGCATCGGCCGACTCGTCGGCGGCCGTCGTGTCCTCGGCGGCCGTCGTCTCGCCGTGCTCGGCGGAGTCGTCGCTCAGCACCTCAGCGGCTGCCTCGGCCTCCGAGGTCTCATCAATTTCGAGTGCGTCGTTCACGATCGCGTCTGCCTCCGGGTCTGCGATGGAGATGCCCTCATCGGCGGTGTCGTCACCCTCGCCGTCGATGTGCATCGCCCTGTGTTCGGCGGCGTCGCTCGCCTTCTCGTTGCCAGCGAGCACGTTGCCCGTCTGGGCTTCGTCTTCCTCGCTCGACTGCTCGGCCGCGGGGGCCCAATCGGCGTCGTCGAGATGCTTCTCGGACACTGGTTCAGCCTCTTTCGATCTAGTTCGGCACGCCGAAGACGACGTCCACCACCAGCTGGAAGACCGTGTCCAGACCGAAGATGACCGCCATCATGACGACGACGAATCCGAGCACGACGCTCGTAAATTTGAGGAGCTCCTTGCGGGTCGGTGTGACGACCTTGCGGAGTTCCGCGATGACCTCACGGAAGAAGATCACGATGCGCGCGAAGAAATTCGGCCTCTTCGCGGCGTTCGGCCCTCCTGCGGCGGCGGGCACCCCGCCAGCTGCATCCTGAGACATTCATCACCTTTCGTGGATCAGCGAATCTGCTGATTCGCAGGGCGGACAGGAATCGAACCTGCAACCTGCGGTTTTGGAGACCGCTGCTCTGCCAATTGAGCTACCGCCCTAGAGTCTCCTCAGCATCGTTCTCCGCATTGCGGCACGGCGAATGATGCAGCGAAGAACTGCAC
>DWXU01000193.1:0-3811 GCA_019119065.1 Candidatus Microbacterium pullistercoris | reverse complement strand
CATCATGGGGTCGTGGCCGTACGGCGGCTTCCCGTGGGGGCGGATCGGCATGAGCCAGTCCGAGAGTCCTCTCGCGACGGTGTCGTCGTGGGTCGGGGTGACGGGGCTGACCTTTCTCATGGTCGCGATCGTGGCCCTGGCGATCGAAGCGGTGCGCTGGTCGACCATGGCTCGCGGTCGCTCCTGGTGGTCTCTGAGCGCGCCTGTCACACTGCTCGCCATCCTCGTGGCCATGCCCGCCTTCCCGACCGAGGTCGTCGGATCCTTGCGGGTCGTCGCCGTGCAGGGCAACGGGCCGGCCGCCTACATCGATGAGCACGGTCGCTACGACGTTCTCGACGCGCAGCTCGCCGCGTCGGAACCGGCGATCGGCGAGGACGCCGACGTCGTGGTGTGGCCGGAGGGCGGAGTCGGTATGGACCCGTCGACCGACGCGAACGCCGCTCGCGTGCTCACCGCCGCCGCGGACGCCTTCGACGCCCCGATCCTGCTGAATGCGGCGGTCGCTGACGGCGACGCCGTCTACAACCGATCGATGCTGTGGCGCGACGGCGTCGAGCAGTCGCACGACAAGCGGTACCCCGTGCCGTTCGGCGAGTATGTGCCGCAGCGCGAGTTCTACGAGACGATCGTGCCGTCGCTGATCCAGATGATCGGACGGGAATACACGCCGGGGACCGATGCGCCGACGATGGCGATCGGCGAGGCGACGGTGGGCCTGGCGATCTGCTTCGACGTGATCTTCGACGACCACATCGACGAGACGATCGACGGCGGAGCGCAAGCGCTGATGTTCCAGACGAACAACGCCGACTTCCGCGGCACCGACGAGAACCTGCAGCAGCTCGCCTTCGCGCGGATGCGGGCGATCGAGACCGGCCGCAGCGTCGTCAACGTCTCCACCGTCGGCACGAGCCAGCTGATCCGCGCCGATGGCACGACGATCGAGCAGATCGGCGTGGCGGAGGCCGGCGCGCTCGTCGCGGATATCGAGCTGCGCGAAGGTGCGACGCCCGCCGTGGTCGCGGGGTCGTGGATCCGTGGCTTCCTCCTGTGGATGCCGCTTCTCGCGGTCGCCATCATGGGAGCGCTCGTCGACCGGATGAGGCGGTTGCGCCCCGCCGAGTAGCCTGGGCTCATGGCTGAGCACTATTGGTACAACCTCAAGACTGGCGAGGTCGAGTACGGGCGCCTCTCACCGGCAGTCGACCGCGCCGGCCCGTTCGACACGGCCGAGGAAGCCGCGCGCGCTCCCGAGATCATGGAGCAGCGCGCGAAGGCGTGGGAGGAGGACGAGAAGCGCGAAGACGAGTGGGATCAGTGAATTAGGCTCGGTCTCATGGACAAGCAGCAGGATTTCGTGCTTCGCACGATCGAGGAACGCGGCGTCAAGTTCGTGCGTCTGTGGTTCACGGATGTCGTGGGGACTCTCAAATCCGTCGCGATCGCCCCCGCCGAGGTCGAAGGCGCCTTCACCGAGGGCATCGGTTTCGACGGATCCGCGATCGAAGGACTCACCCGCGTGCAGGAGAGCGACTTGCTCGCGCGCCCCGACCCGTCGACCTTCCAGTTGCTGCCGTGGCGCGGCGACGTCGACCCGACGGCGCGGATGTTCTGCGATCTCGTCACCCCTGACGGGGAACCGGCGGTCGCGGATCCGCGCAACGTTCTGAAGCGCACGCTCTCGAAGGCTGCCGACGCGGGGTTCACGTTCTACACGCACCCGGAGATCGAGTTCTATCTCTTCAAGCCGGGCCCGCGTGATCAGGTCCCCACCCCGGTCGACCAGGCGGGATACTTCGACAACGTGCCGGGCGGTACGGCGCATGACTTCCGCCGCCGCGCCGTCCGCATGCTCGAGGAGCTCGGCATCTCGGTCGAGTACAGCCACCACGAGGCGGGGCCGGGCCAGAACGAGATCGACCTTCGCTACGCCGACGGCCTGACGATGGCCGACAACATCATGACCTTCCGCACGGTCGTGAAGGAGGTCGCTATCGAGCAGGGCGTGCACGCCACGTTCATGCCGAAGCCGATCGCGACTGAGCCCGGAAGCGGCATGCACACCCACATGTCGCTTTTCGAGGGCGACTCGAACGCCTTCTACGATCCGTCGGCGCCTCATCAGCTGTCCACCACGGGGCGGCGCTTCATCGCAGGACTCCTGAAGCACGCGGGTGAGATCTCGCTCGTCTTGAACCAGTTCGTGAACTCGTACAAGCGACTCTGGGGCGGCGACGAGGCCCCGAGCTACATCACCTGGGGACACAGCAACCGTTCCGCGCTCGTGCGGGTTCCGATGTATAAGCCCGGGAAGGGGCAGTCGGCGCGGATCGAGCATCGCGGCATCGACTCGGCCGCGAACCCCTACCTCGCGTATGCGCTGTTCGTCGCGGCCGGGCTGAAGGGCATCGAGGAAGAGTACGAGCTCCCCGCGGAGGCCGAGGACAACGTCTGGGCCCTCAGCGCGGGGGAGCGGCGCGCGCTCGGCTACGAGTCGCTGCCGATGAGTCTCGACTACGCGATCGGCCAGATGGAGGACAGCGAGCTCGTCGCCGAGACCCTCGGCGAGCAGGTCTTCCGCTATGTCCTCGCGAACAAGCGGCGCGAATTCGAGCAGTACCGTTCGCAGGTCACGTCACTCGAACTGCTCACGACGCTCGACGTGGTGTGAGCGCGAGATGACGGGATCCGGTCGTCAGACCACGCGGTCGCGCCTCTCGCGAGCGGGGTTCGTGGATCTCGACGAGGCGATGCGCGCGCTCGACGAGCTGGTCGCACTGACCGGTGCCGCGCGCGAGGATCTCATCCGCGGCGGCGCCCGCAGTGCGGATCCGGATGCCGCGGTCCACGCGATTCTCGCGATCGCACGTCGCGACGAACAGGCGGCGCGTGGCGTCATCGACGACGACCGTGCCGCCCGACTGCTCTGGCGTATCGTCGGAGCGTCGGCAGGGTTGGCCGAGTTCCTGCGGCGTCGTCCCGACGCGCTCGCGGAGGTCACCGGATTCACCGGGAGGCTGCCGACCGCCGAGGAGATGTCCGCGCGGATGCTCGACGCCGTCACCGGCTCCGAGGGCGATGCGCCCAATGCCCTGCGTGCCGAGTACCGCCGGCTGCTCCTGCGCATCGCGGCCGTCGACCTGTCGGCCGCAGATCCGGTCGAAGTCGTCGGCGCCGTGTCAGAGGCGTTGTCGGATGCGGCGGCGGCCGCGCTCGACGCCGCGCTCGCCGCCGCCAGAACGGCCCTCGCCGCGGAGGGACAGGCGACCCGGGAGGAACTCGCCGCCACGCGTCTGGCGATCATCGGGATGGGCAAGGCCGGCGCCCGAGAGCTCAACTACGTCTCGGACGTCGACGTGATCTTCGTCGCCGACGGCGACGAGGACCTCGATGAGGCTCGCATGATCGAGGTCGCGACGCGCTTAGCGAAGCGGACGATGCAGGCGATCGGCGAGTACGACACCGAGCCGCCGCTGTGGGAGGTCGATGCGAACCTGCGGCCCGAGGGGAGGCAGGGGGCCCTCGTGCGCACCCTCGCCTCGCATGTGGCGTATTACGAGCGCTGGGCCGACCTGTGGGAGTTCCAGGCGCTGCTCAAGGCGCGCGCCCTCGCGGGCGATCGCGAACTCGGTGCGGCGTACGTGGACGCGATCCGTCCCTTCGTCTGGGCGAGTTCGGAGCGCACGGGGTTCGTCGGCTCCGTGCAGGGCATGCGCAAGCGCGTGAGCGACAACATCCCGAAGGACGAGATCGATCGGCAGCTGAAGCTCGGCCCCGGCGGACTGCGCGACGTCGAGTTCACCGTGCA
>DWXU01000192.1:0-5706 GCA_019119065.1 Candidatus Microbacterium pullistercoris | reverse complement strand
CCATCTACGAGGCGGTTCGCGAAGCCGCGGACGCCGCGTTCGCGGCCGCGCGCCCCGGGATGAAGTTCCGCGAGCTGCACGACACCGCGATGCAGGTGATCGCCGCGCGCACCGCCGAATGGGGTCTCCTGCCCGTCACTGCTGAGGAGGCGCTCGACGCCGACCGCGGCGGCCAGCAGCGCCGGTACATGGTCCACGGAACGAGCCATCACCTCGGGATGGACGTGCACGACTGCGCCCAGGCACGGCGCGAGATGTATTACGACGGCGAGATCGCACCCGGCATGATCTTCACGATCGAGCCGGGCCTGTATTTCCAGATCGATGACGAGACCGTTCCGGAGGAATATCGCGGCATCGGCGTCCGTATCGAGGACGACATCCTGATGACGCAGGACGGTCCGGTCAACCTGTCGGCGGGCATGCCGCGGACGGCGGACGAGATCGAGGAGTGGATCGCTCAGTCGCGCGACTGAGCCTCGCTGTCGCCCGACGGGGCCTCGCTGTCCGCGGGACGGTCGGCGGGCGCCTCGGACGTCGCCGGCTCCTCCGTCGTCTCCGCGGTGCGCGCGGCCTGCTGGTCCGACAGGCGGATGCCGTACTTCGGCGGCTCGTCCGTCGGCGGCTGAACCACCTGCGTGCGCGGCTGCGTCGTTCCGAGCAGGCGGCGCGCCTCTGCCACATGCGCGCTCATCACGGTCACCTCGTACCGGTCAGCGGAGACGGCCATGATGCTCGCGTAGTCGCGGCGGCGGCGCACGATCGAGTAGCTCAGGAGGCGGAAGGCCATCCCGAAGCCCACGCCGATCAGGAGGATGCCGCCGATCATCGGCATCGCGAGGTCGGGCGACCAGATGACGGCGAAGGCGGCGAACAGCAATCCGATCATGATGCCGTTGAGCGCACCCTGCCACGCGGCACGCGCCCAGCCGAGCTTGCCCGTGACCTTCTCGACGGTACGGAGCGCCTGGCCGACGATCGCGATGTCCCGGGCAGGGACGTCCTGCGCGATGAGCGTCGAGACCGCCTTCTGCGCCCCCTCGTACTTGGTGTACGTGGCGACAGTCTCGCCCACCTCGGGGGTCGGCATCGCGGCGTTCAACATGCTCATGCCCCGATTGTCCCACGTCGCGACCGGGGCGTCCCCTGAGCCAGCTATGTGCGTCCTGTGAACGCACATCAGCCGCAGCCCGCCAGCGCGGGGCTACGCTGGGGATGTGAGCACGCAGAGGGTATTCGTAGGCCGGTTGGCCGGCTGCCCCGTCTTCGATCCGGCGGGCGACCGGCTGGGCAAAGTGCGCGACGTCGTCGTCGTGTACCGAAGTTCTGGCGCGCCCCGAGTGATCGGCCTCGTGCTCGAGATTCCCGGGCGACGCCAGGTGTTCGTGTCGATCGGCCGCGTGACCTCGATCGCGCAGGGGCAGATCATCACGACGGGTCTCATCAACGTGCGCCGATTCCAGCCGCGAGCGGATGAGCGCCGCATCATGGCCGAGATCATCGGCCGCCGTGTCGCCCTCCGTGACGGATCCGGAAACGCCACGATCGAGGACGTCGCGATCGAACGCAGCCGCATCGGCGAGTGGGAGATCGGTCAGCTCTTCCTCCGCAAGCCTCGCACGAGCGCTTCACCGTTCGCCAAGGGACCGACGGCCTTCGCCACGTGGGGCGAGGTCCGCGAGCAGCACGCGCCCGGAGAGGCGCAGTCGGCCGAGCACCTCGCGCAGAGCTACGCCGAGCTGTGGCCGGCCGATCTCGCCAACACGCTGCTCGACCTGCCGCACGAGCGGATGATCGAGGTCGTCGCTGAGCTGAGCGACGAGCGCCTCGCGGACGCGCTGGAGGAGATGCCGGAGGACGAGCAGGTCACGATCCTCGAGGCGATCGGCGACGAACGCGCCGCGGACGTGCTCGATGTGATGGATCCGGACGATGCCGCGGACGTCCTCGCGGAGCTGGACGCACAGCGCAGCGAGCAGCTGCTGCAGATGATGGAGCCCGAGGAAGCGGAGGACGTGCGCCTCATCCTCCAGTACGGTGCCGACACTGCCGGCGGCCTCATGACGACTGACCCGATCATCCTGCCGGCCGACGCGACGATCGCGGAGGCCCTCGCCCTGATCCGACGCCATGAACTGCACCCCGCGCTCGCGACGAGCGTCTTCGTGACGTTGCCTCCATACGAGACGCCGACCGGGCGCTACCTCGGCACGGTGCACTTCCAGCGGATGCTGCGCTACCCGCCGCACGAGCGCATCGGCGCGATCCTCGACGACTCGATCGATGCGGTCGAGGGCGAGTCGCCGGGGGCGGAGGTCGCACGCCGGCTCGCGAGTTACGACCTCGTCGTGATGCCCGTGGTCGACAGGGCGCACCGTTTGATCGGCGCGGTCACCGTCGACGACATCCTCGACTCGCTGCTGCCCGAGGACTGGCGCTCCCATGATGCGAGCGATCCGATCCCCTCACTGACGGGCGCCATTCGAACGGTGGAGACCTGATGGCCTCTCCGGAAGGGCGCAGCTTCGCCCGCGGACGCCGCCCCCTGCTCGAGGAGGCGTCGCCGCGCAGCGGTGACCGCTTCGGACGCGCGACGGAATGGGTCGCTCGCGCGATGGGAACCCCGTGGTTCCTCATCATCCTCACGCTCTTCTGCGCCGCGTGGATGGTGTGGAACACCGTCGCGCCTCCTGAATGGCGCTTCGACTCCGCCGCGATCGGGTTCACCGCGCTGACCCTGATCCTCTCGCTGCAGGCGTCGTACGCCGCCCCCCTCATCCTGCTGGCGCAGAACCGTCAGGACGACCGCGATCGCGTCGCCCTGCAGAACGACCGCCAGCGCGCCGAGCGCAACCTCGCTGACACGGAGTACCTCGCGAGGGAGATCGTCTCGGTGCGCCTCATGCTCGAGGAGCTCGAGAAGAAGGCGGTCGACCGTGATTCGCTGCGCGACGCCCTGGAATCGGCGCTGCGCGATATCGAGGAGAAGAAGTCGGAGGATCGTTGAGATGACGGACCGTGAGCGGCGCGTAACCGAGGCCGTGGGGCGCGTGATGGATCCGGAACTTCGCCGTCCGCTCTCCGAGCTCGACATGGTCCGGGGCGTGAGTGCGTCCGGCGCGGACGTCACCGTTGCCATCTCTCTGACGATCGCCGGCTGCCCCGCAGCCGATCGCATCGAACGCGACGTGCGCGAGGCGGCCGAGAGCGTCGTGGGCGCCGGCCACGCGACGGTCGAGGTCGGCGTGATGTCGCCCGAGCAGCGCCAGGCGCTCACGGAGAAGCTGCGCGGCCCGCAGAAGCGCAATCCTTTCGGCGAGGGCACGCTCACGCGCGTGATCACCGTCACCAGCGGCAAGGGCGGAGTGGGCAAGTCGACCGTGACCGCGAACCTCGCCGTCGCCCTCGCCCGTCGCGGTATGAAGGTCGGTCTGATCGACGCCGACGTCCACGGGTTCTCGATCCCGCAGCTGGTGGGGCTGATGGAGGATGGCGAGGCGCCCTCCCCCACGCAGGTCGGCGACATGATCCTGCCGCCGATCGCGCACGACGTGAAGACGATCTCGATCGGAATGTTCCTGCGTCAGTCCGACGGGTCGAACCCGGGCGCGGTGATGTGGCGCGGCCCGATGCTCCACCGCACGCTGCAGCAGTTCCTCACCGACGTGTTCTTCGGCGACCTCGACGTGCTCCTCGTCGACATGCCGCCGGGAACAGGCGACATCGCGATCTCGGCGGGTCATCTGATGCCCGGTGCCGAGGTGCTCGTCGTGACGACGCCGCAGGCGGCCGCATCCGACGTCGCCATCCGCTCCGGACTCGTGGCGCGACAGGTCGGACAACGGGTCATCGGGGTCGTCGAGAACATGGCCGCGATGACGCTGCCCGACGGCACGAGCATGGAGCTGTTCGGCTCGGGAGGCGGCGCTGAGGTGGCGCGCGCCCTCGGCGACGACGTCGAGGTGCTCGCGTCGGTGCCGCTCAGCCCGGCCCTCCGCGAGGACGGAGACGCGGGGACGCCGGTCGTCGTCGCCCATCCCGAGGATCCGTCTGCCGTCGCCATCGAACAGCTCGCCGATCGCGTCGTCGAAAGCGGGCGCGGTTCGCTCGCGGGGCGGAAGCTGCCCGTCAGCACTCGCTGAGCGGCTACAGAGAGCTGAGCGGCTACAGAGAACAGAGCGCAGCGTCGCTCACGTCGCGAGCCCGCGCCACTCCGCACGGAGCGGAGCGATCGTGTGCGCGCGGCCGCTGGCTCGGGTCTGGCGGGAGGAGCCGCGGAGCGGGTCCTCGGGATCGCGGACGCGCGTACGCGATCGCGCAGCGAACCGACGACGAGTCGGAAGACGGCGAAACGCGCTACGTCGCCTCGTCGTCGAAGGGGGGCGGATCCTCGGCAGAGAACGTCCGTGCGATCAGCGGTGACGTGCGCGGCGGGCGCACGGCCGCGGCGGTTGCCGCGGCGGCCGGCGCATCGTCCTCGAGGAGCGCCTCACGGATGATGCGCCGCGGGTCGTACTGGCGCGGATCCAGTTTCGTCCAGTCGACCTCGCCGAAGTCGTCGCCGACCTCCTCCTCGACGCGCGTCCGGGCGCCCCGCGCGTAGTCGCGCACCCGGCGCGTCGTGCGTCCCAGCCACTCCGCGGCCTGCGGCAGCCTCTCCGGGCCGATCAGGATCGCCGCGATCACGGCGATCATGATGACCTTGTCGAGAGAGAAGCCGCCCATCTGTTCAGATTATCGTCGCACGCTGAGGTTCCCCCACACCTCCCAGTCATTAGTGTGAGGACATGACATCTTCTGCCGTCGTCCGGTTCGTCCACGAAGCGATCGCCGAGCCCGACGCGATCGTCCGCGCGCGCCAGAGCGCGCTTGAGCTCGGCGCCGCTCCTGTCAGCGCGACGGTCGGTGCGCAGTGCGCGGTCATCGCTGCTGCGTCGGGCGCACGGTCGATGATCGAGATCGGCACGGGGGCCGGTGTCTCTGGCCTGTGGCTCCTGCACGGCGCTCCGGACGCCGTGCTCACGACGATCGACAAGGAGCCCGAACACCTCGCCGAGGCGCGCAAGTCCTTCCAGGCAGCCGGAATCGGCTCCTCGCGCGTGCGCTATATCACCGGCCGCGCGGCCGAGGTGCTGCCGCGGATGAACGAGGCGTCGTACGATGTCGTGCTCGTCGACGCCGACCCGGGGGACGTTCTCGAGAACGTCGAACACGGGCTGCGGCTCGTGCGCGCGGGCGGCACCGTGCTCGTGCCGCGCGTGCTCGCGTCGGGGCGCGTGGCGGATCCGGTCGCCCGCGACCAGCTCACGACCGACCTGCGCGGCCTGCTGTCCGAGACGCTCGGATCCACGACGATCACCTCGTCGCTGCTGCCGATCGACGAGGGCCTCCTGCAGATCACGACCGCGCGCGCCTGACGGCCCCGCGGACAGCGAAAGGGCCGGATCCCATCAGCGGGATCCGGCCCTTTCGGCAAGCGAGGTGCCTCAGGCCGCTTCCACGACGCCCGAGAGGACGCCGTGCAGCTCCTTCGCCTCCTCGTCGTTCACGGAGACGACGAGGCGCCCACCGCCCTCGAGCGGAACGCGAACGATGATGAGGCGACCTTCCTTGACGGCCTCCATGGGTCCGTCTCCGGTGCGCGGCTTCATAGCAGCCATATGTGGCTCCCCTTCCTGATTGTTCCCCTCCATCTTATCGTGACCG
>DWXU01000191.1:0-3150 GCA_019119065.1 Candidatus Microbacterium pullistercoris | reverse complement strand
GATGGGCCGGGTCGAGGCTCCACGCGTTCCAGAAGAGGAAGGCGTGTCCATCGGATCCGAGCAGCGAGGCAAGGCGGCTCCATCGCGTTTCGGGGTCGGTCCAGTGGAACGACTGCGCGGCGACGACGGATTCGTAGGTCCCGTTCGGAGCCACGTCCTCGAACGTCGCCTTCCGCACGGTGACGCGGGAGGCGACGCCCTCGTGCTGGAGGCGACGCGTGAGCACGGCGATCATGTCGTTCGACGGTTCGACGGCATCCACGCGCGCGCCGCGTCGGGCGAGCTCGACCGTCGCGCGGCCGGTGCCCGCGCCGACATCGAGGATCCGCGCGCTCCAGGGGTGGCCGGCGATGCGAGCGATGTCGTCGAAGAGCGCGGGAGGATACGGCGGGCGAAACGCCTCGTAGGCGTCGGCGCCGTTCTCGAACGATCGGGCGAGTGCGCTGGTCACGTGACGATCGTATGCGGTGGGGCTGTTGGCGTCCTTCGTTTGTCAGAGGTCCGCCGTAGCGTGAGCACATGGCACAGAAGACGCACGCGGACGAGGTGGCGGGGTTCAGTCCCGAACAGCTCGACGCGGCGCGCCGTCTCGTCGATCGGATCGTCCGCGGACGAACCGAGATCGCTCGCATCGAGGCAGAGATCCTGCGTGCGATGACGGAGCTCGCTGACATCGCGCATGAGGCAGGGCGCGAGGCGCCGACATCCGACGGCCCCGAGTACACACGCCGGGCGATGGCGGCCGAGGTCGCCGCCGCGACGCGCGTGCACCCACAGACGGCGCGGGCGCAGATGGAAGACGCCGAGCGAATCACGCAGGACTATCCCCAGACGCTCCGCTCGCTCGAGCAGGGGTGCGTTTCACTCTCTCACGCACGCGTCATCGCTGACGCGGGGCGCAACCTCGAGCCGGGCGCTCGCGCGTCCCTCGACGCATGCGCGGTGCCGTTCGCCGAGACACGCACGCCAGGGGAGCTGCGCCGCATCACGCGCAAACAGGCGGTCGACCTCCAGACGTCATCGCCGCGCGAGCGGCACGAGGTTGCACGGCGCGACCGCCGTGTCTCGCTCACCGAGCTCGACGACGGCATGAGTGAGCTCAACGTCGTCGCCCCGACATTCGAGGTGCGCACACTGTATGACCGCCTGACGACGATGGCGAGGCGGGTGAAGATGGATCGGCGTCGTGCGCGAAGCGCATTCATCCGCGAGCACGGGCGCACGCCGGAGGAGATGGTGGCGGGCCCCGGGTATGAAAGCCCCTCGGGAACGCCCGGCGAGTCCCGTCGGTCCTCACTATCGGGCGATTTCTCACCGTCGGGCAATGCAGCACAGGCCGAAGGGCCGACGGCAACCCGAGGTTCCGTGGGGTCCGTCACGCAGCTGACCGGCATCGCTGACGGCCTCGCGCGCGCCGATGTCGGAGCGAGCGACGTTCGTACGTTCGACCAGCTGCGCGCCGACATTCTCTGCGACCTCGTGCTGACGGCCGCACCGACAGGGCATGAGCTCCACGCATCCGACACGACGGAGGCCCTGCGCAACGTGGCCGCGAACGTGCAGGTCACGATTCCTGTCGAACAGCTGCTCGATCCGGACTCGGGCGCGAGCTGGGTTGACGACGGAGCGCTGATCTCTCCCCAAACGGCGCGTGCGGTCGCGGCCGAGGCACCGGGTTGGGACCGCCTGTTCATCCGACCGGAAAGCGGTGAGGTCGTCGCGGTCGATCGTTACAGACCGTCTTCGGAACAAAGACGCATGCTGCGCGCACGAGATATGACGTGCCGGTTTCCCGGGTGCACGACGACCGCGCGACGCAGCGACATCGACCATTCGCACGACTATGCCCGTGGCGGGCCGACCGCGGTCGAGAACCTCAGCGTGCTCTGCGAGTCGCACCACACCGTCAAGCACGTCTCTGGTTGGACGCCCGTGCAGCTCGGCGGCGGGCTGATCGAGTGGTTCAGCCCGCTGGGATACACCTATCGTGATGAGCCGCGAAGTTGTGCGTTCTTCCGCGACACGGTCGCGCGCGAGTCTGGGCGCAGTGAGCGGCTCAGTGGTGGCGAGAACGCACGGCGCGCGCATCGCGAACGACGGCGTGAGCGTCAGCGTGCCGACGAACGTCGCGCCGAGGAAAGGTCTCTCGCTGATGAACAGCGCGCCGACCGACTCGCGGAAGTGAGCTCGCCCCCGCCGTTGTGGCAATTCGACTGGGATGGCGAGAACGGACGCAGCTGATGTTCCGATGGCCGCGCCCCGAAGTCCTGCGGGTGTTTCCGCCCCGCGCGCTCGTCGGAGCCCTCTCGCACCTGCGTCGCCGCGCTCCCGCACACTCGTCGCGGATTCCGCACGTTCACCCTTGTGCGACGATCGCCAGCCGGGCACGCCGCACGTAGTCTGACGCTATGGAAGCCTCGGCCGACTGGGTCCCCGACGTCTTGGGCGACGAGTTCGAGCAACTGACGCTCCCTCTCGGATCCGATGACGAGGGTGTCGTCGTCGCGACACTCGTGCGCGCCGTGCCGTCGACGGAGCGCGGCACGCCCGAAGGGTCGGCACCGAGCGACAATACGCGTGCGGCGCCCTGGTGGCGACGCCTCGCGGATCGCGCGCGGGAGATTTTCGGCGCAGGAGCGGAACCTCGTCCCAATCCGTTCGAGGACGTCGATGTCCTCTATGTGCATGGCTGGTCGGACTACTTTTTCCAGAAACGACTCGCCCGCACCTTCACGTCGCGAGGCGCCCGCTTTTACGCCCTCGACCTTCGCAAATACGGCCGAAGTCTGCGCGACGGACAGACCCCGGGGTTCGTGACGACGCTCGACACCTACGATGAGGACATCGCGGCTGCCCTCGCCGCGATGGGCTGGGATCCGTCCGCGCCGCGCACAGACCGGCGCCTCGTTCTCTTCGGCCATTCGACCGGTGGTCTCACGCTGAGCCTGTGGGCGTCGCGCCACCCCGGCGTCGCGAGCGCCGTCATCCTCAACAGCCCGTGGCTGGAGTTCCACCTCAACGGGCGTCGGCGCACCGCGATCGCCCCGCTCGTCGACCTGCAGGCGCGGCATCGCCCGATGGATCGCGCGCCGCAGGTCGATCTCGGCTTCTACACGCGCGCGCAACACGAGGTGGCCGACCCCGCCGATC
>DWXU01000190.1:0-3032 GCA_019119065.1 Candidatus Microbacterium pullistercoris | reverse complement strand
GAACAGTTCATCCCGCAACGCCGTGTTCGGCACGCGGATACTGCCGCCGAGACGCGCGGTCGCCGGGGTGACGGTCGGTCCGCTCGGCGCGTCGATCCACGTCACGGCGACGACGGCCGGAGTCTGCGGTGACAACCGGCGAGCGACGATCTGCTGCAGGGCGACGGTGATGGCCGCCGCGGCGAGCACGGGATCCCTGGTCTGCTCGGGCTGGCTGGCGTGACCGCCGACGCCGGAGACCTCGATGTCGAAAGTGCCGTTGCCGGACATCACCGCGCCATCCGGGCAGGCGACGCGTCCGAGACCGAGCGCCGGCCAGTTGTGCCAACCGAACACGACGTCCACGCCGTCGAGGGCACCGTCCTCGATCATCGCCTTCGCACCGTGCCCGCCTTCTTCCGCGGGCTGGAACAGCAGCGTCACGGGCCCCGGCAACAGGTGCTCCTGCAGTGCGAGCCACCGCGCCGTGGCGAGGAGCGTCGCCGTGTGGCCGTCGTGGCCACACGCGTGCATCACGCCCGGATGCGTCGACGACCACGGCACGAGCGTGGCTTCCTCGACCGGCATCGCGTCGATGTCGGCGCGCAGTGCGACATGCCGCCCGGTGGCGTCCGGCGCGAGAGTCGCCACCGTGCCGGTCGACGCGCACGCGCGCCACGCGATGCCGATGGTGTCGAGTTCCACCCGAATCCGGGCGGCAGTGAGGTGTTCGGACCACGCGAGTTCGGGGATCCGGTGGAGGTCGTGACGCAGCGCGGACGCAGAGCTGAGGATCTTCTGCCAGGCGCCGACGAGGTCGGTGCCGATGACGTGCGCTGGTGCCAATTCGCCTCCGGTTCCGTATGTCGTGCGAGGAGCCTATCCCCAAAGCCGCGGTTTGTCTGCCCCCTTCTCCGCCGCGAGTTTCCGGGGCCCTCAGGGACGGCGACTCGGTAGACTGGGAAGCATGTGGCAGGCCCCTCCAAAGAAGCCGCTCCGGCAGCGGATCCGCGAAGCCGGCGGCTTCTATCACTGGTTCAACGCGACGCTGATCCGTCTCGCGGGGCCCCCGCATGTCGGCGTGCGCGCCAAGCCGCTGTGCATGAACTGCGGCCGCCAGAAGAACGATCATCTCCTCATCGGCGGCGAGGTCCACTGCCCTGACGGCGCTCGCGCCTGACTCACGGCGGCGACCGCCCTCACACGTCCTCGGGTGAGATATCCCCTTCGCCGTCCTCGCCCATCTCGGCGAGGAGGATCTCGTCGCCCTGGCTCTCCGGCTGCGGCTCGACGCCGTGGGGCTCGCTGCCGGGGATCACGTCGTCCGCGGCGGCGAACTCGTCCGGGTCTCTTCCCGTCGCCGTCGTGGCGTCAAGTTCCTCTTGTGCGGCGCGTTCTTCGACGGCCTCGGTGCGCTCCCACTCGGCCTGCGCAGAGTCCTCCACGGTGCCGTCGGGCGCGGTGGCCTCGGCGTCATCGACCCCTCGGTCCTCGTTGCCAGCATCGCTCATCGATCGCATGATTGCTCCTTCCACGGCGGTGGCGGAGATCCACCGCTCGCGCTCGATTCTTCCCGTCGACGCGCGTGGTGTTCAGGGGGTTGCGGTCGGTGTCCGCGCGGGATACCGTCACGCTCCGGCGGCCTGGACGTTAGCGAGCGGTCAGCCCGAAATCAACCCCGTCGCGCGCGCTGGCGCGGCACCCCTCGCAGGCCGCGGGAATGACGACGCCCCGGGTCCACGGACGGACTCCCGGAGACGACCGACGACGACGGGCTCCCCGTCGACAACCCGTCGGGCTGACACCTCGCGAGCGGCGGACACCCTCGACGGCTGTCACACCCGCGACGAAGCCCAGCCCTCCGGCCCCGCGGATCCCGCGCGATATTCCTCGAGCGGGACCTCGTCGCGATCCCATGCGCGGCGGACGGGCTCGACGATGCGCCAGCATCGCTCGGCCGAATCCGCTCGGACGGACAGGGTCACGTCGCGCTCCAGAATCTCGCCGAGCACCTCGGTGTAGGCGTACAGCTCCTCGTCGCCGGGTTCGATGCGGAGTGTCTCCCGCTCGAGGGCGAACAGGCCGTCCTCTCCGCTGTTGACATTCAGTTCAAGCGACATGGTCTCCGGTCCGAGCCCGAACCGGAGGGTGCCGCCGTCGCGCGGCGTACCCGACAGCCCCGGCGGCAGGTGGCGCACAGGAGCGAACGTGACGACGATCTCGGCGCGATTCTCGCCCAGCGCCTTGCCTGAGCGCAGCGTGAACGGCACACCGGCCCAGCGTGCCGTGCGCACCTCGCAGACAATCTCGGCGAGGGTCTCCGTCTCACGGCCGGCGTCGACGCCGGGCTCGTCGACGTATGCCGGCAGTTCGCGTCCGTCGATACGTCCCGCCGTGTACCGCGCGCGACGGGACGACGTCGCCGGATCGTCGCGCCAGAGACGCGTCGCACGCAGCGCCTGCGCCTTCGCGTCTCGCAGATCGCGTTCGTCGAGGGTGGCGGGTGGCTCCATCGCGAGCACCGCGAGGACCTGTAGCAGATGGCTCTGCAGCATGTCGTCCATCGCACCCGCGTGGTCGTAGTAGCGGGCGCGGTTCTCGAGTCCCAGCGTCTCGTCGAACCGCACAAGCACCGACGCGACGTGCTCCGCCGACCACACCGGCTCGATGGCGCGATTCGCGAACCGCACGCCGAGCAGTTTGAGCAACGTGGCGCGTCCGAGGAAGTGGTCGACGCGGAAGATCCGCTCCTCCGGCACGAGCGTCTGCAGCAGGGCGTTGAGCCGGCGCGCGCTGTCCTCGTCACCACCGAAGGGCTTCTCGAGCGCCAGCACGGTCTCCTCGGGTAGCTCGATGTCCCGCATCGCCCCGCATGCCTTCTCGGCCACCGCGGGCGGGAGTGCGAAATAGACCACGAGCGCACCGTCGACCGGTTCGATCAATCGCCGCAGGTCGTCGGCGCGCGTGACGTCGGCCCTGGCGTAGGTCGTATCCGCGATGCGGTGCGCCCCGCTGCCGCGCCCCATCGTTTCGAACGCGTCGCGCACGACCGC
>DWXU01000027.1:0-10069 GCA_019119065.1 Candidatus Microbacterium pullistercoris | reverse complement strand
CGGTCATCATCTCACCGTCGATGTCGTAGCTGAGGGTCGCGTGATGGAGGATCCCGCCGTTGGCGAGCCGCTTCTGCGCCGCGCCGCCGATCTTGCCCTGCGGGCTCGTGATGTCGTTGAGCCCCTGATAGGTCGCCTCGATGCCGATCGAGTGGAGCGCGTGCAGCACCCAGTCGTCGAGGAACGCGTAGGAGTCGGCGAAGGTCAGCCCGGCCACGAGCGAGGCCGGCGCGTAGAGGGAGTAGGTGATGATCTGGCCGGCGCCCATGAGCATCGCTCCGCCGCCCGAGATGCGACGGATGACGTCGAAGCCGTGCTTCTCGGCGCCGGCCGGGTCGATCTCGTTCTTGTACGACTGGAAGGATCCGATGACGACCGCCGAGCGATCCCACTCCCAGATGCGCAGCGTCGGGGTGCGCGCACCCTCGCCGACGCGCTGCGTGAGCACCTCGTCGAGCGCGAGGTTCATGAGGGGCGACACGGCGGGGTCGTCGACGACCTGCCACTCGAAGTCGGACCAGGTCGCGGCCGTCACGAGGGCCCGCCGGGTGGCCGTGCCGACCGCCTCGGGGGTGAAGCCGAGCAGCTGCGCCCCCTCGGGCAGGGCACGCCGCACGGCGGCGGCGATCGTCGCCACGTCGGCGGTCTCCGGCAAGCCCACGACGGCGCGGTTGATGTCCATCAGGGCGTCGTCGGGCTCGAGAAAGAAGTCGCCCGCGAGCGCGAACTCGGTGATCGTGCCGCCTGAGACCTCGAGGTCGACGACGACGAGCTTGCCGCCCGGAACCTTGTACTCACCGTGCATGGATCCAGCGTAGCCGGGCGGGTCGCGCTGACGCCCAATGCACAACTACGGCAATCCGGCGCCGGATCGGGCGGAACCACGGGTTCCTGCGGGATCGGGTCGGATTTTGCCGTAGTCCTGCAGGCCGGCCGAAGCGCCGCCGGCCGCCCGACGCCCGACTCCGCGTCAGCTGAAGCGGGCGTCGAGCCAGGAGAGGATGTCGGCGCGCACTTCGGCCTGCAGGTAGCCGTTGAGGATCTCGTGGCGACCCTCGTAGACGCGGGTCGTGACGTCGGTGAAGCCCGAGCGGTCGCGGTACGCATCGGCGAGGAGGTGCACGGCGCGGGGGCCGCCGACGGTGTCGTCGCGGCCGACGAGCAGCAGGGTGGGCGTGTCCGGCAGACCCCGCGCCGGGAGGCCGTAGAGCTGCATCGCGTTAGGCAGGCCGAAGAGCTCCGGCAGCGACTTCTGCACCGTCATCGGATCTTTCAGGGCCGCATCCTGTACCGCCGGATCCTCGGAGATCCATTCGTTGCCCTTCGCGCCCGGCCCGTGCCAGCGCTTGTTGAGCGGGCCGGCGTTGAGGGCGCCGGGCCAGCGCAGCGCGGATCCGACGAGCACGATCGCGTCGTACATGTCGGGGTGGCGGTTGACGAGCTTCTGCGCGAGGAACGATCCCCACGAGTGGCCGAGGATCACGAGCGGTGTTCCCGGGTTCTCGTCGCGCGCGATCTGTGACATGCGAAACGCCGAGTCCTCCGCCGCGCGGTGGCCGCCGCGACCGAGGCGCCCGAGCCGGTCGGCGGATCCGTGCTGTTCGAGGCCCGTGCGTCCGTGGCCGCGATGATCGTCGGCGTAGGCCGCCCAGCCGGCCGCGGCGAGCGCCTCGAGCAGGGCAGCGTAGCGGCCGGCGTGCTCGCCGACGCCGTGCAGCACGTGCACCGCACCGCGCGGCGTTCCAGCGGGGCTGGCGACGTCGTAGTGGATCCGGGTGCCGAGGTGATCGACGAACGAGGGCATGCGCCGATCTTCTCAGACGCACGACGGCGGCACAGCATCCAGATCTGACGGGATGCGAGCCGATCCGCGCCGTCCTCCGACATGCGCCACACTGCGCGCCGTTTACTTAACAAAGCTAATGAGCTAATCTAATTATTAGCATGGCTAACGACTCTCCTCACAACGATGCCTCCGACCTGCGCGCGGCGACGCTGCGCCTGGCGCGGCGAATCCGGCAGCAGCGCTCCGTCTCGACGATGACCGACGGCCAGTTCGCCGTCCTCGTCGCCCTGCGCGTGCACGGTCCGCACACGCTCACGGCCCTCGCGGAACGCGACGGCGTCACCGCGCCGTCGATGAATCGCACGGTCAACGCCCTCGAAGAGGTCGGCTACGTCACCCGCGTCGCGGACGTCGACGACCGCCGCAAGGTGCGCATCGCGATCACCGACGCCGGGTACGCGGTCGTCGCCGATACGGTCGAACGGCGCGACACGTGGCTCGCCACCGTGCTCGACCGGCTCACCGACGCGGAACGGACCACCCTCAACGAGGCCGCGCAGATCATCCTGCGCGAGGTGCACCGATGAAGGGCATGTTCCGGTCGCTCGGGCTGTTCAACTACCGGGTCTGGTTCATCGGCGCCCTGATCTCCAACATCGGCGCGTGGATGCAGATGACGGCGCAGGACTGGGTCGTCCTCACCGAGCTCACCGACCACGACGCCACCGCCGTCGGCATCACGATGGCGTGCCAGTTCGGGCCGCCGCTCATCCTTGTCGGGGTGTCCGGATGGGTCGCCGACCGGTTCGACCGGCGAAAGCTGCTGCTCATCACGCAGTCGACCCTCGGCGTCCTCTCGCTCATCATCGGCGTGCTCCTCCTCACGGGGATCCTCACGCTGCCGATGATGCTCGTCCTCGCGACGCTGTTCGGCATCACCAACGCCTTTGACGCCCCCTCGCGCCAGGCGTTCGTCAGCGACGTCGTCGGCCGCACCCAGGCGTCGAACGCCGTCGCACTGAACTCTGCGTCATTCAACATGGCGCGGCTGATCGGTCCCGCCGCCGGCAGCCTGCTGCTGATCGCGATCGGCAGCGGCTGGGTCTTCATCATCAACGCCGCCACGTTCGCCGCCATGCTCGTCGCCCTCGTGGCGATGCGCACCGACGAGCTGCAACCCCGGGCGCGCTCGAAGAGCGGACAGGGCCGCATCGCCGACGGCCTACGGTACGTTCGCTCGCGCCCCGACATCACGGTGACGTTCGCGATGGCGTTCGTCATGGGCGCGTTCGGCATGAACTTCCCCATCTTCGCCTCGACGATGGCTCTCGAGTTCGGTCGCGACGCCGACGGCTACGGACTGCTCAGCTCGTCACTCGCCATCGGATCCCTCGCCGGCGCACTGCTCGCCGCGCGACGAGATCGAGCGCGACTGCGCGTCGCGATGCTCGCCGCCGCCGGCTTCGGCGTCATGCAGTTCGTCGCCGCGGCGACGCCCGCGTACCTGGCGTATGCGCTCGTCTGCGTGGGAATCGGATTCTGCACCGTGACGATGCTGACGACAGCGAACGGCTACGTGCAGACGACGACGGATCCGGCGCTGCGCGGACGCGTGCTCGCGCTGTACATGGCCGTGATGATGGGATCCACGCCGATCGGCGCTCCCATCGTCGGCGCCGTCGCCGACCTGTGGGGCCCGCGCGTCGCGCTCCTCGTGGGCGGCGCGGCAGGAATCCTCGCCGCGGCGATCGGTCTCGCGTGGCTGCTCGGATCCGGCCGCATGCACCGCCACGACGTCTCCCGATTCCGCGTCGTCGTCGACGAGACGCGCCCGCTCGACATCATCACGCAAGCGATCCCTCAGCGTCCCTCAACCGACGACACGCTCGCGCAGACGACAACGGCGCAGCCGGAGCTCAAGCCGCGTCCTGAGGACTACGACGGGGTATCACCAGACGAGGAGATCTCACGAAAGGAGGAGTGATCCTTGTCAGGCCACCGCTCCTCGTGAGATCTCCTCGTCTCGTGCGCCCGCCGATGGCGCGTCCTTACTCCGCCAACCGCCCCAGCGTCCACGGGCGCACGATGGCCCACAGCGCGACGATTCCGACGATCGCGCAACCGACCATGATCGAGGCCATCGAGGTGGGCGTGATCCCGCCGGTCCATGCGGCGACGACGCCCACGAGCGGCGAGATGATGCCCGCGACGCCGTTGTTGGACGCGCCGAGGACGGACGCCGCGGTGCCCGCAGCGTCGGGGTGACGGTCGAGCGCGAGCACCTGCGCGCACGGGAACGTGAATCCGCACGCCGACATGAAGAAGAACAGCGGGATGATCACGCCCCACGGACCCTCGACGAGCCCGGCGCACACCGGGATCGCGATGCCGGCGACGAGCAGCATGCCGGTCGAGAAGGCCAGCACCCACTGCGGCCCGAAGCGCGCCGCCAGCTGCGCCGCGATCTGGTTGCCGATCACGAGCCCGATCGAGTTGGCCGCGAAGACGAGACCGTACTGCATGGTCGTGAGCCCATACCCCGTCTGGAACAGGAATGAGGAGGAGGACAGGTACGAGAACAGGCCCGAGAACGTCATCGCGCCGATGATGAGCACCCCGACGTAGACGCGGTCGGAGAACACGACACGGTAGCGGTGGCGGATCGAGACCGTCTCGGCCGTCGCGCGATCCGCCTTCGGGCGCGTCTCGGGGAGCGCGAAGATCGCGGCCACGAGGATCACCGCGCCATACGCGGCGAGCGCGACGAAGATCCCACGCCAGGGCATGATCTCGAGCAGCGCGGATCCGATGAGCGGCGCGATCACGGGGGCGACACCCGTGACGAGCGCGAGCCGCGACAGCATGATGACGAGACGCCGACCGCCGAAGAAGTCGCGCACGATCGCCATCGCGACGACCGCGCCGCCGGCCGCGCCGATACCCATCAGGACGCGAGCGACCCCGAGCACCGCGAGGTTGGGAGCGAACACCGCGCACGCGCTGGAGACGAGGTGCAGGCTCGTGGCGACCAGGAGCGGGGTGCGGCGCCCGATGACGTCGCTGAGCGGGCCGACGATGAGCTGGCCGATCGCGAACCCGACCATCGTGCCGGTGAGCGTCAGCTGCACCGCACCGGCGGTCGTGTCGAAGTCGTCCTCCAGCATCGGAAAGGCCGGCAGGTAAAGGTCGACCGTGAACGGCCCGAGCGCGGTGAGCGCGCCGAGCAGGATGACGTACCAGAACAGGCGCGTCCGGGAAAGGCGATCCCCTGGATGGACGCTCGCCGTCTCCCGCGAGGCGCGGCGCACGTGATCCGGCACCGGCATGAGGCCGGTGGGGATCGGGATGAGGCCGGTCGCGGCGGAGAACATCCCGGTCTGCGGGTGCGCGTCGTAGTCTTCGCGCTCGTCGTGCTCGTCGTGGGACACGGGGCTCCGGTTTCAGTTGTGCGTCGTCCGAGGTCTCGGAACGACGCTACCGGCCCACCCAGCGGGTCGCCAGAGTTTGCAGGTCTGCGCGTCGCGTAGCTGCAAAGTCTGGCGACCCTCAAGCGTGGGTCGCCAGAGATGGTCGCTGTGCGGGCCGAATAACGACCATCTCTGGCGACCCATTCACGGGGTGGGGGCGTAGCGCGCCGGGCGGAACGCCTCGGCGACGACCGCGCGCATGGCGTCGAGGTCGCCCGAGATGAACCCGGCGCTGCGGGCCTGCACGAGGAGGTTGCCGATCGCGGTGGCCTCCACGGGGCCGGCCTCGACGGGGATCCCCGAACGGTCGGCCGTCAGCTGGCAGAGCAGCTGGTTGAGCGATCCGCCGCCGACGATGTGGATCGTGCGCACATCGATGCCCGACAGTTCCGCGGCGGTGCGCACGGCCGACGCGAAGGCCTCCGCGAGGCTCTCGACGATCGACCGGGCGAACTCGGCGCGGGTGGCCGGCACGGGCTGGTCGTGCTCGGCGAGCCACGTGCGGATCCGGCGCGGCATGTCGCCCGGGGGCATGAAGACGGGATCGTTCGCGTCGAAGATGCCGACGGGTCCCTCGACCCGTGCGGCCTCCGCGAGCAGCGCGGGCAGGTCGATCTTCTCTTCCGACTCCCGCTCCCACTCGCGGATCGTCTCGCTCAGCAGCCACAGCCCCATCACGTTGTGCAGGAACCGCGTGCGCGAGTCGACGCCGCCCTCGTTCGTAAAGTTCGCCTCGCGCGCCGCGTCGGTGAGCACGGGGCTCGTCGTCTCGACGCCCACGAGCCCCCACGTGCCGCACGAGATGTACGCCGCCTGGTCGGCCTTCATCGGCACCGCGACGACGGCCGAGGCCGTGTCGTGGGAGCCGACGGCGACGACCGGCGCGGATCCGCCCAGCTCGCGCGTGACGTGCGGGAGGAAGGATCCGACGGGGTCGCCCGGGTCGACGAGGCGTGGCAGGATCCGCGTGGGCACGCCGAGGCGGCTCGCGAGCTCGATGTCCCACTGCTGCGTCGTCACGTCGAGCAGACCGGTCGTCGACGCGTTCGTGCGTTCGGCGACCTTCTCCCCCGTCAGCAGCCAGCCGAACAGATCCGGCATCAGGAGCATGCTGTCGGCGGCGTCGAGGACGCCCTCCTCGCACGCGAGCTGGTAGAGGGTGTTGAACGGCAGGAACTGCAGCCCGTTGCGGCGGTAGAGCTCGGCGAACGGCGCGACGCCGTGCACCCGCTCCACGCCGCCCGCCGTGCGGTCGTCGCGGTAGTGGAACGGCGTGCCGAGCATGCGGTCACCGCGTAGCAGGGCGTAGTCGACCGCCCAGGAGTCGACGCCGATCGACGCGATGTCGTCGGCGGCGCGGAATGCCTCCCGCAGGCCATCCGTGACGCCGCGCGTGAGCGCCGTCAGATCCCAGTGCATGCCGCCGGGGGTCTGCACGGGGTCGTTCGCGAAGCGCCCGACCGTCTCCATCTGGATGGATCCCCGGTCGAAGCGGCCCACGATCACGCGGCCGCTCGTGGCGCCGAGGTCAACGGCGGCGACTGATTTCATAGTGTCTCCTGGTGCAGAAGTACGGCAGCTTCAATGGTGTGGCGCCATCAGACGCGTCACGAGCACGGGTCGAGTCGATCTTGCCGTACTCATGCGCCTCCGCTACCGGACGAACGCCTGCGCGACGCCGGAGTCGACCGGAATGTGCAGGCCGGTCGTGCGGCTGAGCTCGGGGCCCGTGAGCACGTAGACGGCGTCGGCGACGTTCTCCGGCACGACCTCGCGCTTGAGGATCGTGCGGTTCGCGTAGTACTGACCGAGCTCCGCCTCGTCGATGCCGTACGTCTTGGCACGGTTGGCACCCCAACCGCCGGCGAAGATCCCGGATCCGCGCACGACGCCGTCGGGGTTGATGCCGTTCACGCGCACGCCGTGTTCGCCGAGCTCGACCGCCAGCAGGCGCACCTGGTGGGCCTGATCGGCCTTGGTCGCGGAATAGGCGATGTTGTTCGGACCGGCGAAGACGGAGTTCTTCGACGAGATGTAGATGATGTCGCCACCGAGCTGCTGCTCGATGAGCGCCTTCGCGGCGGCCTTGGACACCAGGAAGGAGCCCTTCGCCATCACGTCGTGCTGCAGGTCCCAATCCTTCTCGGTGGTCTCGAGCAGCGGCTTCGACAGCGACAGTCCAGCGTTGTTGACGACGAGGTCGAGCCCGCCGAACGCGAGGAGCGCCTCATCGATCGCACGCTGCACCGCGACCTCGTCGGCGACGTTCGCTGCGACGCCAATCGCGACGTCGGTGCTGCCGAGCTCGGCGGCGGCGGCCTGCGCCTTCTCGAGGTCGAGATCGGCGATGACGACGCACGCGCCCTCAGCAGCGAGGCGGGTGGCGATGGCCTTGCCGATGCCGCTGGCGGCACCCGTGACGAGCGCGATGCGGCCCTGGTGGCTCTTCGGCTTCGGCAGACGCTGCAACTTGGCCTCTTCGAGCGCCCAGTACTCGATGCGGAACTTCTCCGACTCATCGATCGGGGCGTAGGTCGACAGCGCCTCGGCGCCGCGCATCACGTTGATCGCGTTGACGTAGAACTCGCCGGCCACGCGCGCGGTCTGCTTGTTCTTGCCATAGCTGAACATGCCGACGCCGGGCACGAGCACGATGAGGGGATCCGCACCACGCATCGCCGGGCTGTCCTCGGTCGCGTAGCGCTCGTAGTACGCCGCGTAGTCGGCGCGGTAGGCCTCGTGCAGCTCCTTGAGGCGCGCGATCGAGTCCTCGACCGACGCATCGGCCGGCAGGTCGAGGATGAGCGGCTTCACCTTGGTGCGGAGGAAGTGGTCGGGGCAGCTCGTGCCGAGCTCGGCGAGCGCCGGGGCCTTCTCACCCGCGAGGAAGTCGGTGACGACGTCGACGTCGGTGAAGTGACCGACCATCGGGGCGTCGTGCGAGGCGATGCCCCGGATCGTCGCCGCGAGCGCGGCGGCCTTCGCGCGACGCTCGGCCTCGGGCAGCGCCTCATAGCCGGGGCGGACGGCGCCGAACGGATCCGCGGCACCGTGCTCGTCGATGTAGGCCTGCGCCTGCTCGATCATCCACAGCGAGTTCCGCTCGCACTCGTCGGAGGTGTCGCCCCAAGCGGTGATGCCGTGTCCGCCGAGGATCGTGCCGACCGCCTGCGGGTTCTGCGCCTTGATCTCGGCGATGTCGAGACCGAGCTGGAAGCCCGGACGACGCCACGGCACCCACACGACCTTGTCGCCGAAGATCTTCTTCGTGAGCTCCTCGCCGTCGACGGCGGTCGCGATCGCGATGCCGCTGTCCGGGTGGAGGTGGTCGACGTGCGGTGCGTCGACGAGGCCGTGCATGGCGGTGTCGATCGACGGGGCCGCACCGCCCTTGCCGTGCAGGCAGTAGTCGAACGCGGCGACCATCTCGTCCTCGCGGTCGATGCCCGGGTAGACGTTCACGAGCGAGTGCATGCGGTCGAGGCGCAGTGCGGCGAGGCCCGACTCGGTCAGCGTGCCGAGGTCACCGCCGGACCCCTTGACCCACATCAGCACGACCGGCTCGCCTGTAACGGGGTCGGTCTCCGTGCCCTTCGCGGACGTGTTGCCGCCCGCGTAGTTCGTGTTCTTCGGATCGGCGCCGAGTCGATTCGAGCGGGCGATCAGGTCTGCGACGGCAGGGTTCGTCATGGGGATCCTTACGCGGAGGGTGACGGAAGAATGTTACTTCTTGTAATTCTCACATTACATAACGTTTCGCGCAAGAGGTCTCGCCCGAGCGGGGCGGCGGATCCTTACCGCAGCTCGACGCGCGAGCGCAGCTCGTCGAGGCGCTCGTCGGTCGGATCCAGCTCGGTGACGAGGACGGACACCTCGTCCCACGCGAAGCTGCGCGCGAGGTCCCGGCTGCCGAGTTTCGTCGAGTCGGCGAGCAGCACCACGTCATCAGCAGCGCGCGCGAACTCGACCTTCACCTGCGCCTCCTCGGGCGAGACGTCGCTCGCCCCGAACGACGCGTCGACGCCGTTCGCGCCCGCGAAGACCGTGCGATACCCGTAGGATCCGGCGGAACGGCACGCGATCGGACCGACGAGGCTGTCGGTCAGGTCGTCCATCTCGCCACCGGTTAGGATCGCGCGCCCCACGCCCGCGCGGCGCACCGAGTGGACGTTGTCCCACGAATTCGTCACGACCGTGAGCGACGAGTGCTTGGTCAAAACGGATCCGAGCGCCCCGGCCGTCGTGGACGCGTCGATCGCGATGGCTCCCGCCTCCGGCACGAGCGCGAGGGCCTTCTGCGCGATGCGCGCCTTCGCGGAGCGCCGCTGCGCGCTGCGATCCCGGAACGACCGCGGGCCGACCACCCGGGTCGCGCCACCGCGCACCCGCCGCGCGAGGCCCGCCGCCTCGAGATCCGCGAGGTCGCGACGGATCGTCATCTCCGACACATCGAGCTCGGCCGCGGCGGCCGCGAGCGCAACGCTGCCGTCGCGTTCCAGCATCTCGGTCAGCAGCGTGCGCCGCTGCTCACCGCGGACGGAACTCGTCATGGACATGGTCTCGAGCGTATCGGGCCGCGCCCTCAGCCCCCGGTCGAGCGGCGGGCGACGAGCTCCGGTCGCAGCACGACCTGCTCGTGCACGTGATCCGGATCCCCGGAGGAGTGGTCGATCATGAGGCGCGCGGCGATCGTCCCGAGCTCGTCGATCGGCTGACGGATCGTCGACATCGGCACGATCCAGTCCTTCGCGACATCGATGTCGTCGTAGCCGATGATGGCGATGTCTTCGGGCACGCGCAGGCCCGCCGCGACGAA
>DWXU01000026.1:0-7208 GCA_019119065.1 Candidatus Microbacterium pullistercoris | reverse complement strand
GCCGACGTGATCGTCGTCGCTCCCTACAACGCTCAGCAGAGACTCGTTGAACAGGCGCTCATCGAGGCCGGGTTCGCCGACGTGCGCGTCGGCACCGTCGACCGATTCCAAGGGCAGGAAGCCGCCATCGCGATCCTCACCCTCGCGGCGTCCTCCGGACGGGACGCGCCGCGCGGTCCGGAGTTCCTCCTGCTCGAGAACCGCCTCAACGTCGGCATCAGCCGCGCAAAGGTCGCGGCGTATCTCGTGTTCAGTCCAGGGCTCATCGACGATCTGCCCCACCGAGGCGACGCGGTCGCACGGCTCAGCGCGTTCGTGCGGCTGACGCGTGCGCGCGGCGGCTATACCGTCGTGCCGTAGAGGCGGTCTCCGGCGTCGCCGAGCCCGGGAACGATGAAGCCCTTCTGGTCGAGGCGCTCGTCGAGTGCGCCGAGCACGAGCGTCACGTCGCGGTCCCCCACGAGGCTCTCGATGGCATGCACGCCCTCCGGCGTACCGAGCAGACACACCGCGGTGACCTCCGTCGCGCCGCGGTCGAAGAGGTAGGTGATCGCGGCCGCGAGGGAGCCACCGGTCGCGAGCATGGGGTCGAGCGCGAAGCACTGCCGCCCCGCCAGGTCGTCAGGCAGCCTTTCCGCGTACGTCGTCGGCTTGAGCGTCTCCTCATCACGGACCAGGCCGAGGAACCCGACCTCCGCCGTCGGGATGAGCTTCGTCATGCCCTCGAGCATGCCGAGCCCGGCGCGCAGGATCGGCACAACCAGCGGCTTCGGGTCGGCGATCTTCACGCCCTTCGTCGTCGTGACGGGCGTGGTGACCTCGCACTCCTCGACGCGCACGCCGCGCGTGGCCTCGTAGGCGAGCAGCGTCATCAGCTCCTCCGTGAGCTGACGGAACATCGGCGAGGGAGTCGTCGCGTCGCGAAGGACGGTCAGCTTGTGAGTGATCAGCGGATGGTCGGCAATGTGCACGCGCATGTGATCAGCGTACGTGCCGCGGGCGCGAAGTTCCTCCGGATCGCGCGTACGCTGAGGCACGTGAACGCCCCGCCCGAGCTCGTCGCCCACATGCGCCGCGCGCTCGCGCTTGCGGATGAGGCGGGCGCGGCCGGGGAAGTGCCGGTCGGCGCCGTTGTCGTCGACCCCGATGGCGCCGTCATCGGATCCGGTCGCAACCGCCGCGAGGAGACGACCGACCCGAGCGCCCACGCGGAAGTCGTCGCGATGCGGGAGGCGGCTCGGACCCTCGGGAGCTGGAACCTCGACGGCTGCACGCTCGTCGTCACGCTCGAGCCGTGCCTCATGTGCGCCGGCACGCTTCTCCAGGCGCACATCGCGCGCCTGGTGTTCGGTGCATGGGACGACAAGGCCGGCGCTGCCGGATCCCTCTACGACGTCGTGCGCGATCGCCGCCTTCCGGTGCGCGCCGAGGTGATCGGCGGCGTACTCGAGGCCGACGCGCGATCGAGGCTCGAGACGTTCTTCCGCTCGCGCCGGCTCCAGGTTTAGCGACGCACCCTAGCGCAGCTGAGTCAGCACCTCTTCGCCGAGGAACGCGACGTGGTCGAGGTCGGTCATATCGATCATCTGGAAGTAGATCCGGCTCGCGCCCAGCTCGATGAGCCGGCCCGCGCGGTCGACGATCTCCTGCGCGGATCCGCAGAACGTGTGCCCGGTGCGGAAATCGTCGAGCGCGACGCCCGTGGCCGCCGCCCGGCGAGCGACGTCGGCCTCGGTCGCGCCCGCGAGCGTCGTCAGCGCCACGGTCTGCCGCAGCGTCGCCGGGTCGCGGCCGATCTCCTCGCACGCGGCGCGGCCGCGCGCCCAGCGGTCGACGACGACGTCCTCCGGCTGGAACGCGAGGTTGTGTTCGGCAGCGAAACGCGCGGCGAGGCTCGGGGTGCGCTTGAGGCCCGCGCCGCCGACGATCACCGGCAGCGGATTCTGGACCGGCTTGGGCAGCGCGGGCGAGTCCGTGAGTTGATAGTGGGATCCGTCGTAGGAGAACGTCTCGCCCGCCGGGGCGCCCCACAGTCCGGTGACGACCTCGAGCTGCTCTTCGAGGAGGTCGAACCGGCGGCGCGGGAACGGGATCCCGTAGGCCGCGTGCTCCGCCTCGAACCAGCCCGTGCCGAGGCCGAGCTCCACGCGACCGCCCGACATCTGGTCGACCTGCGCGACCTGGATCGCGAGCACGCCGGGGGATCGGTAGGTCACGCTCGACACGAGCGTGCCGAGGCGCAGCGACGTCGTCTCGCGCGCGAGACCGGCGAGCGTCGTCCACGCATCCGTCGGTCCGGGCTCACCGCTGAAGAAGTCGCCCATCGCGAGGTAGTGGTCCGAGCGGAAGAACCCGTCGAAGCCGCTCGCCTCCGCCTGCTGGGCGAACGCGAGCTGGGTGTCGTACGAAGCGCCCTGCTGGGGCTCGGTGAAGACGCAGAACTCCGGAGTGGTCATGTGTCCATCGTGGCACTAATCGCTCGATGGGAAGACGAATGCCTCCGTGCTCGGCTTCTCTCCGCTCACCTCGCGGTAGACATCGGGCTCGAGATAGATGATCCGGGCGTGCGGCACGGCGGTGCGCACGCGCTGTTCGATCTCGTCGATGTCGCGCGCGGCGGCCCCCAGCGGCTTGTCCGCCGCGAGGCCGATCTTCGCCGCCACCATCAGTTCTTCCGGGCCGACGTAGAGCGTCTTGATGTGGATGACCTTCGGGGGTTCGGCACCCGTCTCGATTGCGGCGATGATCGCGTGCAGCTGCGTCTTCGTGGCGCCCTCGCCGACGAGGAGGCTCTTCATCTCGATGCCGATGACGATCGCGATGACGATGAGCAGGACGCCGATCGCGAGGGTGCCCGCGGCGTCGTACATCGGATCCCCGGTGACGACCGTGAGCGAGACACCCGTGAGGGCGAAGACGAGTCCGAGCAGCGCGCCGGTGTCCTCGAGCAGGAGCACGGGCAGCTCGGGCGAACGCGAACGGCGGATGAACTCCCACCACGACTGGCCGCGCTCGCGGACCTCATTCGCTTCCTTGATGGCCGTGCGCAGCGAATAGAGCTCGAGCACGATGCCGAACACGAGGATCACAATGGGCAGCCACCACCATCGCTCGTTCAACTCGTGAGGGTGTACGAGCTTGTTGACGCCCTCATAGATCGAGAAGAGACCGCCGACCGAGAAGAGGATGATGCCCACCACGAAGGCGTAGACGTAACGCTCGCGTCCGTAGCCGAACGGATGCTCGCGGTCGGCTTCGCGTCGCGACACGCGGCCGCCCACGTACAGCAGGACCTGGTTGCCCGAGTCGGCCAGCGAGTGAACCGCCTCCGCGAGAAGGGAGGCCGACCCCGACAGCAGCCAGCCGATGAACTTGGCGAGGGCGATCCCCATGTTCGCGATGAACGCCGCGAGTATGGCCTTGCCGCCCCCATGTGCACTCATGCCACCGAGTGTAAGGGGCGGAGGTACCGTGGGAGGTATGGCCCACCCACTTCCCGCAATCGCGTTCGTCGGAGCCGGATCCATGGGGGGTGCGATCCTGCGCGGCATCGTCGCGAGCGGCCTCGAGATCGATGGCGGCATCACCGTCACGAACCGCACCGCGGCGAAGGCCGAGGATCTCGCGCGTCTCGAGGGGGTGACGAGCATCGCTCTCGAGGACACGCCGGACGGCAACGTCAGAGCCGTGGCCGACGCGCGCATCGTCGTCGTCGGAGTGAAGCCGGCCATGGTCGCCGACCTCCTCGCCGACCTCTCCCCGCATCTGCGAGACGACGTGATCGTCGTCAGCCTCGCGGCGGGGATCACGCTCGCACAGTTCGAAGAGCGGCTCGGCGAGGTCGCTGTCGTGCGGTCCATGCCGAATACACCGTCCACCGTGGGTCGGGGCGTGACCGGGATCGCCGGCGGCACGAGCGCGTCGCACGAGGACATCGCCCTCGTGCGACAGCTCTTCGAGACGGTGGGAACAGTGGTGGAGGTCGACGGGGACGACGGCATCGACGCGATCTCGACGATCTCCGGATCCGGGCCCGCCTATGTCTTCCTGCTGATCGAGAAACTCGTGGAAGCGGCGAAGCACCGCGGTTTCGATGACGAGACAGCACTCGCGATCGCGGCGGGCACCTTCACCGGGGCGACGGCGCTCCTCGAGGCGGAGGATCTTCCTCCCGCCGAGCTGCGTCGCCGCGTGACGAGCCCGAAGGGCACAACGGAACGCGCAGTCGAGGTGTTCCAGGCAGCGGGGCTCGACGAGCTGTTCCGCCGGGCGACGGATGCCGCCTACGCACGCGCCAAGGAACTGGCCGAAGAGGGCTGACCTCAGCGGTCGAGCGCGGCGAACCGCTCGATGTCGGCGTTCGTGCCGGAGACGATGATGAGATCGTGATTGGTCACGACGGTCGTCGGTTCGGCGTAGTGGAACGCGCGCGCGGGTGACTTCACGCCGACGACGGTCACGTTGTACTTCGTCCGTACTCCCGAGTCGGCGAGGCTCACGCCGCGGATGAACTTCGGCGGGAACATCTTTGCGAGCACGAAGTCGTCGTCGAAGCGGATGAAGTCGAGCATCTGGCCGCTGACGAGGTGCGCCACGCGCTCCCCGGCTTCGCGCTCGGGATAGATCACATGATTCGCGCCGACGCGGGAGAGGATCTTGCCGTGCGACTGGCTTGTCGCCTTGGCCCAGATCTGCGGCACCTTCAGGTCGACGAGGTTCGCGGTGATGAGCACGGACGCCTCGATCGACGACCCCGTGGCCACGACGGCGACGTCGAAGTCCTGTGCGCCGATCTGCTGGAGCGCTTCCAGATTGCGCGCATCGGCCTGCACCGCGTGGGTGACGCGCTCGGACCACTTCTGGACGAGCGCGAGGTCGGCGTCGACGGCGAGCACGTCGCGGTCGAGTCGATCGAGCTCACCCGCGCACGCCGCACCGTATCGTCCGAGACCGATGACCAGGACCGGGGAGTCGCCGTGGATCCGTTCAACCAACGATCGGCCTTTCGACGGGCAGTGCGTAGTGCTGCGTTCGGGAGGTCGCGGCAACCGCCGCGGCCAGAGTGACTGTACCAACGCGCCCCATGAAGATGGTGATCCCCATCACGTAGAGCGCGTGATCCGGAAGCGCCTCGGTCAGCCCGGTCGACAGGCCGACCGTTCCGAACGCCGAGATGACGTCGAACAGCACCTCGGCGATCGGCGCGTGCGTGATCTGCGCGATGACGATCGTCGCGACCGCGCAGATCGTCGCGCCCCAGGCGAGGACGGCGACCGCGACGCGCTGCACGTCCGAGGGGATGCGCCGTCCGAACGCCTGCACCGACTGGCGTCCGCGCGCCTCTGACCACACCGCGAGCGCGAGGACCGCGAGCGTCGTGACCTTGATCCCGCCTGCAGTCGACGCGGATCCGCCCCCGACGAACATCAGCATCGAGCCGACGACCATCCCGGATCCGTACAGCTCGCCCGGATCGATGAACGTCATGCCGCCCGAGCGCGTCATCGTCGACAGGAAGAAGGATTGGAAGATCGTGTCGGTGACGTCGAGCTGGCCGAACGTGTGCGGATTGTCGTACTCGAGCGCGAGGAACGAGACCGCGCCGCCGACGAGCAGCAGCCCGGAGGTGATCAGCGTGAGCTTCACGTGGAGCGACCAGGTCGACGGCCTCAGGAGTGCCGCCCTGCCGGGCGTCACAAGGTGGCGGGACAGGGCGAACAGCACGGGGAAACCGACGCTGCCGATGAACGCGGTGATCATGATGACCGTCATGAAGAAGTAGTCGTCGGCGAAGATGCCGATGCCCCCCTCGTTGAGGGTGAAGCCCGTATTGGTGAACGCCATCGCGGCGTACATCGGTGCTTCCCACAGGGCCGCGGCCCAGCCGAACTTCTGCAGCATCGACGGATAGATCAGGAGCCCGACGACGACCTCGATGATCACGGTCGACAGCGCCACCGTGCGCAGCAGCAATCCGACCTCGCCGAGGCGGACCGTCTGCGATTCGTTCACCGCGCCGCCGTGCGCGCGCAGCGGATTCGTGTCGCCAGCGGCGATGAGCTTCGCGCGTAGCCCCATGCGCTTCGAGATGATCAATCCGAGCATGGAGGCGAGCGTGAGCGCACCCATCCCCCCGACGTTGACCGCGCCGTAGATGACCGCCTCGCCGAAGTGCGACCAGTGGCTCGTCATGTCGACGCTCGTCAGGCCCGTCACGCACACGGCCGAGACCGCGGTGAAGACGGCGTCAGCGAGCGGCGTGACCGTGCGGTCGGCCGATGCGATGGGCAGGGAGAGCAGCGCCGTCGTCACGAGGACGAGGCTGGCGAAGACGACGATCGCGAAGCGCGACGGCGAGTGCGTCGTGAACGCGCGAAACCACTGCCCGAGCCGCCGCGCGACGCGCCGCGGCCAGGCATCACCGCGGGCATACTGCCTGCCGGACATCGGCCGACCGCCTCTCCTCGTCCGAGACGAACAGCGAACATCGTATCTCCGACGCGCTCGCGGCATGCCGCATATCGATGCCATGGCATACGCTGAGCGTTATGGCCGACATCTTCGACGTGATTGCCGACGGGACCCGGCGCGAGATCCTGCGCGTTCTGCAGCGTCGCGATCAGGATTCGGACGGCGGTACGAGCGTCTCGCAGCTCGTCGCTGAGCTCACCGTCAGTCAGCCCACGGTGTCGAAGCACCTCAAGGTGCTGCGCGAGGCGGGGCTCGTCACGGTGCGAGAAGAGGGCCAGCACCGGTTCTACAGCATCGACCCCGTTCCTCTCGAGGAGGTCGACGACTGGCTCATGCCGTTTTTCGTCGACGAGGGAGAGCTCGCGACGCAGGCCGCGCAGTCGATCTACGCGCCGTTGCCAGAGCCGGCCACACGCTTCGCCGAGTCGCTCGGTCGCACGGCCGCCGTCGTGCAGACGGCCCTTAAGCGGCTCGGGGCCTAGATTTCGCCGCCGCTGCCGCTGCGCGGGTGACCTGGCGGCGCCGCAGTCCCCCGGATCCGCGGGGCGGATCCTCCCGCCAGGCCCGATGCCAGCGGCGCCGCCAGGTCACCCGCTCCGCTCCGCGGTCGTGGGTGTCTTTCCGCAGGGCCGTTGCCAGCGGGACCGCCAGGTCACCCGCTTCGCTCCGCTCCGCTTTGCAGTTGCAGTTGCGATCGCTTGGCAGTCGCTAGCGCCTTCCCGCCTTGTGGCGGAAAA
>DWXU01000189.1:0-59100 GCA_019119065.1 Candidatus Microbacterium pullistercoris | reverse complement strand
TGTCGTCGCTCTCGCCGAACGCCGACGAGAACCACGACTTCTTCTCGGGTTCCGGATCCAGCTACGTCATCGGCAAGGCCGTGGCGACGGAAGACGACGACTGGGACTTCTGAGTCACTGACTCAGCCCAGGTCCCGCGAGGACTGACGGGAGGCCCGGATCTGCAGGTTTCTGCGGATCCGGGCCTCTTTCTGTGTCTTCTCCCGATGAACAGAGGAGGACAGAAATGGACAACAGTAGTCGTTCGGAATGGCACGTGGGTGGCACGCGTGCACCTTGCAAGCAAGCACGGGATGGTTCGCCTTCGGTAGTTGGGCAGCAGCGTGCCATCGATGTCGTGCCATTGCGTGCCAGAGGAAGCAATGCTGGGAGATCAAAAGGCCAGATAGCGATCAGTTTCAGGGAAACCGATCGGCATAGTGGCACGCAATGGCACGACGGTCCGTGTGAGTCCATTCGAGACCACTGGAGGACACGATGAGCACCATCACTCGCAAGACCTCGGCGCCGTCCAAACGCGAGTCATGGGGGAGTCTGCGGAAGCTTCCCTCCGGGCGTTGGCAAGCCCGTTATCCGGGTCCGGACGGAGAGACTTACACCGCCCGGACCGAGGACGATAGGTCGCTCACGTTCCTCACGAAGACCGACGCTCGTACCTGGCTCGCGGGTGTGCAGACCAAGATCGCACGGGCGGACTGGGAGCCACCTACAGCTGTCGCGGTGCGTCGCCGAGCAGAAGTTGCAGCAGAGGAAGCACGCTCGATCGGTTTCTCCGAGTACTCGGAACGCTGGCTTCGGATAATACGAACGCAGCCGAACCGCAGTGGTAAGAAGCGTGCGGTCGGCACCGTTCGCTCGTACAAGAGCAAGGTCGCGGGCTACCTCGTCCCAGAGTTTGAAGACACTCCGATCCGTCAGATCGATGAGGCGCGGATTCGCCTGATGACCGACCGACTGGACAAGATTCCGTCGCCGCTCAACCCGAAGTCGAAGTTCAACGGCATAACACGACCTGTCTTGATCGTGCTCATGATGATCCTGAGGCAGGCAGCGAGGGAGGGCATCATTCCGGCGGCGCCGAACATCTCGATCCCACGGCAGGAGCCGGTACGACACGACGCCAACTACGACGAGAGTGAGGATGTTGTAACTCCAGAGCAGGTCGAGAAACTGTACGACGCGTTGCCGGCACGATGGGCGGTTATGGTGTTGCTCGCCGCATGGTGTCAACTGCGTCGTGGGGAATGTCTGGGGCTGCAACGTCGCGACATCGAATGGCACGAGGAGGGGAGCGCGACCTTGCATGTGCG
Source organism: Candidatus Microbacterium pullistercoris (assembly GCA_019119065.1). GTDB lineage: Bacteria > Actinomycetota > Actinomycetes > Actinomycetales > Microbacteriaceae > Microbacterium > Microbacterium pullistercoris. The sequence goes on along the minus strand of DWXU01000189.1, from coordinate 57,790 downwards.
CCGTCAGCTGAATGCCAACACGGGAGACTATACGGATCTGAAGAGTGATGCAGGCAAGCGGTCGCTCAGCGTCCCCAAACTCATGTGAAGCGCCCCAGGTTCTCTGCCGCTCCTATGCGGGTTGAAGCGCCCCAGGTTCTCTGCCGCTCCTATGCGGGTTGCGGCTCTCGGTTGAGGGCTGCGTAGTGGGCTTGCTCGAACTCGGCGGGCGGGACGTAGCCGAGGCTCGAGTGAAGCCTACGAGTGTTGTACCAGTCGACCCAGCCTGCGGTCGCGAACTCGACGTCACCGATGGTCTTGTACGGCCCGTCGTGGAACACGGTCGTGCGGATGCACTCGGCCTTGAAGAGCCCATTGATCGTCTCCATCAGCGCGTTATCAAACGCGTCGCCGACGGACCCGATCGACGGAGCGATGCCATCGAGCGCGAGCTTCTCGGTGTAGGCGAGCGAGACGTATTGAGATCCAGCGTCCGAATGCGCCCGGAGCTGCTGGGGCTGGATCGGGTGGCCGTCACGCGCTCGTTGCCAGAGGGCCATTCGCAGCGGAATCATCACGAGTTCGACGTGCTTTGTCGTCTGCGCGTGCCAGGCCACGATGCGTTGCGCGTAGACATCGACGATGAACGCGACATAGACCCACCCGGCCCAGGTACGGCAATACGTGAAGTCCATCACCCAGGTGTGATCCGGCCGTGGCGCCGTGAAGTCCCGGTTCAGCAGGTCTCCGGCACGGACCCCGTCCTTGGCGGGGATCGTGGTGCGCACACCCTTGTCGCGGCGAATACCCGACAGCCCGAGGGCTCGCATGGCCCGGTCAACCGCGCCGCGCGACGCGTCAGGGATCGAGGTGCGGCGGATGAGAGCGGTCATCTTCCGCCGCCCGTAGAGACCCTCGGGCGTCAGCACGCGACGCATCGTCCCGTTGCGTTCGACAACGGTCCACGCTGCCGAACGGACCGCATCCTGAACCTGCGCGTCCGTGATCGTCCGCGACGCGACGGCGCCTTGCCGGTGGGCTCGATAGGTGCGCGCGGCGATCTTCACGCCCTGCTCACGCAGGACCCGGATGATCGACTCGACCGCGTGCCCCTCAGCTCTCATCGTGTCGATAAAGCCCAGCATCAACGGTTGCGGGGGTCGAGTTCCCCCGCGAAGAAAGTCGTCGCCGCGCGCAGAATCGCGACGTCTTCCCGCAGGCGACTGTTCTCGGCCTTGAGCCGCTTGATCTCCGCATGCTCCGCACTGGTGACCCCTTCGCGGGTGCCGTCGTCGATGTCGGCTTGCAGCACCCACCGGCGCACGGACTCGTTTCCGACTCCGACCTGGCGGGCAACAGCCGCCGACGCGGCCGTCAGCGAGGGATACTCCGACCGGTGCTCTCGCACCAGCCGCACCGCCCGATCACGGAGCGCGGGATCGATCTTCTTCGGCATGACATACATCCTTCCAACTCAAAAGGATGCGGCATCAAACCTGGGGCGCTTCAGCGTCCCTGATCGAAGATCGCCGATAGTCGGCTTTGAAGCCAACTCTGGACCTCGTTTTGTGGGAACGCGGTCTGGGTGACGCCGAGCAGTTCGCATGCGTGGTCGAACGCATCGTCGAAAACGTCTTCTAGAAAGGGTATTCGCTCAGATCCACCTGGACGTGGGCATGCGCAGGTCCAGTGCGCACCCATTCCGCCGACGTTCGCCGCGACTGCCGCTGCAGGCATGCCGGTCTGATCGTCTTCCAGCACTTCACCGTCACCGAGCAGGAACGTCCCTGGTCTGGCCGCGATCCGGCCATCGATGCGCCCCGTGTCCGAGGTCGCTTGCCCCGTCCAGATCGTTGCCCGATGCTGAGCCTCAAGCCGCCTGCCAGTTTCGAGATTGCGGACATTCTCTCCGGGGACAGCCGTAAGTTGTGGTCCTGCCTCCACCATAAGAATCGAGCGATCGGGAGCCTGTCTCCGGATCTCACGGGCGAACGTAGCCCCGATGGGACCCGACCCGATGATCAGAATGTCGACGTTCTTCGGAGCCGACGAAATCCATTTGGCAGAAACATCGGTCACCGGGTCATGCCGATCGCTCCGCATCCAACTCCGCGAGAACTCGCTTCTCCAACGCATGTTGCCTGGCGATCATGTCCCACGGATCAGATTCCAGATTCCAGTGCCAACCCTCCCACTCGCTGGAGATGAAGCCCTCGTACCCGGCTTCCACGAAGACGCGAAGGATTTCCTTGACCGGGACGGCAGGCTCGTCGCCGTTCTCGTCAATGTCGTAGAACTTGCCATGCATATGCACGGTCCATGGTGCGACGAGCGCCCAGTCGGAGGGATCTGCGTGGCCGAACAGCCCGATCGAGTTGCGGGCGAGAGGCTGGCCGACCGACCCGACTCCTTCCTCCTCGACGATCCGGTACACCGTCTCGTACATCGACGGCAGCACGGAATCATCGAGAATCGGGCCGAGCTTGTGCTGAGCCTGCCAGGCTTCACTGATTCGCTCAAGGTACCGATCGGGGAGACCGATCTTCCTCGCCGCTTCGATGCGGCTAGGAGGAATCTGCGTCATCGAACTGCCCCAGTCCGGGATGAATCCCAGGTATGGAGAGCCCAGCTTCTCGAAACGCTCGCGAAGCGCGACCATGATCGGATGCCGCGGCGAGTGATGTGCGTGGATCTCCAGCCCCAACTTCACGTTCTCTCGCTCCGCCAGGGGAAGCAGGCGCTCCATGTCGTCGGGAGTAAGTGAATACTGCACGCGCACGACGGGGAAACCCAACCGACGAGCAGCCATGATCTGCGGCTCCATATATGCCACCAGTTCATCCGGTGTGAGAAGACGATCGCGGCGAATGCCCGCATCGGCGTTAGCACCGATCGCCGCCGGCACCAAGCCCGTCACGTCGAGGAGCTTTCGGAAATCGCTCACCTGCTCCTCGGTGATGTGCGGCCAGTTGCGGAAACTCTGGAAACCCACCACTTCCAAGCCAGGCCCGAGACCCAGCTCACCCACCCGACGAACGATCTCCTCAAAGCCGATCTTTCGCCCGTGAAACTCTCGAGTGAGGCTATAGATCGTCGTGCCCAGTTGAGGCAGGGCGGTGTTCGTCGTCATGCTGAGACCTCCAAGGTCGCGGTCCCACTATCGAGATTTACGAGGGGGTTACCGTTCACCGGCAGATACGGGATATACAGGCCGAAGCCAAGAGTAATCTCGTGCGACCCGGGGCCCGTGGCGGCTTCAGAGCGCACTTCAAGCTGTGCGGAGTCGAGCACGTACCAGTACATGTCCGTCAATGTCGCCATCTCCGACAGCGTGTACGGTCCGTTGCCCCCCCACAGTCAGGGTGACCTCCGCCTGCGGTACTGAACGGCCATCGACCGATACGTCCATTCTCTCCACGCAAGACAGGGGCAGCGCGCGATACCAGGGCAGGCGCACCGCGGTAGTGAAACCTTCGGCCGTGGGGCGCAGAGTCTCGGTTTCGATAAGACGTTCTGGGAACAAAGCATCCTCGCTTTCGCTTTGACGATTATCGTCACTGTACTTCGAGGCCATGCACAGGCGGAGGATCAATATTCATTCAATGAACTTCTTGTCGGGCGCTCTGACAGCGCATGGTCGAGAATGTCTTCATGCGCGCGGGAGGCAGTTTCCCGATGTTGTCGGCGGCACCGTTTCGGCCTGGACAGTACTTCGTCGGCTGGCTCGAGTAGACAAATACATCTTGACGGTGATCGGTACGGCCTTCGGTTCGAGGGCATGACGAAGGTCTAGGCGCAGCGATCTTTCCCCACGCGGCGGCGCACGACAGCCCCGGGCGCAATCATCTGCTCGTCAATCGGGTGATGTACCGGGGTGCAGCGAGTATTACGCATCTCGCTGACGCGTTGGGCATCGGAAGCTCGAACATCAGCAAGCTGGTGGCCAGGCTGGAACGGCACGGACTGGTGATGCACGTCGTGGACCTTGCGGACAAGCGGGCCCTCGTCGTGACGCTGACCCGCGATGGCCGAGCCGTCGCGCAACGCCTTTTAGACGCAGTGCAGGCGCAGCAGACGTCTTTCTTATCCGACTGGTCCCCAGACGACGGCGCCGAGTTGGAGCGTCTCGTCGTCAAGCTCGCGAGGGCGATGGACGCGCTTCCTCAGCATCCGTTGTCCACCATTGCCGGAGTGGACCTCGGCGTCCCGTCTCCCGGCACGCGCTCAGCGTAGCCGATGTAGCTGCTCTCACCGAAGCGAGCCCGCGACGAGAATCACCGCCACTACGAAGGGCCTGAATCCCTTGGTAACGACTGGGAGGCAGGGTATTCGTTCTGTCTCGACCGCTGGTAGCCGTAACGCAGCGGCAGCGCGCCGTGCGAGCGGCTTGTTCACCGGAACGACGCCGGGCATCGTTCCGGTTTCCCAGTCCGGCTAGGAGGCAGTTTCAAGAGGTTTCAGGCGGAGTCCCCGTGCACCACGGTGAGGACGGCGGGATCCGCGGTGTGAGCGGGGGGAACGGAGCCGAGAACCCCGCTCACGACATCGCGGATCATCGTGTGTATCGCGGGCGCAGCCTCGACTTTGATCGTGGTGATTCGCGGCGCCACAAGAGCTGCGATCTGTGTCGCGTCCATGCCCATCAGCGCGACGTCTTCGGGAACCCGACGGCCGAGTTCGCGCGCTGCGCCGAGCAGGGCGATGGCCACATCGTCGTTATAGCAGGCGATAGCTGTTCCGAGAGGCAGGGTCCGAAGCACGGATACCGCCTCGTCGAGCTCGAGCGGAAGCCGGATCGACGTCGGCGCGTCGATTCCGTGCGCGAGGCAGAACTCGGCGAGTCCCTGTTCCCGAGCGTCGCCGAAGACATCGAGGCGGGTATCTCGGAGGTGCGCGTAGACGAGATGCCGATGTCCTCTCGACGCCAGGTACTCGCCCTGGAGCTGGCCGATGCGGTGGTTCTCATCACGACCGTCCTCCGCGTGCAGGTCAATGAGGGCGATTCCGGCGGCCACTATGGATTCACGCTCCGCGGCTGTGGGGGCGACGAACGGAGCGATGACGGCGCGCGGTCGCACGGTGGTGATGAAATGCTCGAGCAGCTCCACCGGCGAGCTCGCGAAGCGCAGCACGAGGATCAGTCCCGCGCGGGCGAGCTCTTCGGTGAGAAAGTCGACGAAGTCCTGCAGGTTGGTGCCGAAGGTGGTGTTCGGGACCAGGGCGATGACGACATCGCTCGTGCCTGTCGCGAGAGTACGAGCGGCCGCCGATGGGCGATAGTTCATGGCCGCGGCGGTCTCCTCGACCCGTCGGATGGTATCCGGCGAGAAGCGACCGCGACCGTTGAGGATCTGACTGACAGCGGGGCGCGAGACCCCCGCTGCGCGCGCGACGTCGTCGCTGGTCACTGTCATCGGGGCCTCTCCGGTGTTGTCTGCACCAGTGTAGTTGACGCGCGTAATCAGATGGTGTTCAATCGGTGATCACGCGTTAGCGCAGCCGCTCACAATGACGTGGAGATCCAATGACCAGCAACAACCATCCGGAAACCGGCCCCTTCGAAGCAACCGTTCCCGGTGCTGCCGTCAGCCCCGATGCACTCCTTGAGCCGTCCGAAGGCCCGCAGCGGATGAGCCGGTGGCTGTGGGTGATCTACCCCCTGGCACTGATCAGCGTCAACGTCGTCTGGGGCGGAGTGCTCCAGGTCATGCTGGGCAGGCAGGTCGCGGAGCTGCTCGGGGAGACGACGGCGGCGGCGGGCGTGCTGGGTCTCGTGATCAGCGCAGGGGCCATCTCGAGTCTGGTCGCGCAGCCGCTCCTCGGACTGCTCTCCGACAAGACGAGCAGCCGCTTCCTGGGGCGTCGCAACATCTGGATCCTCGGATCCGCCATCGCTGCGACCATCGCCCTCCTGGTGACGGCCAGCAGCCCCAGCCCGGTTGTGCTCGCCATCACCTGGGCGATCGCGATGTGGCCCCTCAGCGGGTTGCAGGCCGCGCTGACTGCCGTGCTGCCTGAGCGCGTGCCCGTCCGCAATCGCGGAACCATGTCGGGGCTGGTCGGCGCCTCTTCGATCCTCGGTGCCTTCGGCGGCATCGCGATCGCCGGCCTCACGACGAGTCTGTTCGTCGGATACATAGGCATCGCCGCCGTCATGCTCGTCTTCGGAACCATCTTCGCGTTCACGACCAAGGATTACGTGCCGCCCCTCGCGGTCTCCGGTGCATCCAAGGCGGAGCGTCGCGCCGCCTCCCGTTTCCCCAGCTTCCGCAGCGCACCGGATTTCTGGTGGACGTTCGTCGGGCGGTTCCTCGTCGTCTTCGGCTACAACTTCATGTCCGGCATGCAGCTCTACATCCTTGCCGACTACATCGGCGTCGGCACGGTCACCGAGGCGGCCGCGGTTCTCGTCGCCGTCCAGGGCGTGAGCACCCTCGCCTTGCTGGTGTTCTCGATCGTCGGCGGGTGGCTGTCGGACCGATTCGGACGAGTCCGGGTGTTCGTCGCGCTGTCGAGTCTGCTCTTCGCGCCGGGCGCACTCGTCTATCTCCTGGCTCCCACGCTGACCGGCGCGTTCGTAGCGAGCGGGATCCTCGGTGTCGCGTTCGGTGTGTACCTCGCAGTCGACCAGGCCCTGATCACCCGCGTTCTGCCGAACATGAACAACTCCGCACGCGACCTGGGCGTGATGAACGTCGCCAACGCGGGACCGCAGGTCATCGCCCCTGCCCTCGCCGGGGCGCTCGTCGCCGCGACAGGGCTCTATCAGCCCCTGTTCATCGTGACCATCGTCGCCGTGATCCTCGGGGCGATCAGCGTCCGCTTCATCAAGGGTGTCCGGTGACCACCGACACGCGCCCCTCTCAATCCCTGGCACACGATCAGAAAGCACCGGCATGATCCGCACACCCTTCAACAATGACTGGACCGTCGGGCCCAAAGGCTCGATCTTCGACGCCTTCACCGGCGGGGCTGCCAAGGCGGCGGTGACCCTTCCGCACGACGCTCTCCGCGATCTGCCGCGTTCGGCGAACAGCCCCAACGGAAGCCATACCGGGTATCACCCCAGTGCACATCTGGAGTACAGCAAGACCTTCGATGTGCCCGCAGAGTGGCGTGACAAAAGCGTGGTCCTCGATATCGAAGGGGCATATCGCGACGCCGTCGTCTACGTCAACGGCGACTTCGCCGCCCAGCGCCCGAACGGGTACGCAGGGTTCGCCATCGCGCTCGATGCCTTTCTCCGATTCGGCGAGCCGAACACGATCAGCGTGGAGGTCCGCGCCCACGAAGACAGCCGCTGGTACACCGGGGCCGGCTTGTATCGCGACGTCTGGCTGGTCGCCACCGCCCCTGTGCACATCCCGCTCGACGGTGTGCGGATCACCACTCCGGTGATCGACCCCGACCTCGCTTCCGTGGTCACGACGGTCGAGGTCGTCAACAAGGCCCGCCATACCCGCACCGTGCGGGTGGAGACGGAGATCCGCAGCGATTCGGGTGATGTGCTCAGCGTGCAGACGGCACCCCTTACCCTGCTCCCCGGCACGACGGCGCCGGTGCACCTGCGTCACTACCTCGCGGAGCCGGTGTTGTGGGACGTCGACGATCCTCGCCTGCATGTCGCGCGCACCCGGATTCACGAGGGGGACGCGGTTCTCGATGAGGACGAGTCGGTGTTCGGCATCCGTTCCGTGACCGTCGACCCCGTTCACGGACTGCGGATCAACGGGCGCTCTGTGAAGCTCCGCGGGGGGTGCATCCATCACGACAACGGGCCGCTCGGCAGCGCCGCACACCCGCGCGCAGAAGAACGCCGCGTCGAGCTGCTGAAAGCCGCTGGCTACAACGCGATCCGCAGCTCTCACAACAGCATCAGCCGCGCGTTCCTCGACGCCTGCGATCGCCACGGCCTTCTCGTCTGGGACGAGACCTCCGACGTGTGGACGAAGACCAAGACGGCGTTCGACTACTCTCTCGCCTTCCCCGAGTGGTGGGAACGCGATGTCGAGTCGATGGTCGCGAAGGACTTCAACCACCCGAGCGTCATCATGTACTCGATCGGCAACGAGATCTTCGAGACCGGCAGTCCGATCGGGTCGACATGGGGCCGCGCTCTGGCAGAGAAGGTCCGCTCGCTCGACAGCACCCGGCTCGTCACGAACGCCATCAACGGCATGGTCTCGGCCATCGACGTCCTTGCCGCACATGCCGCATCGGGTGACGGTGACACCTCCTCGACGAACGTCAACGCATTCATGGCCTCGATGGAGGACATGGGGAACACTCTCGGTGCATCGGACCTGGTCTCCGAGCGGATCGAGGAGGCGCAATCCCAGCTCGATGTCAGCGGTGTCAACTACGCCGAAGCTCGCTATGCCATCGATGCGGAGCGGCACCCCAACCGGATCGTGGTCGGGTCTGAGACCTACCCCCGCGCTCTCGACAGGATCTGGCCGCTCGTCGAGCAGCACCCGACCGTGATCGGGGACTTCGCATGGACGGCCTGGGACTATATCGGCGAGGCGGGTCTCGGCCGAGCGATCTACGCGGATGACCCCGATGCGCCGCAGGGGCCGAGCTCGCCCTTCCCTTGGCTTCTCGCCCAGTCCGGAACGATCGACATCCTCGGAAACAGGCGCCCCATCTCGTTCTGGCGAGAGACGGTCTGGGGGCTGCGGAGCGAGCCGTACATCGCGGTTCATCGTCCTGAGAACCACGGCCGCGAGGTGTTCATCGGTGGTTGGTCCTGGGATGATGTCGTCAGCAGCTGGAGCTGGGATGTGCCCGCCGGATCCCCGGTCGTGGTCGATGTGTACAGCGACGCGGAGGAGATCGTACTCCGGCGCGACGGAGTCACGGTCGGTCGTGCTCAGGTGGGCGCGCACAAAGCCTTCATCGCACGGCTCGAGACCGAGTATCACCCGGGGGAGCTCACGGCGGTCGCCATCCGAGATGGGCGGGAGGTCGGCGTCAGCAGCCTGCGCACTCGCGAAGACGACGTCCGTCTCGCCCTCGCCGCCGATCGTGCAGACCTGCGCGCCGACGGTTCCGATCTCGCGTACATAGCCATCGAGCTCGCCGACCGCAGAGGAACCCTGGCGACCGACGCCGCTGCCGTCGTCTCGGTGGAGATCGAGGGGCCGGGGGTCCTCGCGGGATTCGCGAACGCGCAGCCGGACTCGACCGAGGATTTCAAGGCCGCGACCCGCACCACCTACGACGGACGGGCGTTGGCGATCATCCGTCCAATCGGTCCGGGATCGATCACCATTCGCGCCACCGCGGCGGGTCTCGACGCGCAGCAGGTGGATCTCGTGGCGCGCTGACAGGGGTGGCGGTCGGCGGATGAGTCGGCCGCCACCCACGACGGTGTGGGCGAGTTCACCCTCTCGAAGCGGTGATGCTCACACCGCCGCAGCTCTCCCTCGAGGCGCCCGGCGCTTCGGCAGAAGCTCACGATAGTGAGGAAGCGGCGGCTGGAGGCTGAGCGGCCACCAGTCGCATGAACGTGGTGAGCAGGCCAAGGGCGTCGCGGGAAGGATCGAGCAGAGCCTGGATGCGCAGACCGTCGACCATGGCGAGCACGAGCGTCACCTTCTCGTCGGCCGTGAGGAGCTCGCTGTCGCTGGTTGGCAGGGGGCCATCTGTGAAGCGCGACCGCATGCGTTCGCGCCGGCCGAGGAAGAAGTCGTGTGCAGGGTGCTCCGGGTTCGTCGCGGCGACGGCGAGGGCGAGCCAGTTGCGCTGGAACTCCGAGTTCGAGAACTCGTCGGCGAGTACCGCACTCAGGATCTGCTCACCTGGAATGTTCGCGGTCATGATGCGCGAGGCGAGGTCTTCCTCGTGCTCCTCGCGCTGCGCGAGCGCGGCGGGGAGGAGTTCCTCCTTTCCGGAGAAGTGCCGCAACAGGGCGGCATGGGTGAGTCCGGCCCTGCTGGCGATGTCACGGAGAGACGCCCGCTCATAACCGTGCTCCGCGAAGCTGGCGAGTGCCGCTTCGACGATCTCGGCCCGTCTCGCCGGTGTGGATGTGCTCTTGCCTCGGCGGCGCGGTGATGGCGTGTCGGTTGGCGGTGACGTCATATCTCCCACTCTCTCACTTTTGCCTTCTGTTACCAAAGTGGTTACTATCGCTCAGGACCGCAATCGGTTGCCATACGGATTTCGACCGCATCTCGCGACGGCGCCCAGAGGAGGGCGCCGCGGATCACTGAACGATGAAGGAGTCCAGGTGACCAAGAGTGAATTCGACCGCAGCGACACGATCGACTCGATCGCCGCAGCCCAGCCGATAGGTGGGAACACGCCGGACGGCTCTCCGCTGGAGGGGACTGCGGTCGCCGCCGAGCCGACCGCCAAGGTCAGCGGCGGCTACATCTTCTGGCTGATGCTGGCGAACTTCGGTGCATCCATCGCGATGATGGTGCCTCTCGCATACGGCCTCGCGCTGCGCATCACCGAACTCGCCCCCGGGCATGAGGAGGTGCTCGGCTACGTCACCGGAACCGCGCAGCTGATCTTCCTGGTGCTGAGCCCCATGATCGGCATCTGGAGCGACCGCACCCGGTCGCGCTTCGGTCGACGCACGCCCTTCCTGTTCCTCGGAGCCGCCCTCGGCATCGTCGGGGCGGTCATCATCGGCTTCGCCCCGAACCTCCTCCTCGTCGGTGCGGGCTGGGTGGTCGCGATGACCGGATGGTCGACGGCCGGAGCCGCGATCCAGACGCTTCAAGCCGACAAGCTGCCCGAAGAGCAGCGCGGCAAGGTGTCGGCGCTCACCGGTCTCATGACGCAGGTCGCGCCGGTGCTCGGTATCGGCATCGCCTACGCGGTGTCGTACAGCACCTTCCTCGTGTTCTTCGTCCCCGCCGTGATCGGCGTCGTCCTGCTCGTGCTGCTCCCGATGTTCAAGAAGGAAGGCAGCTCGAAGGATCTCGTCGTCGACTCGACGGTGACCCTCAAGAAGGTCATCGCCGGCTACGGCTTCAACGCCCGCAAGTATCCGGACTTCGCCTGGAACTGGGTCGGCCGGATGGTGTTCTTCATCGGTCTGTACTTCAACACCACGTTCGGCACGTTCTTCTACGCCCAGCGTCTCGACCTGCCGGTGCGCGAGGTGGCCGGTGTCGTCGCCACCGTCGGGATGCTCGGGGTCGTCGCCGCTGCCGGCGGCGCGCTGCTCGGCGGCTTCCTCTCGGACAAGCTCAAGCGCCGCCGCCTGTTCGTGCTCGCGGCCGCGTTCATCTTCATCGGAGGCGCGCTCGCCGAGGCGTTCGCCTGGTCGCTGCCGCAGCTGATCATCGGCGCCGTGCTCATGCAGCTCGCCATCGCCGTGTTCGCCACAGTGGACCAGGCCATCGTCTACGCGATCATCCCCGATCGCGCCGAATCCGGACGATACATGGCCGTGGTCGCCTTCGCGCAGAAGATCCCCAGTGCGATCGCCCCGCTGATCGCTCCCCTCATCATCACGATCGGCGCCGTGGGTGCCGAGAAGAACTACACGCTGCTGTACCTCATCGGCGCGGTGTTCGCCCTCATCGGCGGTCTGATCATCATGTTCAAGGTCAAGGGAGTGCGTTGAGATGACGCTCGCATCGAACCCGGCATCCGTGCCCGCTGCGCCGTACGACCTGCGGATCGACAGTGGCGGAGACGACTTCACCGTGTCGGAAGCCACACCGCGACTGTCGTTCACCGTGCCCGTCGAGGCGGAGACATCGAACGGTTTCGAGCTCGAGGCGATCGTCGACGGCGAGAGCCGGGCGCGCGTGCCGCTCGATGCCGGCTCTCATCTCTTCGTCGAGTGGCCCTGGGTTCCGCTGACGAGTGGGCAGCGCGTGCGGTGGCGGGCGCGGGTGCAAGCCGGGGACGCCCCGTCGGAGTGGTCCGACTGGTCGACCTTCGAGTGCGGTCTGCTCGACGCCGACTGGTCGGCGGAGTGGATCAGCCCGGTCGAGCACGATGACCCTGGCTACGGAGCTCGCGGCGCCCACACACTGTCCCGCGCGTTCGAGGCGGACGACGTCGTCGCGGCTCGTCTCTACTCGACGGCGCTTGGGGTCTACGAGGCCAGGGTCAACGGACAGCGGGTCGGCACCGCCGAGCTCGCTCCGGGTTCCACGTCGTACGACCGCACGGTCTACGCGCAGGCGGCCGATGTGACCTCCCTGCTCCAGGGCGGTCGCAACGCACTCGAGATCGAGCTCTCCGACGGCTGGTATCGAGGTCAGGTCGGTGCGTTCCGCCTGCCGGCGGGATGGGGTACGACGCTCGCGGCTCGGGCGGAACTGCACCTCGAACTCGCCGACGGATCGCGGCGTGTGATCCGCACCGACGGCGAATGGACCAGCGCTCAGTCGACGATCGTCCGGGCCGACCTGATGGAGGGGCAGACGACCGACTTCCGCGCGGAGAGCGGATCCGCGGTGCCCGTGATCGTCGGCGCGGTCGAGGGGCCGCCCATCTCCTGGTCGCCCGCCCCGCCGGTGCGCGTGGTCGAGACGCGCGACGCGGTGAATGCGAACCGAATCGCAGAAGACACCTGGGTGCTCGACTTCGGGCAGAACGCCTCGGGATGGATCCGGCTGACTGACCTCGGCCCCGCAGGCACTCGAACGGTGATCGACTACGGCGAGCACGTCGACCAGGACGGTGATCTCGACACCTCGCACCTCGACTCGACCAAGCCGGGCGAACCGTCCGTGGTGTTCGTCCAGCACGACGAGGTGGTCTCCTCCGGAGGCGATGAGGTCTTCGAGCCGCGTCACACGGTGCACGGGTTCCAGTACGCGCGGATCTCGCGCGAAGGCGCTCCCTTCGACGCGTCGACGGCGCGGATGCGCATCGTGCAGACGGATCTTCGCCGCACGGCGTCGTTCGAGTCCAGCGATTCCGCCGTCAACCGCCTGCACGAGATCGCCGACTGGAGCTTCCGCGGCAATGCGGTGGATGTCCCGACCGACTGCCCGACCCGCGAGCGCCTGGCGTGGACGGGCGACTACCAGGTCTTCGCCCCCACGGCGGCGCGGCTGTACGACGTGCTCGGCTTCACGCGCAAGTGGCTGCAGTCCGTGCGCGATGATCAGCTCGACGACGGGCGGATCGCGAACTTCTCGCCCGACGGTCGGCGCATCAAGCAGAAGCTCGACGACCAGTTCGCGATGATGACCGGATCCTCGGGATGGGGCGACGCGATCACGTTCGTGCCGTGGGAGATGTACGCCGCGTACGGCGACTCCCTGGTTCTCGAGGAGAACTGGGATGCGATGGTCCGCTGGGTCGAGTGGGCGCAGGGCGCCGCGCGTACGACCAGGCATCACTCCCGCGTCGAGCGGTCGGCGGAGCCGCAGTCGCACGAGGAGTACCTGTGGGACGGCACCTTCCATTGGGGGGAGTGGACCGAGCCTGTTCCCAAGGCGGAGGACGGCTCGCGCCTGGACCCGATCAAGACCAACCCCATGGCCTGGTTCATGGCCGACAAGGGAGAGGTCGGCACGGCCTACCTCTACCGTTCGACGCGGATCCTCGCGGACGCGGCGACGGTGCTCGGACGGGACGAGGATGCCGAGCGCTACTCCGTGCTCGCCGACCGCATCCTCGACGCCTGGCGCACCGAATTCCTCGCCGGTGGCGGTCGCACGGTGCAGGACACGCAGGCTGCGTACGTGCGGGCGCTGACGTTCGGGCTCATCCCCGAGTCGCAGCGCGCTGCTGCGGCGGAGCGGCTCGTCGAGCTCATCCGTGCCGCCGGCACTCATCTCGGGACCGGGTTCCTCGCCACCGGTGACCTGCTGCCCGTGCTCGCCGATACCGGGCATGCCGATGTCGCGTACGAGTTGCTGTTCCAGCGCAGCGCACCGTCGTGGCTGCACATCATCGACAAGGGTGCGACCACGATCTGGGAGGACTGGGAGGGCATCGACGACGAGGGTGCTGCCCATGAGTCGCTGAACCACTACAGCAAGGGCGCGGTCATCCGCTTCCTGCACACCCACACCCTCGGCCTTCGTCAGGATCCGGGATCGATCGCGTGGCGGTCGTTCACGATCGCCCCCGTCCCGGGCGGCGGGCTCACCTGGGCGAAGGGGCATCTCGACACCCCGCGAGGGCGGATCCGTGTCGAGTGGCGGATCGAGGGAGACGAACTCCGGATCGACGCGGAGATCCCTGCCGGGTCGAGCGCGACGGTCGTCTTCCCCGACGGTTCGACGCGCACCGCACACCCCGGAGTCTTCACCGGTCTCGGGCGTCTCGCCGTCCGCTGAGTGCGACGGAGGCGCGAGGCGACCGGGGTGCGGATCCAGGTCTGCGCACCCGCCGTCTCAGCGCTCGTCGGAAGTCGCGGCGTGCAGCTCGCGGCTGATCGCCCGCAGGCCGACGGCCAGCGATTCGAGTTCATCGAGGGCGAGGCCGTCGAGGATGTCGCCTCCCATCTCCGGGCGGGCCGCCATGATCTTCCCGATCACGTCGCGACCGAGCAGGGTGGGATGCAGTCGGCGGACCCGGTGATCTCCGGCATCCGTCATCCTCTCGACGAGTCCCTGCTCGACGAGGCGTTCGATCAGCTTCGACATCGTCGCGAGGGACACCTCGAAGGTCGAGGCCAGCTCGCTCGTGCTGCTCTGCTCGGACACGACGATGGCCGTGAGCACCTTGAGCTGCTGGATCGTCAGCTGGGTGCTGAGCAGGGATCCCACCATGCGGGGGAGCGAGCGCACCGAGATGGCGAGGGTGAGCGCATCGATGTTCTCGAGCGCGGCGGTTCGTCTCAGTTCGTCTCCCACGTCTGTACCGTAATGCCTTCATAGCGTCTTCCCAGCGATATTTACTTAGCCCCAAGCTAACGTTTTGTCGAAGGAACCGATCCGGGGTCGTGTCGGGCCCAGGCTCGTGCGCCATCCCCGACGTCGGCCTCCTGTGCCCGCACCCCCGAAGACAGGAGGGCGGAACCATGGCGTATCAGGTGCAACAGAGCCGGACTGGGCAGGAGCGGGAGCGCTCCCTGCAGGCGATCCGAGAGAAGTATGCGTACGAGCGCGATCGGAGGATCCGCCCGGACGGCGCGACGCAGTATCGCTCGGCGCTCGGCGAGTACGGCTACTACGCGAAGGATCCCTACACGACGCGTGTCGAGCGGGAGCCGCTGCGCGATCGCGTGGACGCACTGATCATCGGTGCCGGGTTCGGTGGGCTGCTCGCGGGGGCAGGTCTACGCGACACGGGACTCTCATCGATCCGCCTGATGGACGAGGCGGGTGACGTGGGTGGTACCTGGTACTGGAACCGCTATCCGGGCATCCGATGCGACATAGAGTCGTACGTCTATATGCCCCTCCTGGAGGAGACGGGATACGTGCCCACCGAGCGCTACGCGACGGGGGAGGAGATCCGCCGGCATGCCGTGCGCATCGCCGAGCACTACGACCTGCGACGCGACTTCGTCGGGCACACCCGCGCGACGGGTCTCACGTGGGACGAGGACGCGTCGGAGTGGCAGGTCGAGACGGACCGTGGCGACGTCTTCCGTGCCCGCTACGTCATCACCTCGTCGGGAACCCTGACGCAACCGAAGCTTCCGGGCATCCCGGGTATCGAGCGCTTCGCCGGCCACACGTTCCACACGAGCCGCTGGGATTACGGATACACCGGAGGATCGCCGGACGGCGACCTCGTCGGTCTTGCAGACAAGCGGGTCGCGGTGGTCGGCACGGGCGCGACCGGGCTGCAGGTGATCCCGCACCTCGCCGAGCACGCGAAGCAGCTGCTCGTCTTCCAGCGCACGCCCTCGACGGTCGACGTGAGGGACAACCGTCCGACCGATCCGGAGTGGGCGGCATCCCTCGCGCCCGGATGGCAGCGCGAGCGAATGGACAACTTCCTCGCCGTGCTCGCGGGGGAGGCCGAGGACTCGCTCGTGCAGGACGGGTGGACGGCGACGCACGCGCTGCAGCGCAGCATCCTCTCCGGTGCCGTCGACGACGCCGTCTCCGAGGAGGAGCGGCTGCGTCGGGAGGAGCTGGATGACGCCGAGACGATGAACAGGATCCGAGCGCGTGTCGACGAGATCGTCGAGGATCCGGCGATCGCGGAGGTGCTGAAGCCCTGGTATCGGTACATGTGCAAGAGGCCCGGGTTCAGCGATCTCTACCTGCAGGCGTTCAATCGGTCGAACGTCACGCTCGTCGACACGGCGGACACGCACGGCGTCACCGCGCTCACCGAGACGTCGATCGTGGTCGGCGACGAGGAGTACGAGGTGGACTGCCTCATCCTCGCCACCGGATTCGACGTCGGCGTCTCGGGTGTGGTCTCGGGAACGCTCCCCGTCGTCGGTCGAGGCGGGCGTTCGCTGCTCGAGGCCTGGGGGTACGGACCGCGCACGCTGCACGGGTTCAGCACGCACGGGTTCCCGAACCTCTTCCAGCTCGGACCCATGCAGAACGCGAACTCGGTGAACTTCGTGCACATCCTCCAGGAGCAGGCGACGCACATCGCCGCGGTGATCGCACGTGCCGAGCAGGTCGGGGCTCGCCGGATCGAGCCCACGGCCGAGGCGGAGGAAGCGTGGTGCCGCACCGTGGCCGAGACCGCGAGAGACGTGTCCGACTTCCAGGCCCAGTGCACTCCCGGGTACTACAACGGCGAGGGGTCCCGGTCCATCGCCGGCCTCACGTTCTCGCCGGGGCCGGTGGTCTTCCATCGTCTTCTGCGTGAGTGGCGGAGCGGAGACATGGCCGACGTTCTCGTCGTCTCGGATGCAGATGAGCGCATTCGCGAGACGGCCGCGATCGGGGTGCCCGCATGAGGGCGCGGGTCGTCACGGTCGTGACGGCCGTCGGAGCTATGGTCGTGCTCGCTGGATGCGCGCCTGCGGCGGACGAGGGCGGGTCGGTGGGCGAGGCTGCGGGGCCGGCCCTCGAGCAGACCTCGACGGAGCTCCTGCAGGTGACCGAGCCTCACGCGCTCACCGGAGGGACTCTGCTCGAAGGGCCGACCTTCCACGACGACGGTTCGCTGTTCGTGGTCGATGTGATGGCACCCGCGGGCGAAGCCAAGGTGTTGCGCATCGATGTCGAGGAGGCCTCGGCGGAGCAGATCTTCACCGATGAGACGAGCGCATTCACCTCGGCGCAGTTCCATCCGAGCGACGGGCGTCTGTATCTGACGGACTTCCTCGGAGGTGGCGTGCTGAGCATCACGCCCGATGGCGAAGACCCGCAGGACCACTTCACGGGTGCGGTCGAGGGCGTCGCGATGCTGCCCGACGACATCGCCTTCGCTACCGACGGGACGATGTTCGTGACTGACACCCGTGGCATGGACGGGCCCGGGTGGGAGACCCCGGGCAGGGTGGTCAGGATCGGCGTCGACGGGACGGCGAGCGTGCTGGCCGACGACCTGCCCTCGCCGAACGGCATCGTGTTCGACGAGGAGGACGCCGGGCTCTGGGTCGCGCAGTACAACGCGAACCGCATCGACTACTTCGCCCTCGACGAGGCGCGCACGCGTGTCGTCTCGGCGTACCCGGCGATCCACGTCGACGGCGGGATCGGACGCATCGACTCTACTGCGGTGGACGCCGAAGGAAACATCTACCAGGCGTTCCACGAGAAGGCCGAGATCGTGGTGTTCGCCAAGACCGGCGAGCAGATCGGGGTGATCCGCGTGCCCGGGGAGGGGATCGAATCCGCGACCAACATCGCCATCGCGCCGGGGACCACCGACGGGTATCTGGTGGTCAGCGGGCCCGCGGGCGGGTTCGTGCACACTTTCGAGGCGTACGGCGAGGGCACCAGGCAGTCGAACGGGGGATGACGCCCGCTGATTTCGGGTTGAAGGGCACCGCCGTGTCCTCCAACCCGAGGTTCACAGTGCTTGAGGCGCTCTGTCCACTCCGATACGCTGAGTTGAAATTGCAAGTTGACTCAGAATTAGAGCATCGATGCCCAGCTTCCCCGCCGACTTCCTCTGGGGCGCCGCCAGCGCGCCGCACCAGGTCGAGGGCAACAACGTCAATAGCGACTTCTGGATGCAGGAGCCGCACATGACGGGTGCCGATCGCAGTGGCGACGCCCTCGACAGCTACAACCGCTATCCCAAGGACATCACTCTCGTCGCGGATTCCGGCCTCGACACCTACCGGTTCGGAATCGAGTGGGCGCGTATCGAGCCGGCCCCCGGGCAGTTCTCGCGCGTGCAGCTCGCGCACTATCGGCGCATGATCGACACGGCACTGGATGCCGGCGTGCGGCCCTTCGTCACGCTGCATCACTTCACCTCGCCGAGGTGGTTCACCGAAGAGGGCGGGTGGCGCTCGCCGCAGGCGATCGACAGATTCCGCGCCTACGTGGAGGTCGTGACGACGATCCTCGATGGTGTCGAGTGGGTGTGCACGATCAACGAGCCGAACATGCTCGCGATCATGGTGGAGGAGGCGGAAGCGGCTCTGGACCCGAACTCCGATACCGAGTGGCTCAGCCCCACGCTGGAGGCGGACATGCCGCGGCCGGTCAAGCCGGCGCCCTCGCAGGAGATCGGCCGACGCCTCATCGAGGCGCACCACGCGGCCAGGGGGATCGTGCGTGAACGCACCGGCGCGCGCGTCGGCTGGTCGGTCGCGAGCCGCGCGTTCGAGACGCGCCCAGGGGCGGAGGAGGTGCGTCGTCGTCTCGAATACGTCTGGGAGGACCTGTATCTTGAAGCTGCGGCGGATGACGACTACATCGGCGTGCAGGCCTACTCGGCCCAGTGGGTCGGCCTCGACGGCATCGAGCCCCACCCCGTGCACCCGGACAACACCCTGGTGCGCACGGCCTACCGGCCGGATGCGCTCGGCATCGCGGTGCGTCATACGGCGGACGTGCTCCCGAATGTGCCGGTAGTCGTGACGGAGAACGGGATCGCGACCGGGGACGACACGCGGCGGATCGCCTACACGGAGTCGGCGCTCGCCGCACTCGCCGAAGCCATGGCGGACGGCATCGACGTGCGCGGCTACATCCACTGGAGCCTGCTCGACAACTACGAATGGGGCCACTGGTCGCCGACGTTCGGCCTCGTCGCTGTCGATCGGGAGACCTTCGAGAGGCAGCCGAAGCCCAGCCTGGCGTGGCTCGGCGACTACGCCACGACGCAGCGGTCGACCGGGGTCGGGGCCGCGTCCTGACCCGCTGCTGAGGTGCGGGGCCGCCGCCGTGTTCGCGCTCAGTCGAGAGCGGTCGGCCCCAGCACCGTGCGGATGTGCCATTCGAGCAGTGCGCGGATGTCGAACGGAGGCCCCTGCATCCACTGCAGCTGTAGGCCCTCCCATGCGGCGAGGAGAATGTGTGCGGCGGAATCGGCATCCACCGACTCGCCGACCCTGCCCTCGTGCTGAAGGCGGCGGATGTCGGTCGCGACGACGCTCACTGAACGCGCCCACCGCTCCTGGAAGAAGGCGTTCGCCGGGTGCGTCGGGTCTGCTGCGGCGCCGGCGAGCTCGTTGTATAGCCGCGCGTAGTTGGTGCGCTGGACGCCCGCCTCGGCGCGGGACCCCATCTCCGCGATTGCGCCGGCCTCGGCTCCCCGTGCGCGGATGTTCTCCTCGTCGTGCTGTGCGAGCGCGGCGATGAAGAGAGCCTCCTTGGTCGGGAAGTGGTAGAACACCGTCGCCTCGCTGGTCTCTGCCACCTCTGCGATCTCGGACACCGACACGTTGCGGTGTCCGTGTCGGCGGACGAGGTCGAGCGCGGCCTTGCCGAGCGTCTGGCGTCGCTGATCCGACTTCGCGTACGGACCTCTCTTCTGGGCCATCAGGGTCCTTCCGATTGCTCTTGAGTGTGGCGCTCAGCCAATGTTATGCTCATTCCGCGAAAGTACTAGTTGACTCAGAATTGAGTCGGAGAATGGT
Organism: Candidatus Microbacterium pullistercoris; assembly: GCA_019119065.1. Lineage (GTDB taxonomy): Bacteria > Actinomycetota > Actinomycetes > Actinomycetales > Microbacteriaceae > Microbacterium > Microbacterium pullistercoris. The sequence goes on along the minus strand of DWXU01000189.1, from coordinate 37,917 downwards.
GATGATGCCGTCGTCGAAGATCGACCGCCGCAGTCTCGTGCGTCGACACAACCCCGTGCTCACGGCGGCGCACCCGACGAGCGTGCTCACCGTCGGGAACGGCGACGTTGCGATGACCGTCGACATCACGGGACTCCAGACACTCCCCGCCTTCCATGAGCTCGTCCCTGATCCGCGCCGCGTCGCCGGGACGGGACTCGACGGTCTTCCGGAGCAGCGACCGCGGGTCTTCGACGCCGACGACTTCCAGATCCCCCTGCGTACCCAGTCGTCGTGGGCCTGGTACCGCACGCGGACCACGCGCGAGTTCGACCGTGACGAGACCGTCACCCGATACGACACGGCCAGAGGGCCCGTTCCGTACTTCGACCGGATGGGTCTGCAGCGCGCCGGAGATGAGATCGCCGACGAGTTCGCCGCCGGCGCCTGGTTCCACTTCAATCCGCGCCGCGCGCATCTCGGTCGGCTGGCCTTGACCCCGCCGCACGACGGGTCGCCCGCGCTGGATCCCGGGGCCTTGCGGAATCCCCGCACGGAGCTCGACCTGTGGAGCGGGCGTGTGCACGCCACATATCTGCTCCACGGCGAGACCGTGGCGGTGACGACGGTCGGGCACCCCTCGGATGCGTCGTTCGCGGTCCAGGTCGAGTCGCAGCTCCTCGACCGGGGCTGGGGGGTGTCGTGGATCTTCGATGCTCAACCCGACGATCTCGCTGCCTTCGAGCTCCCTCTGCGCGAGTCGACGCACTGGAGCCGCCGGCGTTCCGGGTCTGCGACCGCGCGTCGCCGAGTCGAGGAGACGACGTATCACGTCGAGGTGTCGACGGACGGCGAGCTCGACGCGCGCGGCGACGCCGCACTCGCCACCACGGGATCCGGCTCTCTCGAGGTCATCGTCGTCCTGCATCCCGCTGAGCCGGATGCTGCGGCGATCGACCGGACGTTCGCCGACGTCGTCGACGCGGCAGCGCTCTGGTGGGAGGGGTACTGGCAGAGCGGTGTCGCGGTGACCTTCGAGGGCAGCGACGACGAGCGTGCCGACGAGTTGGAGCGTCGTGTGGTGCTGTCGCAGTACCTCACCGCTGTGAATGGGGCGGGGGTGACCCCGCCCGCGGAGACCGGGCTGACCTACAACACCTGGACGGGCAAGTTCCATCTGGAGATGCACTGGTGGCACGGCGCCCACTTCGCCCTCTGGGGGCGCGGCGACCTTCTCGAACGCAGCCTCGGGTGGTATCACGATGCTCTCGAGGCGGCGCGTCGCACCGCGGCCTGGCAGGGGTACCGCGGCGCTCGCTGGCCGAAGCAGACCGACCCGACTGCCCAGGAGTCGCCGAGCAACATCGGGGTGTTCCTCGTCTGGCAGCAGCCCCACATCATCCACCTGCTCGAGCTCCTGCGTCAGCAGGGCCGGGAGCCGGAGTTCCTCCTCGAGCACTACCCGCTCGTGGAGGCGACCGCCGAGTTCATGGCGGACTTCGTCGAAGAGCGGGATGGCGTCTTCATCCTGCCGCCGCCGATCATCCCCGCCCAGGAGAGTTACCTCGCCGACCGTCGTTCGAGCACCAACCCGACGTTCGAACTCGCGTATTGGGCCTGGGCGCTCGAGGTGGCCAACGAGTGGCGCGAGATGCTCGGTCTCGCCCCGCAGCGCGAGTGGCAGCGGGTCGCGGAAAACATGGCGGCGCCGACGCTTCTCGACGACGGCACGTACGCCGCACTGTCGACCCCGCCGTACCTGATCCGCAAGGACCACCCATCGATACTCATGGCCCTCGGGTGGCTCCCGCCGACCGAGCTCATCGCGCCGGATGTCATGCGTGCCACGCTCGACGCCGTCTGGGATCGATGGGATCTGCAGTCCAGCTGGGGGTGGGACTACCCGGTCATGGCCATGACCGCAGCACGGCTGGGCGACCTGAGGCGGGCCTTCGACGCGATGCTCCTCCCGTCTCCGAAGAACGAGTTCCTCCCGAACGGCCACAACCCGCAGATCCCGGGCTTCCTGTCGCTCTATCTCCCCGCCAACGGCGGGCTGCTCGCCGCGATCGCGCACATCGTCGCGGCTATCGAGGCCGGTACGCCAGTGCCGGAGGAGTGGCGAGTGATCTATGAGGGCGGAGCGCCCTCCGCGACCTTGACCGACCAGACGGCTTCGGCCGTCGCGTGACCCCTGCAACCCCGACACGAGAGGATTGACGTCTAAAAGGCAACCGGTTGACAGTTTCGACTCCGAGCGCCACCGGAAACCCGCACCACCGCAGCAGCAACCGATATAGAACCGCTCGTCGGTTCGCCGTTCGAAGGATTTTCAATGATGAGGACCACTCGTTACCCCCACACGTCCCGAGGCGCCAGACGTCTCGCGCTCGCCGCCGGCGGTGTCGCCGCAGCGATGGCGATCACCCTCGCGGGCTGCTCGTCGCCCCAGCCCGCGGAGTCCACGGAGAGCTCCGGCGATGTGGAACTGACGTTCATGAACCAGTCGCGCGGCCAGGAGGCCGCGCTCACTCAGCTCGCCGAGCAGTACGGCGAAGAGACCGGCGTTACGGTCACGATCGACTCGCCCGGGCCGGCTGACTATCTGCCGAAGCTGCAGGCGAAGGCTCAGTCGAACTCGATGCCCGATATCTACTCGTCCTTCCAAGCCACCGACATGGCGCCGTTCTACAAGGCGGGCTGGGCGATGGACCTCACCTCGGAGCTCGAGGGGGAGTGGAGCGACGACTTCAGCCCGGCGATCATCGAAATGTCCACCTTCGAGGAGGGCAACAACCTCGATGTCCCGCCGGGCATCTACACCGTCCACTGGGAGACCCAGACCTACGGTTTCCTCGTGAATCCGGCACTCACCGGGATGACACTCGAGGATGCCCCGACGACAACCGAGGACTTCATCGATGCGCTTGCCGCGTCCGATGCCGGCAGCTTCTCGGTCGCGGCTTCCCTCACGCCCCAGTTCCTGCAGGCGATCGCCTCGAACTGGTTGACAGACGAGGAGATCGCGGCGACGTTCAACGGCGAGGAGACCTGGGAGCAGGATGCCTGGCGTGAGGCGTTCCAGGTTCTGGTCGACATGAAGGATGCCGGCGTGATCTCCAACGGCGCGCTCGTCGGCGGTCAGGATGACAACCCCAACGTCGAGTCGTCGTTCTTCACCCAGGCGATGGGCTCGATCTTCGACGCGTCCCCCGGCGTCTCGGTGGGCCTTCGCACGAACCCCGAGTTCGAGGACTACTTCTCCGTGGGCATCCCCGCCGTCGACGGCGGCACCGAGGACCCCCGTTCGCCCGGCGTCCCCGGAAAGGGCGCGGTCATCAACCCGAAGGGCGATCACCCTGACGAGGCTCTCGCGTTCGTGAAGTGGCTCACCGAGCCCGAGCAGCAGGCGGTCTTCGCCGAGGTCGGCCGGATCCTGCCGACGAACCCCGACCTGCTCTCGAGCGGCGATGTGCCCACACAGCTCGCGGGCTTCGCCTCGGGGGTCGAGTCCGTCCAGGTCATGTCCGCGACGTTCGCGACGGATGTCCGCACCGCCATCGTCGCGGAGGCGCAGCGCGTCGTGCTGGGCGAGGCGACGATCGACGAGGCTCTGGCCAACATCCAGGCCGCCCAAGACCGAGTGTCATGACGTCGTCTTCCGTGTCGCTTGCTGCGCGGCGCCCCACTCGGGCGCCGCGCAGGAGGCACTCGCTGCGGGCCAACCTGCTGGGCTGGCTCTTCCTCGGGCCTGCCATCGCGCTCATCGGAGTCTTCACGATCGTGCCGTTCGGGCAGGCGATCCTCCTCAGCTTCCAGTCGTGGGACGGGGTGAGCCCGGACACCCCGTGGGTGGGGTTGGCGAACTACGAGTTCATCGCGAGTGACCCCGTCTTCTGGGCCTCGATGAGGAACGTGCTGTTCTTCGGGGTGGTCGGGTTCTTCGTGGGCAATGGCGTGGCACTGGCGATGGCTCTGGCCGTGAATCGCATCACGCGGGGCAAGACCTTCTTCCGCACCGTCTTCTACCTGCCCGGCGTGCTCTCGGTCGTCGTCGTCGGCCTGCTCTTCTCGTTCATCCTCGCGCCGGGTTCCGGCGTGCTCAATCGGGTCCTCGAGATGATCGGTCTCGGAGGGCTCCAGCAGAACTGGCTCGGCGATCCGTCTGTCGCGCTCCCCGCCGTGGCCGCGGTCTTCGTCTGGTTCCACTGGGGCTTCGGCTTCCTGCTCTTCCTCGCCGGTCTGCAGGACGTGCCCAAGGAGCTCTATGAGGCGGCCGATCTCGATGGCGCGAGCCCGTGGACCCAGTTCCGCTACATCACCTGGCCCCACCTGGCGCCCGTCACCTCGATCGTGAGCCTGCTCACACTTCTGGCAGCCCTGCAGATATTCGGAACCGTTCAGGTTCTCACGAACGGCGGCCCCGGCTACCACACCATGGTCCCGACGCTGGCGATCTTCAACGAGGCGTTCGTGAACTGGCGCTACGGCAGTGCGGCGGCGATGTCCGTGGTCTTCGGTGGCGCTCTCGTGCTGCTCTCGGTTCTCCAGCTCGCCATCACCGGGCGGAGGTCCCGCGCATGACACTCATCACCCAGCCACCGGTCGAGGAGGTAGAGACCACGGTCGACCAGCCCCGTCCGCGACCGCGTCGTCGCATCCGTGCCGACAAGGTCGGGTTGTACGGGCTTCTCGTCATCGCCGCGCTCACGGCGCTGCTCCCGTTGCTGTGGATGCTCTCGGGATCACTGCAGAGCCTCACCGAGCTGCTGTCGAACGACACCTTCCTGCCCGTCGAACCCCAGTGGCAGAACTACGTGACGGCCTGGGTGCAGGGAGACCTCGGCACCTATCTGCGCAACAGCGTGATCTACACGGGATGCGCCGTCGCCGGCATCCTGATCGTGTCGAGTCTGGCGGGCTACGCGCTCGCCCGTCTCGACTTCGCCGGCAAGGGCGTCTTCACGTTCATCATCCTGGCCGTGATGATCATTCCGGCTCCCGCGATGTTCCTCGCGCAGTACAAGCTGCTGATCTCGCTCGGTCTGACCAACAACCCGGTGGGTTACATCCTGATCCTGATCACCTCGGGCATACCCATGTCGACTCTGATCATGCGCAGCTTCTTCGTCAGCCAGCCGCGCGATCTAGAGGAGGCCGCGGCGTTGGACGGCGCTGGGCCGCTCCGCATCTTCTGGAGCGTGATCCTGCCGCTCGCGAAGCCCGGGCTCGCAGCCGTGGCGGTCATCCAGGGGCTCGGAGCGTGGAACGAGTACCTGATGGCGCTCGTCCTGTTCGACGACAACGCGCTGATGCCCATCCAGCGAGGTCTCACCGCGTTCACGTCCGCCGAGACGCCGCAGCAGCAGATCCTTCTCGCGGCGACCACGATCTCGATCGTGCCCGTCGTCATCTTCTATCTGATGGCTCAGCGGCACATCGTGAAGGGGATCGGTGCGGGAGCGATCAAGTGATGGGGGCGGGGTCGGAGGTCGCCGTCTCCGGCCCCGCCCGTCGTCACCTCGTCGGTGCCGCCGTGGACTCCCGCACGACGAGCTCGAGCGGGAGGACTACCTTCGTCGGTGTCCTGTTCCGCTCCGCGTCGATGAGCGTCTCCATCGCGCGGGTGCCGATCTCACGGAGCGGAGAGCGCAGAGTCGTGAGCGCGGGAACGGCCAGCTCGGCGCTGAAGATGTCGTCGAAGCCGATCACGCTGAAGGCCTCGGGCAGCTGCAGACCGCTGCTGCGCGCGGCCCGAAGGAGTCCGTGCGCGACGAGGTCGTTGTAGGCGAGGACGGCGGTGACGCCGCTGGCCCGGACGCGTCGGAGGGACTCAGAGCCGCCCGCGACCGTCGGCTCCTCCACGGTGATCTCCACCATTCCCAGGCCTCGTGCGGCTGCGAGGTCGAGAGTGAGCTCCCATCGTGCCCGGTTGATCCGGGCGCCGCCGAGGCCGAGATAGGCGACGGAGCGGTGTCCGAGATCGCGCAGATGGTCGAGTGCGTCGGAGAGGCCGGACTCGAGGTCCGGGGTGACGCTCGGCAACGACGGCGTGGAGTGATTGGCCCCGACAATCGGCTTGACCGCGGCCAGCGCTGCGAGCGGGTCGTCGTCCAGGCGAGAGGCGACGACGAGGAGGCCGTCCACGGACGGCTGCAGCGTCTCGATCGTCTCGACCTCGATCTCGGCAGCGCCCTCGGTCTCGGACACGATCAGAGTAAAGCCGTTGCTCCGTGCGACCTGCTCCGCGCCACGGATCAGCTCGAAGTGCACGGGGTTGGTGATGTCGGGGAGAACGATCGCGAAGGTCCCGGAAAGTCCCGTAGGAAGCGCCCGAGCCATGGGGTTCACGCGATAGCCGAGCTCTGCAGCAGCCGCGCGGATCTTCTCCTCGGTGGCGGCGTTCGTGCGACCGGGCTTGTTCAGGGCGCGCGAGACCGTCGACGGATTGAGTCCGACCCTCTGGGCGATGTCGTAGATCGTGGGGCGTCGACCGGCGCGGCCGTCGATCGCGGCCGCATCCTGCGGGGTGCTCGGCTCGTCTGTCGACATCGTGCTGTCTTCCCCTCGTCGCGACGGCATCCGGTTCCCCGATCGTACGGCAGAACTCTTCAGTCCACCCGAAGCCCGGCTGGCAACCGCTTGCCAAAATATGCGGATCATGGTTGTCTGAACTGACGATGTCGGGGCGAGCGCCCCGGAGAGGATTGAGCGACGATGCTTCGACCCCAGTGGTCCCCGACGCGGGAACTGGTCACCCTCGATGGGCTCTGGAGATTCGCAGTCGATGACGACATGGTGCCCGAACCGTGGTCGGATCGGCTCAGCACCGACCTCGAGGCGCCGGTCCCGTCGAGCTACGACGACCTGTTCGCCGATCAGGAGATCCGTGACCACGTCGGCTGGGTCTGGTATCAGCGAACGGTCCGCGTGCCGCGCGGGTGGGACGGCTCCCGGATCCTCCTGCGGGTCGAAGCGGCATCGCACCGGGCCCGCGTCTATGCCGGACATTCTCTCGTCGCCACCCACGACGGCGGCTTCACGCCGTTCGACGCCGATGTGACCGATCATGCGATTCCCGGCGAGGAGTTCCGCTTGACCATCGGCGTCGACAACGAGCTGTCGAAGACCACGCTCCCACCCGGGTTTGTCACCGTGGCCGACGACGGTCGCAGACAGCAGCGGTACCTGCACGACTTCTACAATTACGGCGGTCTGCCCCGGTCGGTGTGGCTCGCGGCGGTTCCGCCGGTACGGATCGAGGACATCACGGCGGTCCCCGACGTCGACGGCCGCGACGGCATCGTCCGCTACGACATCGTCCTGTCGGACCCTTCCGTCGCCGCCGACATCTCGATCCGAGTGCTCGACGACGCCGGACGCCTGGTCGCCGAGGGGCGTGGGCGCGCCGGGGAGATCCGGATCCCCGACGTGACCCTGTGGCGTCCGGGAGCGGGTTACCTGTACGACCTCGTCGTCGAGGCGACGACCGAGACGGGCGTTCGTGACGTGTACACGCTGCCGGTCGGCATCCGCACCGTCGAAGTGAGAGGGACCGAGTTCCTCATCAACGGCGAGCCCTTCTACTTCCGCGGATTCGGGAAGCACGAGGACTCCCCGGTGCGCGGCAAAGGTCACGACCCCGCGTACATGGTGCATGACTTCCACCTGATGCGCTGGGCAGGAGCGAACTCATTCCGCACCTCTCATTACCCCTATGCCGAGGATGTGCTCGAGTACGCAGACCGCCACGGCATCGTCGTGATCGACGAGACGGCGGCCGTCGGGCTCAACCTCGCGATCGGAGCTGGGATGGGCACCGGAGCGACCAGGGCGACGTTCGGACCGGAGGGCTTCGGAGACGAGACCCGAGCCACTCACGCTCGGGCGATCCGAGAGCTGATCGCGCGGGACAAGAACCACGCGAGCGTCGTGATGTGGTGCATCACCAACGAGCCGGCGTCGTTCGAGGAGGGAGCCCGCCCCTACTTCGAGCCGCTCGTGGCGCTCACCCGTGAGCTCGACCCGCATCGGCCCGTGACCTTCGCCAACCTCATCCAGGCGCAGTATGGCAAGGACCGCATCGCGGATCTCTTCGACGTCATCTGCCTCAACCGCTACTACGGCTGGTACGCCGACGGCGGCGACCTGCGCAGCGCCGAACAGCACCTCGAGGCCGAACTCCGCGGGTGGGAGAGCGCCTACGGCAAGCCTCTCGTCATGACCGAGTACGGGGCCGACACGATCGTCGGAACCCACTCGGTGTACGACCAGCCCTGGACCGAGGAGTACCAGCTCGCCTTCTTGGAGATGTACCACCGGGTCTTCGACAGGATCCCGGCGGTCGTCGGAGAGCAGGTCTGGAACTTCGCCGACTTCCACACGCCAGGCAGCGCGTTCCGCGTCGACGGCAACAAGAAGGGTGTGTTCACCCGCGATCGACGGCCCAAGGCCGCCGCTCATGCACTCCGTACTCGCTGGCGCGGCTGAAAAGGACCTTCCATGTCACACGCATCACTCGTCCGTCGCGACCGCGACCGGCTGCTCCCCGCTGATCCGTCGACGCGCTCCGTCGCGCGCGCCCTCTACGAGCGGGTCGCCGCCGCCCCGATCATCTCGCCGCACGGTCACGTGCCGGTCGAGTGGTTGGTCGACGACCGCCCCTTCCCCGACCCCGCCTCGCTGCTCATCACCCATGACCACTACGTCACCCGGCTGCTCCACGCGTCCGGCGTCGGCCTCGACGAGCTCGGGGTCGGGGACAGCGCCGCGGACCCCCGCCAGGTGTGGCGGAGGTTCGCCGAGCGCTGGCCCCTGTTCGCAGGCACGGCCTCGGGGTACTGGATCTCGGAGTCCCTGCAGAACGTGCTCGACGTGACAGTGCCTCTCTCGGCAGCGACAGCGGACGATGCGTACGACCGCATCGCGGATCAGCTCGCCACGCCCGAGCTGCGGCCGCGTGCGCTGTTCGATCGCTTCGGCATCGAGGTGCTGGCGACGACCGACGATCCTCTGGACGACCTCGCAGGGCATGCCGTGCTCGCTGAGGAGGGCGCGGTCGGCCGCGTCCTGCCAACGTTCCGACCCGACCGATACCTCGACCCGGATGCGGCAGGGTTCGCGGAGAACGTCGAGCGGCTCATCGCCGAGACGGGCAACCATGGCACGTTCTCCGGGTACCTCGCCGCCCTCGAGCAGCGAAGGCGGTACTTCATCGACCACGGAGCCGTGTCCGCCGACCACGGAGTCGAGGTCCCCGACACGCTTGACCTCACGCCCCAGGAGGGCGAGGAGCTCTTCGCCCTCGTGCGGGCGGGCGGAGCGAACACGAGCGACCGGCACGCGTTCCGGGCGCACATGCTGCTGCAGATGGCGCGGATGAGTGTCGAGGACGGTCTCGTCATGACGGTGCACGCCGGCGTCGTGCGCAACCACAGCACGCAGACCTTCCGCCGCTTCGGCCCGGACTCCGGCCACGACATCCCGCGGCGCACGGACTTCGTGGGTGGGCTGCGTCCGCTTCTCGAGCGCTTCGGCCTCGAGCGCGACCTGCACCTGGTGCTCTTCGCCGTGGATGAGACCGTCTATTCGCGCGAGATCGCCCCGCTGGCGGGGTTCTATCCGAGCGTCTACATCGGCGCCCCCTGGTGGTTCCTCGATGCTCCTGATGCCATGGCGCGGTTCCGCTCGGCGGTCACGGAGACGGCGGGGTTCTCGCGTGGGTCGGGGTTCATCGACGACACCCGCGCCTTCCTGTCCATCCCGGCCCGACACGACACCGCGCGGCGTGCGGATGCCGCATTCCTCGCCCGGCTGGTCGTCGAGGGGCGCGTGGACGAGGATACGGCTGGCGCCGTCATCGACGACATCGTCGGGCCCCAGCCGAAGAGGGTGTTCAAGCTGTGAGCGGTGCGATCCTCAGGGGGCGCGAGTCGCCGATGCCGCCGGTGCGGATCATCCACATGGGGCTCGGTGCCTTCCATCGATCTCATCTGGCCTGGTACACGGCCCATGCCGGCGACTCGGAGCAGTGGGGGATCGCGGCGTACACGGGGCGAAGCGCCGGCCTCGCAGACGATCTCACGGCGCAGGACGGCCTCTACACGCTGGTCGTGCGCTCGCCGGCAGGCGACGAAGCCGAACGGATCGGCAGCATCGTCCGGGCGCATCCGGGAACCGACATCCCCTCGTTCCTGAACGACGTCGCCGCTCCGGAGACCGTGATCGTCAGCGTGACGATCACGGAAGCGGCCTACGCCGAGGATCAGACGTCCCTCGATCGAACTCTGCTCGCAGACGCGGTCGGCGACGACCTCGCCACTGCGCGCCCAGTCACCGCGATCGGCAGGCTGGTGCTCGGTCTCGAGGCGCGCCGGCGTGCGGGTTCCGGAGCTCTCGCCCTGGTCTCCTGCGACAATCTGCCCGACAACGGGGGAGTGCTCCGACGTGCGGTCCGCACGGTCGCGGCCGGGGTGGCGGGACTCGTCGGCTGGATCGATGCGCACGTGTCCTTCGTGTCGAGCTCGGTGGACCGGATCACCCCTCGGCTCTCAGACGAGGAGGCGACCGAGCTCACGCAACGGTACGGGGACCGCGCACCCGTCGTGGCAGAGCCGTACTCCGATTGGGTCATCGCCGGGGAGTTTCCCGCAGGCCGCCCGCGGTGGGAAGTGGCAGGGGCCCGCTTCACCGACGACCTCGAACCGTGGGAGGCGAGAAAGCTCTGGCTGCTGAACGGTGCTCACACGCTTCTCGCCTCGCTCGGTCGGCTTCGCCAACATCACACCGTCTCCGAGGCCATCGCCGATGCGGAGTGTCTGCGTGCGGTCGACGGGTACTGGGATGAAGCCTGTCGGCACCTTCCGACTGAGCTCAAGCTGGATGAGTACCGGGCGGCGCTGCTCGACCGCTTCCGCAACCCCCGCATCCGGCATCTTCTCGCCCAGATCGCTGTCGACGCCGAGACCAAACTGCGCGTGCGCATCGCACCCGTGGCAGAGCGCGAACGCCGGGCGGGGCGGTCCGGCGACGCATGTGCGGCGGTCATCGCGGCGTGGGTGACCATCAATGGGCGGGCACGCGATCGCTCGGACGTCGAACGAGCGGTCGCCAGCCTCAGCCCCGCGCTCGGGGCCGATGCGATGTTCGTCGACACCGTGCTCGAGGCCGCTCGATCTCTGGGAGATCTCACTCTTGGATAACATCTTGGCAATCGGTTGTCAGATGCCGCAAACCCTGCTTTACTGACATCAGGCGCCACCGCATTCGTTTGCTTCACCCTGGTCGACAAGCGGTTGCACCTCAAGTCGTTTTCATCCAAAGGAGTATGAACAATGTGGAACACCCGTAGGCACCGTCGTCGCGTGGCTCTGCCCGCTGCGATTCTCATCACCGCACTCGCGGTGTCCGGCTGCGCGGCCGGAGGGGACCCGGCCCCCGAAGGCACATCGGCCACCGTCGTCGAGAAGGACCTCGCCATCGCTGCGGTCTCCGCCCCGAACTCGCTCGACCCGGCGCAGCTCGTCGACGGCCAGCAGATGTTCGTCTGGTCGTCGATCCTCGACACCCTGCTCCGCAAGGACCCGGCTACGGGGGAGATCATCCCGGGCGCCGCCGAGTCGTGGGAGTACAACGAGGACGGAACGCAGCTGACGCTCGTTCTGCGTGAGGGGATGACCTTCAGCTCGGGAGACCCGGTGAGCGCGGACGCCGTGGTGGCGACCATGCTGCGCTCGCGGGAGACCGCCGGGAACGTGCAGAGTCGTCTGGCTTCGGTCACGGATGTCGTCGCCGAGGACGACCGGACGGTCGTGGTCTCGTTCGACGGCTTCGTCCCGCAGTTCCTCGACGACCTCTCGTCCGGCGCCGGAGCGATCGGAGACCCGGCCACGATCGATGAGGAGCGCACCGCCACAGACCCCGTCGGTTCGGGCCCGTTCACCCTCGACACCGAGAAGACCGTCCCCGGGAGCAGCTACGTGCTCGTCAAGCGGGACGACTACTGGGACGCCGAGAACGTCCCGTTCAAGACCCTGACGGTCAAGGTCCTTCAGGATCAGACGGCCTCCTTCAACGCGCTCCAGGCGGGCGAACTCAACGCAGTGACGGTGCAGACACAGGTCGTCGGGCAGCTCGACAAGGAGAAGTACTCGATCACGCAGAACGATGCTGTCGCGACGAGCTTCCTGAACATCCTGGACCGCGGCGGGGAGAAATGGCCCGCTCTCGGAGATGAGAGGGTCCGCCAGGCGATCAACCTCGCCATCGATCGGGACGCCGTCCTGAAGGGACTGTACAGCGGAGTCGGAATCGCGACGACGCAGCTCGTGAGCCCCTTCGGCGCCATCTACGACGAATCCCTCAACGACGCGTACGAGTACGACCCGGAGAAGGGGCGGGAGCTCGTCGAGGAGGCCGGCTACGCGGGGGAGACCTTCCAGATCCCCAGCACGTTCCTGTCGACCTCGGTGGAACCCGTACTCACCCAGGCGTTCGCAGACATCGGCCTCACGCTGGAATGGGTCACGGTTCCTCCGCAGCAGGCGCAGTCGGCGGCTCGCTCCGGCGACTACGGTCTGTACTTCCAGATCCTCGGGTTCAACGCGGACAGCGCGGACCTGGCGACGACCTTCGCCCTGGACGGAGTCGGCAACCCGCGCGGCTACACCGATGAGACCCTGGACCGGCTGTTCACGGAGATCGACTCGACGGTCGCCTTCGACGACCGCGTACCGCTGTACAAGGAGCTGAACGAGTACGTCGTCGATCAGGCATTCGTCGCGCCGCTGGTCTACGTCGGCGCTGTGTGGGCCACGGCCGACGGCATCAGCTACGTCGGAGAGGCCAACACCCTCTCCACGATCCGACAGTTCGACGTCACCGAGTGAGTGACGGGTGGGGGTGCGGTCCGCCGCATCTCCACCCTCACCGGGAGTTCTTTGATGCTCAGTTATATCCTTCGCCGTCTCGGTGCCGGGATCGTGCTCGCGATACTGGTGACCCTGATCACCTTCCTGCTGCTCAGCACGTCGTTCGATGACGTCGCGCAGTCGATTCTCGGCACCGGTGCGACGCCGGATGTCGTCGCGGGGCTCATCGAGCAGAAGGGCTGGGACCGACCGGTCCTCGTCCAGTACGTCGACTGGCTGATCCACGCGGTGCAGGGCGACTTCGGCATCTCCGTGTACACCTCGCTGCCGGTCGGACCGACCGTTCTCCAGCGTCTCGCCGTCACGCTCTCGATCATCGTCCCCGCGCTGATCCTGACCGTCATCATCTCGGTGGTGCTCGGAGTCTGGTCGGCCTCGCGAGGAGGGGTCGTCGATCGCATCGCACAGGGGATCTCCCTCGTCGGCTACATCGTCCCCGGCCTCCTGCTGGCGATCGTGCTGGTGGTGGTGTTCGCCGTGCAGCTGAAGTGGCTTCCCGCCACCGGCTTCACGCCGTTCGCCGAGGACCCGGCGGCGTGGGTGCGCAGCATCACGATCCCCGTCATCGTCCTCACGATCGGGGGTGTGGCGAACATGGCAGCGCAGGTGCGAGGCCGCATGATCGACGAGCTCCGCCGCGACTACATCCGCACCCTGCGGACCCGAGGATCCTCGACCACCTCGATCGTCATCAAGCACGCGCTGCGCAATGCGGCCAGCCCGGCGCTCACGGTGATGTCGCTGGAGTTCATCCAGATGTTCGGCGGCGCGCTCATCATCGAGAACGTCTTCGCTCTGCCGGGCTACGGCAGCTTCGCGTTCAACGCGTCCCTTCAGGGCGACATCCCCGTGATCATGGGCATCACCGCCTTCGGTGTGCTGCTGGTGACCGTCGTCAACCTCCTCACCGACCTGGCCAACGGCTGGTTGAACCCGAAAGCGAGAGTCCATTGAGCGACGAACGCCCTCCTCAGACGCGCACCCAGACCGTCACCGCCCCGAGCACCGAGCTGCTCGTCACGCTCGAGAACGCGGCGAAGACCCGGACATCGACCTGGCGCCGCATCCTGCGGGATCCTCAGGCCGTCGGGACCCTCGGCATCCTCGCCGTGATCTTCCTCCTCGGACTCCTCACCCCCTGGCTCGCGCCGCACGGTCCGAACGAGGCCGATCTCGCCATGATCAATGCGCCCGTCGGCACGCCCGGGTACCTGCTCGGCGCCGACGAGACGGGGCGCGACATCCTGTCGCGGCTGCTCCACTCCATCAACACGGCGGCCATCTCCGCTCTGATCGGAGCCGGCGTTGCCCTGGTCGTCGGAGTGATCGCCGGTCTCATCGGTGGGTACTTCGGCACGGTGACGCGGGCCACCACCGAGTGGCTCTTCAACCTGATCATGACGTTCCCTGGCATCCTGCTGCTGATCATCCTGATGCCGGTCACCGGTGGCGACTACCGTTTCACGATGCTGATCTTCGGCGTGCTCCTCTCACCCGGCATCTATCGCATCGTCCGCAACCTCGTGCTCGGCGTGAAGAACGAGCTCTACGTCGACGCGGCGCGGGTATCGGGTCTCGGCAACCTGCGCATCCTCGGGCGTCACGTGCTCTTCGTCGTCCGCGGTCCGATCATCATCGCCGCAGCTTTCCTGGCCGGATCCGCGATCGCCGTGCAGTCCGGGCTCGCCTTCCTGGGCGTCGGGTCGCTGCAGATCCCGAGCTTCGGATCGATGATCTCGTCCGGATTCCGCAATCTCTACATCGCCCCGACGCAGTTCCTCTGGCCGAGCCTGCTGCTCGGAGTGATCACCGCATCACTCGTGCTTCTCGGCAACGCGTTGCGCGACGTCCTCGAGGGGGCCATGCCGAAACCGGCGAAGGTCGGGCGGGGTCAGCGCGTGCTCGACAGCGCTGGAGAGGCGACGGCCGCACGGTCAGGGCTGCTCGAGATCAACGATCTCGCCATCGCCTACCCGCGTCCGAGCGGAGGGCTGAACGAGGTCGTGCGCGGCGTCGACCTCTCCATCGCGCGCGGGCAGGTCGTCGGCCTGGTCGGCGAATCCGGCTCGGGCAAGTCGCAGACCGCCTTCGCCTCGCTGGGCGTGCTTCCCAACGAAGCGGTGATCACCCGCGGGTCGATCCGCTTCGACGGGCGGGAGCTCGTCGGCCTCACGGACGCGCAGATGCGCCCGCTCCGCGGCAAGGAGATCGCCTACATCCCGCAGGAGCCGATGTCTAACCTCGATCCCTCCTACAAGGTGGGCGCACAACTGGTCGAGGGAGTGCGCTCGGCGCTCGGCGTGACGCGCGCCGAGGCGACCGCTCGGGTGCTCGCCCTGCTCGAGCGGGTCGGCATCGCGGATCCGAAGCGGACCTTCGACTCGTATCCGCATCAGATCTCGGGCGGCATGGCACAGCGCGTGCTCATCGCCGGTGCGGTCGCCAGCCGACCGATGCTCCTGATCGCCGACGAGCCGACCACGGCCCTCGATGTCACGGTCCAGGCGGAGATCCTCGACCTGCTGCGCGACCTGCAGTCGGAGCTCGACATGGCGATCCTCCTCGTCACCCACAACTTCGGCGTCGTCGCGGACCTGTGCGATCGCATCGCCGTCATGCAGAACGGCGTGATCGTCGAATCCGGCACCGCCGCGGAGGTGTTCTCCCACCCGACCCACGACTCCACGAAGATGCTGCTCGGCGCGATCCTCGACGAGAGTACGGTCCGCACCGACCCGCCGGTCGAGATCACTGAAGAAGGGATACAGCGATGAGCCTCCTCGAGGTCGATGAGCTTCGCGTGTCCTTCCCGGGCAAGGGATGGCGGGCGAAGCCGGTGGAAGTGCTGCACGGCGTCTCCCTGAGTGTGGCCCCCGGCGAGACCCTGGGGCTGGTCGGGGAGTCGGGATCCGGCAAGACCACGATCGGTCGTGCGGTGCTGGGACTGGTCACACCGTCCGGGGGCGATATCCGGTTCGACGGCACATCCATCGCGGGTGTCTCGGCGCGCGATCGACGGCGGCTGTCGCGAGACATCCAGGTCGTCTTCCAGGATCCGTACACCTCGCTGAACCCCTCGATGACGATCGGAGACATCCTCGCAGAGCCGCTCGTGATCCAGGGGGCCACGGCGAAGGACGCGCGCTCGCGTGTCAGAACGCTACTCGACCAGGTGGGATTGCCCTCGGATGCGATCGAGCGGCTGCCCCGGGAGTTCTCGGGCGGTCAGCGTCAGCGTGTCGCCATCGCGCGTGCGCTCGCGCCCGAGCCTCGCCTCATCGTCTGCGACGAGCCGGTGTCGGCGCTCGACCTGTCGACGCAGGCCCGCGTGCTCGATTTGTTCGTCGAGATCCAGCGGGCGACGGGGGTGGCCTACCTCTTCGTGTCGCACGACCTCTCGGTTGTACGACACATCAGCCATCGTGTGGCCGTGCTGTACCGAGGCGACCTCGTCGAGACCGGCTCGGCCGCGCACGTGACCTCGACGCCCGACCACCCCTACACACAGAAGCTGCTGCTCGCGGCTCCGGTGGCCGACCCCGCTCGTCAGCGGGAGCGGCGAGTCGAGCGTCGCCGGATCATGGAGGCGTCGTGACGCAGAACCCGATCATCCCGGGCTACCACCCGGATCCATCGATCTGCCGCGTCGGCGACGACTACTACCTCGCGAACTCGAGCTTCGAGTACGCGCCGGGAGTGCCGCTGTTCCACTCCCGGGACCTGGTCTCGTGGACGCAGATCGGCAACATCCTGGACCGGCCGGAGCACCTCGACGTGCGCACCGGCCTCGGCGGAGCGAGCGGCGGGATCTACGCACCCACGCTGCGACATCACGATGGTCGCTTCTGGATGATCACGACGAACATCCACGAAGTGGGTCGCGGGCACCTCCTCGTGCATGCAGAAGACCCCTCGGGTCCGTGGAGCGAACCTGTGTACGTGGCAGGTCTCATCGGGATCGACCCCGACATCGCATGGGATGACGACGGCGTGTGCCTGGTCACCTGGAGCGACGTGATGCGAGGCGGCATCTCTCAGGCGACGATCGATCCGCTGACCGGTGAGGTGCTCTCCGAACCTCGACCGCTGTGGGCGGGAACAGGCGGAGCACATGCCGAAGGGCCGCATCTGATCCGTCGAGGGGAGTGGTGGTACCTGCTCGTCGCGGAAGGCGGCACGGGCCCCGGACATATGGTGACGATCGCACGATCGCGGAACATCGACGGACCGTTCGAACCCGCCCCGACGAACCCGATCCTCACGCACCGCAGCACCAGCGCGGCTGTGCAGTCGGTCGGTCATTCCGACCTCGTCGAGCTCGCCGACGGGTCGTGGGCCCTCGTGTTCCTCGCAACCCGGCCCCGCGGCACTTTCCCACGCTGGCACACCAACGGCCGGGAGACCTTCCTCGCAGGAGTCGACTGGGTCGACGGCTGGCCGGTGATCGATGAGGCGCGCTACGAGGTGCCGGTCGCCGCGACGTCGTTCGTCGACGAGTTCGACGGCGACGCACTGCATCCGCGGTGGATCTCGCCGGGTGTCGCGCCGTCGACGTTCGCCCGCACGAGCGCGGCCGGTCTGCACCTCGACTCGCGTCGGGATGCGCTCGCCACGACCGCCGAGGGGCTGCTCGCGGTGCGTGCCGAAGACGAGCGGTGGTCGGCTCGCCTGCACGCCACGGGTGACGTGGCGCTGTCGGTGCGGATGGATGAGGCACACCAGCTGCTGGTCGAGCGCATCGGTGCAGAGGTGCGTGCGCGCATCGTCATCGGGCCGCTGAGCGACGTCGTCGCGCGTGCGTCTGATCCCGAGACCGCGGAGCTCGAGATCAGAGCCACGGACTTCGAGGCCGAGCGCGGCGCTCGCCGCGGACCCGACCTGCTGCGCGCCGGGCTGGCCACGGCGGAGGGCTTCGTCGAACTCGCCACCCTCGACGGTCGGTACCTGTCGACCGAGGTCGCCGGCGGTTTCACCGGTCGGGTCATCGGTGTCGAGGCTCTCGGCGAGCAGGTGATCGTCAGCCGGTTCGAGTACGCGCCGGGTGCGGCCGCGGAGTGATCACGTTCACGCCGTGGGCTGCAGCTCCGGCGCGAAGCTCGACATCAGCGAGGTGACGCATGCGTCGACGTCGATGGCCGAGCGGTCGAAGAGCCACTGCGTGTGCAGCCCATCCACCGCGGCGATCGTGATCGCCGCGAGATGCCCGGGAGGCAGGTCCGTCGACAGGCGTCCCTCGTCAGCGAGTCGGGTGAACAGGCGGGACATGAACGAGCGGATGTTGCGGTAACGGACGGCGAAGTGCTCGTGTGCGGGGTGGCCCGGCGCGGTCGCCTCGCCCGTGAGCACCGCGCTCAGCTCGACGAGCCCGATCCGCTGATCCCGTTCGATCAGTGTGGCCGCCATGCCGCGAAGGACCTCCAATGGGTCGGCGTCGGTGTCGAGCGCGGCATTCCGCGAGAGATAGTCGGCGCTGCGTTCGTCCTGCAACTGGAGAACCGCCATGAGCAGATCCTCCTTGCGGGGGAAATGGTGCAGCAGCCCGGTGTGACTGATGCCGGCGCGACGAGCGATCTCGGCCATCGAAGCGCCGTGGAATCCGGACTCGCCGAAGATCGTGAGGCAGGCATCGAGGATGCTGCGGCGCACCGCTGCGGTCTTGGCGTACTGGGCCATCGATTCTCCCGTGATCAAAATAGTGAGCGCTTTCTAATTTTATGCTAACTTCAGTATGGCAATCGGTTGTCACGATTGCTCCGATCGAGAGGATCCCTCAATGACGAACTTCCCCACCGGCTTCCTCTGGGGCGCCGCCACCGCCGGACACCAGATCGAAGGCAACAACGTCAACAGTGACTGGTGGGAGCGCGAGCTGACCATGCCGGGCATGGAGCCCTCGGGTGACGCAGTCGACAGCTACCACCGCTACCGCGAAGACATCGACCTGCTGGCCGATGCCGGCCTCGACACGTACCGGTTCAGCCTCGAGTGGTCGCGGATCGAGCCGGTGGAGGGCCGCTTCTCGCGGGCTGAGCTCGCGCACTACCGACGGGTGATCGATTACTGCCTCACGCGCGGGGTCACCCCCTTCGTCACCCTGCAGCACTTCACGACGCCGCAGTGGTTCGCCAACGACGGAGCGTGGACGTCGCCGAAGGCCAAGGACCGCTTCCTCCGCTTCGTGACCGAGGCCACGACGATCCTCGACGGCGTCGAGTGGGTCGCCACGATGAACGAGCCGAACATGCAGGCGGCCATCATGACGGCGATGCGCCGCATGGCCGCGGCGCCGGGCGGTCAGTGGCAGAGCCCGACGGTCGACGCCGACACCACGCGCGAGAGCGCTGAGGAGTCGAAGCTCGAGAAGAAGCAGCACGGTGCCTTCCTCCAGGATGCCGACCCCGAGATCGGCCGTGCGTTCGTCGAGATCCACCACGCCGCACGTGAGATCGTGCGCGCGCGCACCAACGCCAAGGTCGGCTGGACCATCGCGGCGGGCGCGCTCACTGCCGCGCCCGGCGGCGGGGAGAAGCTGAAGCAGATCCGGTACGGCAAGGAGGACGTCTACTGGGAGGGCTCCCGCGGCGACGACTTCGTCGGCGTGCAGGCGTACTCGTCGCAGGAGGTCGACGCGGACGGACTCGTTCCGCACGCGCCGCACCCCGACAACACGCTGGTGGGAACCGCGTTCCGCCCGGACTCGCTCGCCATGGCCGTGCGTCACGCGTGGGAGGTCTCCGAGGGCGTCACCGTGATCGTCACCGAGAACGGCATCGCCACCGCCGACGACACCCAGCGGATCCGCTACACGGATGCCGCGCTCCGTGGCCTCGCCGACACGATCGATGAGGGCATCGACGTACGCGGATATCTGCACTGGACGCTGCTCGACAACTTCGAGTGGGGTCACTGGGCCCCGACCTTCGGCCTGATCGCGGTGGATCGGGAGACGTTCGTGCGCACGCCCAAGCCCAGTCTCGGGTGGCTCGGCGACGTCGCGAAGCGCAACGGGCTGGCCTGACCGGGCCGGCACCGGAGGCCGAGCACATGACCGTCGACGTCGACGATTCCCAGGGCGAGAGCTCTGCGGAGGCTGCAGGGCGCGTTCCTGAGGGCAACCTCGCGCTTCCGCAGCCACCCTCCCTGACCCCCGCGCCCGACGGCGCGGGGGCCGGGCAGGCAGCCGTCTCGGCGTGGTCGATCGTCTTGCTCGTCGCCGCCACCTTCGGGGCGGGAATGGCGATGATCGTGCCGATGGCCTACTCGCTGGCAGTGCGTCTCGATCAGCTGGCACCCGGGCGTACCGAGGCCCTCGGTATCGTCCTGGCCGTCGGCTCGGCGGCCACTCTCGTGCTCGCCCCTCTCACCGGAGTCCTCAGCGATCGCCTGCGCAGTCGCTGGGGCCGTCGGCGCCCGTTCACCGTGATCGGTCTGCTGATCGGCGCGGCCTCGGTACCGGTCATGGCCCTCGCGCCGAGTCTCACCGTCCTCACGATTGGGTGGACGCTCTCGACCGTCGGGTGGGGAACGGCAGCAGCCTCGCTCGGCAATTGGCAGGCGGATCGCCTGCCGCCGCATCAGCGCGGCCGCGTCTCGGGTCTCACCGGCGTCACGATGCAGGTGGCGCCCGTCGTCGGCATCATCCTCGTGGGACTCGTCCGCGACGAGGTCCTCCTCGTGTTCGCGCTACCCGCGGCGATCGGTCTCGTGCTGGTCGTCTCGTTCCTCGCTGTCGTCCATGATCCCGACAGTAGAGGGATGACGTTCGACCGTCGGCTGACGGTCGCCGGACTGCTGCGCAGCTACGGGTTCGATCCGCGCACGGCACCGGACTTCGCCTGGAACTGGCTCGGACGCTTCATCTTCTTCTCGGGGCTGACCCTCACCACCAGCTTCACCGTCTTCTTCGTGGCCCAGCGGCTCGAGCTGCGCGTGCCCGACGTCGCCGGCGTGCTCGCGATCGTGTCGGCGTCGAGCATCGTCACGGCCACCGTCGGCTCGCTCGGCGGCGGATGGCTGAGCGATCGCGTGGGCAGGCGCAAGCCGTTCATCCTCGCCGGCGCCGCTCTCTTCGCCGCGGGATGCGCGGTCTCGGCGTTCGCACACGATCTGCCGACGCTCATGGTCGGCACCCTGCTGAACTCTCTCGGCATCGCCACGTTCTCGGCGGTCGCCCAGGCGCTGTTGCTCGACGTGCTTCCCGATCGCGAGCGCGAGGCGGGTCGATACATGGCCATCGCCCTGTTCGCCCAGAAGATTCCCGGCGTCTTCGCGCCGGTGCTCGGTGGGGCGGTGCTGGCGATCGGTGCCGGCGCCGAGAACTTCACCGCGCTGTACCTCCTCGCCGCCGCGCTTGCCTTCGCCGGCGGTCTCCTCATCACCCTCTCGGTCCGCAGCGTCCGCTGACCACCCGACCCCTCGAAATGGAGCAATGATGTCCTTTCCCTTTCCCGATGTCTCGTCGAACCCCCTCGCCTCGCTGATTGATCTGACCGGTCGCACAGCGCTCGTCACGGGAGGAGCGCAGGGGCTCGGTCGCGCGATCGCCGATCGACTCGCCGAGGCCGGCGCGAGCATCGTGATCGCCGACCTCGACGAGGGGCGTTCACAAGCAGCGGCAGCCGAGATCACCGCGCGCTTCTCGGTGCGGGCGGTGGGAGTGCGCATGGACGTCACCGACTCCGGGTCGGTCGCAGCGGCGACGGAATCCGCCGCCGCCGATGTCGGCGCGCCGGACATCTGGGTCAACAACGCCGGGATCTTCCCCAGTCGATCTCTGCTGGAGATGAGCGACGAGACCTGGGAGCACGTCTTCGCGGTCAACACCCGAGGTGTGCGCAACGGTGCGCGCGAGGCAGCGCGTCGCATGCCGCGGGGCGGCGTCATCGTCAACATCGTGTCGACCGCCGGGTTCCGGGGAACCGCTCCCGGCCTCTCTGCCTACGTCTCGTCGAAGCATGCGGTCCGTGGCCTCACGAAGCAGCTCGCGCTGGAGCTCGCACCTCAGGGCATCCGCGTGCTCGGGGTCGCTCCCAGCTACGTGCCCACCGAGGGCAACATGGCGATGGCCGCCGCGGCGATGGAGCAGATGGCTGCTGCGGGCATCGACCCGTCCACGATGCCTGCCGCGATGTCGCAGAGCCTCATCGGTCGCCAGGGCGCCCCTGACGACATCGCCCGCGTTGTGCTCTTCTGCGCGAGCGATCTCTCGATGGTGATGACGGGAAGCACGCTCCTCGCCGACGCCGGCGAGACCATCTGATGGCAATCGGTTGCCATTTCTCTCGATCTCTGCTGTACTGAAGACAAGAACGCAAAGAAGCGCACGAAAGGCCCTTGATGCTCAAGCCCATCGCCACCGCCACCCGTGACCTCGTCAAGCTCGACGGCGTCTGGAAGTTCGGGATCGACTCCCGGCTTCCCGAGGAGCCCTGGCTCTCGACCCTCGACACGCCCCTCGAAGCGGCGGTGCCCGCCAGCTACAACGACCTCTTCACCGACCCGGCGATCCGTGACCACGTCGGCTGGGTCTACTACCAGCGCACCGTTCAGGTGCCGCGCGGTTGGGCAGGAGAGCGCATCCTGCTCCGCTTCGACGCAGCGACGCACTCGGCGAAGGTCTACGTCGACGACCGACAGGTCGGCGGACATATCGGGGGATACACGCCCTTCGACATCGACATCACGGATGCCGTGAAGCCCGGCACCGCGTTCCGACTCACCGTCGCGGTGAGCCCCGATCTGACGAACGTCACGATCCCGCCGGGCAAGATCGAGGTCGGCATGACCGGTGCCAAGACCCAGACGTACTTCCACGACTTCTACAACTACGCCGGTCTCGCCCGCTCGGTCTCGCTGTACTCGCTGCCGCAGGCGCACGTCGACGACGTCACCGTCGTGACCACGTTCGAAGGCTCCACCGGGTTCGTCGACTACCGGGTGGACACTGTCGGCGGTGCCGACGTCCGCGTCAGCCTGGCTGATGCGGCGGGTGCTGTGGTGGCGACTGCATCCGGGCGCGCGGGGCGTCTCGAGATCACAGACGTCGTGCTCTGGAAGCCGGGTGCCTCTTATCTTTATGAGCTGACGGTCGAAGCCGTCGACGGGGAAGACGTGCTCGACACGTACTCGCTCGCCGTCGGCGTGCGCACGGTCGAGGTCCGTGGCGAGGAGTTCCTCGTCAACGGCGAGCCCTTCTACTTCACGGGCTTCGGCAAGCACGAAGACACCTTCGTCCGCGGCAAGGGCCACGACGACGCGTACATGGTCCATGACTTCCAGCTCATGGAATGGACCGGTGCCAACTCCTTCCGCACCTCGCACTATCCGTACGCCGAGGACGTGCTCGACTTCGCCGACCGCCACGGCATCCTCGTGATCGACGAGACCGCAGCCGTCGGCCTGAACATGGGCGTCGTCGGTGGGCTCAGCGGCACGCCGCCCTTCCCGACGTTCTCCGAGCAGTACGCGGGCGCCGAGACGCACGCGGCGCACGCGCAGCATCTGCGCGAACTGATCGGACGCGACAAGAACCACCCGTCCGTCGTGCTCTGGTGCATCGCCAACGAGCCGGCGTCGAACGAGGACGGCGCACGCGAGTACTTCGAGCCCCTGGTGAACCTCGTACGAGAGCTCGACCCGACGCGTCCGATCACCTACTCGATGGTGATGTTCGCGACGTTCAAGAACGACCAGATCATCGACCTGTTCGATGTCGTCAGCCTCAACCGCTACTACGGCTGGTACATCAACGCGGGCGACCTCGCCACGGCTGAGATGTACCTGCAGAGCGACATCCAGGGCTGGATCGACCGCACCGGCAAGCCGATCATGATGCTGGAGTACGGTGCTGACACCATGCCGGGGCTGCACTCCGTCTGGGACCAGGTGTGGACCGAGGAGTACCAGACCGACCTCCTCGCGATGTACCACCGTGTCTTCGACCGCTTCCCGCAGTTCGTGGGGGAGCAGATCTGGAACTTCGCGGACTTCGCGACCACGAACGGTCTGCACCGCGTCGGAGGCAACCGCAAGGGGATCTTCACCCGCGAGCGCCGGCCGAAGGCCGCCGCGTTCGCCCTGCGTCAGCGCTGGCGTGGGCTCGACGGACGCAAGCCCGGAACCGACGCCTGACCGACCGCTTCCCCGCAGAGGAGAAAAACGAATGACCATCGACAGGGCCGACGTCATCGTCACGAGTCCCGACCGCAATTTCGTCACGCTCAAGATCACGACCGCTGACGGCGTGACCGGCCTCGGTGACGCCACGCTGAACGGGCGCGAGCTCGCGGTCGTCGCCTACCTGACCGAGCACGTGGTGCCGCTGCTGATCGGCGCCGACGAGTCGCGCATCGAGGACACCTGGCAGTTCCTCTACCGCAGTGCCTACTGGCGGCGTGGTCCCGTCACGATGGCGGCGATCGCGGCGGTCGACATGGCCCTGTGGGACATCAAGGGCAAGGTCGCCGGTCTCCCGGTCTACCAGCTGCTCGGAGGGGCATCGCGGAACGGGTTGATGGCGTACGGGCACGCATCGGGCAAGGAGCTGCCCGAGCTCTTCGACTCGATCCGCGCCCACCAGGCGCAGGGGTACCGGGCGATCCGGGTGCAGACCGGGGTGCCCTCGCTGAAGGCGATCTACGGCATCGCCTCTCAGTCGGCGGACACCGGCGGGGGCGAGGCCCGGTACGACCATGAGCCGGCCCGCCGGGGCGCGAAGCCGGTGGAGGAGGATTGGGACACCCGCGCGTACCTGAACCACCTGCCCGGGGTGTTCGAGGCGGTGCGCAACGAGTTCGGCCCCGACATCCCGCTGCTCCACGACGGTCACCACCGGATGACGCCGATCCAGGCGGCACGCCTGGGCAAAGACCTCGAACCCTACGATCTGTTCTGGCTCGAGGACTGCACGCCGGCCGAGAATCAGGAGGCGCTGCGCCTCGTGCGGCAGCACACGACGACACCGCTGGCGATCGGGGAGATCTTCAACACCGTCTGGGACTTCAAGGACATCATCCGCGACCAGCTGATCGACTACGTCCGCGGTGCGGTCACGCACATGGGCGGGATCAGCGCGCTCAAGAAGACGCTGGACTACGCCGCGATGTACCAGATCAAGTCAGGCATGCACGGCCCGACGGACATCTCGCCCGTGGGTATGGCTGCAGCGATGCATCTCGGGCTCGCCATCCACAACTTCGGCATCCAGGAGTACATGCAGCACGGCTCGCGCACCGATCAGGTGTTCCAGCAGTCGTTCACCTGGACCGACGGATACCTGCACCCAGGGGACAAGCCGGGGCTGGGTGTCGAGCTCGATGTCGACGAGGCCGGCAAGTACCCGTACGAGCAGGCGTACCTGCCCTACAACCGGCTTCTCGACGGGACGGTGCACGACTGGTGAGTGGATCGGCGAGCCCGCTCGTGGTCGTGATGGGGGTCTCCGCCGCAGGGAAGTCCACCGTCGCGCGGCTGCTCGCCACGCGCCTCGGAACGGAGTTCCTCGATGCGGATGACCTCCATCCCACTGCCAATCGGGCGAAGATGAGCGTTGGGACGCCGCTGACCGATGAGGATCGGATGCCGTGGCTCGACAAGGTGGGCGAGGCGCTCGCCGCTCGCTCGGGGGACGGGGCTGTGATCGCGTGCTCCGCGCTTCGTCACGTCTACCGTGATCGCATCAGGGCGCAGGTGCCGGAGGCCGTCTTCGTGCACCTGCAGGGGAGCGAACCGCTGCTCGCGGCTCGAGCTGCGGCGCGAGCCGATCACTTCATGCCTCCCTCCCTCCTGCGCTCTCAGCTCGAAACCCTGGAGGCGCTAACTCCGGACGAGGTGGGCGTGGCCGTCGATGTTGCTCCGTCACCCGACGTGATCACGCGCGTCGCGGCGGAATGGCTGGAATCGCACCGGACATGACACGCTGGGAGCTTGGAGGAGCCATGGACGACGATCTGTCCGGCGCTATCGCGGAGCGCATCCGGCGACGTAACGGAGCCGCGACCATCTATGACATCGCGGAGCTCGCGGGTGTGAACCCCTCGACGGTGTCGCGTGCGCTGAGCAAGCCGGGGCGCATCAGCAAGAAGACGGAAGAGAAGATCCGTGCCGCCGCCGACCGCCTGGATTTCCAGTTCAACCCGATGGCGCGGGCGTTACCGACAGGGCGCAGCCATACCCTCGGACTGATGGTGGCCGACATCACGAACCCGGTCATCTTCGGAATCGTTCGTGGAGCCGAGCACACCGCGGCAGCGGCCGGTTACACGCTCGTGATCGCGGAGTCGCAGGAGTCCGGTGAGGCTGAGGCGGAGGCGGTCTCCCGACTGCTGCCGAGTGTGGACGGCTTGATCCTCGCGACGACGCGTCTGGCTGATGAGCGGATCACGCGGCTGTCCGAGCGCAAGCCCGTCATCCTCATCAATCGTCAGGTCGACGGCGTCGTCGGCGTCCTGTCGGAGGTGGAGGAGGGAGTCGTCGAGCTGGTGGCCCATCTCGCCGATCTGGGGCACTCGTCGATCGCCTACCTGTCTGGCCCGGAGACATCCTGGATCAGCCGGCGGCGATGGGAGGCGCTGCTCAATGCCGCCGAGCAACGCGGAATCGCCGTGGTCGAGATCGGCCCGCTCAGCCCGACGATCGAGGGCGGAGGTGATGCGCTCCGCCGTGTGCAGGCGGCGCGGACGACTGCGGTGATCGCCTTCAATGATCTGATGGCGATCGGCCTGATCCAGGCCGCATCGGCCGCGGGCATCCGTATCCCGGAAGAACTGAGCGTCGCCGGATTCGATGACATCTTCGGCAGTGAGCTCATCGTGCCCGCGCTGACCACAGTGCGTGCGCAGTTGCAGCTGGCCGGCGAGCGTGCCGTCGGCAAGTTGCTCGAGGCGTTGGGTGATGCCACAGAGCCGGTGAGCGATGATCCGCTGGCGACGATGCTCGTCGTGCGTGGAAGCACCGGCTCCGCAGCTCCGGCCCGAGGTTGAGCAACAGCCGTCGAGAACGACCTCGGCTCAGGCGGAACGTCGAAGCAGTTTGATGTGCACGGTGCTGAGACCGTGCTTGGGGAACATCCAGTAGCGCTCGTCCCCGTTGAGCGTGCGCCCTGGGACCCAGCGTCCGTCGACGTGATTCCCCTCGGTGAGTTCGTCGAGTTCGACGATCCCTTCTTCGTGCGTAAAGTTCAGAGATATGCCGCGCGCCAGCACCAAGAACTCCTCCGCAGCGATCTGGACGATGAGACCGTAGCCCGTCAGCTCTGCAGCCGCTTCTCCTGTTCCTGCGCCGAACATCCCGCGCGAATCGATCGGCCCAGAGATCGTGATAGTGAAGCCCCCGAGCTGCACACTGTCCTCTTCGCCCGTGACGAGTCGAAATCCGTGAATTCTTCCGTCGGCCTGGGCGTCAGTGATGACCTCGGTCATGTCTTGTATGGCGGACATCGCATCGAACAAATCCTGGTGATCCAGGACGGCGTCGATGCCGAAGGGGTGGAAGCCGATCGCGCGGTAGGCCCCGATCGCGACGAAAGCGAGACCGGGGTCGGGGCGCGCCTCCGGGACGAAGATTGCGTTCCCCGCGACGTCGTACGTCGCCAAGGCTCCTTCGAAGTCCTCGATGTAGATGTCGGGCGCAAGGAAGTCGAGTGACGGAGCTCCGATCTGCCACACGTCGATCATGCGGGAGACGGGTCCGCCGCTGGGATACTGGCCGGGGATGCTGGCGTTGGGTTGCGGTCCGAGCCAGGCATTCGTGAACATCGGCAACGAATGCTCGGCGCCACCTGCACTGGCGACTTTCTCGATGAAATTGCTGAAGCCCCAGCTCATGAAGACTTCTTCGGCGTCACGGTCGATTCCGAACACGTCTGCCCAGGTGCCGTTTTCGAGTGAGCCGTGGCGTCGCCAGAGGTCACGGATCCATGGCTGTAGGTCATCTCCTCTCGCAGCCAGGCCTCGGAGTAGCTCTGCCGGCACGTCGCCTTCCCACGCTGCGTCGGCGAGGGGGCTGCGGTCGCGACTATCGCCCAGCAGACCTACTTCGTTCTGCACCTGCATGGCGATGACGGTGTGATCGGGATCGATGTGTCTGAGGTGCCGCATCAGTGCGGCGAACGCGCGAGCATCCGCGGCGACGAGCTCGTCGCTGAAGACGCTGAGTATGGGACCATCCGTGCGGAAACGGCCAGTGACAGCTCGCGCCGCGTCCCGCGTGGCGCGAGGGAAGCGCTCCTCGTCGCGGCGTACCCAACTCGGAGCGTAGGACGACTCGGCGTTCTTGTAGGAGGCGAACCAGATGAGAATGAGTCGGATGCCGCGGTCACGTGCCTGCGTGATCTGGCTATCGACCGCGCTGAAGTCATAGGTCCCCTCGACAGGCTCCACCAGCTGCCAGCTCGCAGCGCCGATGATCGAGCCGACGCGGTTCTGCGCCAGCCGATCCCAGATAGGAACCATGAACCCCGGACTCGAAGGACTGGAATTGTGCAACTCTCCCCCCAGGGAGAGGAACGGTCGTCCGTCGACCAGAAGCTGAGCGCCGAAGGGTGTGCGCACCATGCGAGGGATCGGGCTCGTTCCGAAAGCGCGCTCTTCCAGCTCTGAGCGTGTGGGGAGGGTCATGTTGAGGCCTTTCCGGTTCCGAGCGGATGGACTGAGTATCACGTAGTGGCAATCGGTTGTCAATCGCTCTTGAAACTGGTTAAATGCGATTGCCGGCACGTTTCGTGCGGCGCTTTCCGCAGGGCCTGCCCTCGACGACGAGATGGAAACATGACACGAGTTCTCTGCAATCCGATGGACATCGAATACCGCTACCAGGACATCCGATTCTCGGGAGTGGTGGGCGGACACAGGCTCGGCGAACCGACGAGGAACGTGCATCGCGAGGCAGCTGATCCTTCGCTCGTGCTCTATCGCGATCGGTACTACCTATTCGCGTCGATGTCTCGCGGATTCTGGCACTCCGACGACCTCATCGCGTGGACTTACCAGGCGACGGACAAGCTTCCGCCATTCGACTACGCTCCTGACGTGCGCGAGGTGAACGGCGCCCTCATCCTCAGCGCGTCCCGAAAAGTCTCGAACTCGCCGTTCTTCCGAAGCGAGGATCCGATTGCCGACGACTTCATCGAGGTCGAACCCGGAACCTTCTCCTTCTGGGATCCGAGCGTGTTCCAAGACGACGACGGACGCGTGTACCTGTACTGGGGATGCGACAACGTTGAGCCAGTCCGCGGGCTCGAGTTGGATCAAAATCTTCAGCCCGTAGGCGACCCGGTGGACCTCATCCGTGCTGACACTGCACGCCGGGGATGGGAGAGGGTGGGAGAGGACTACGTCGTCCCTGAGCCCACAACCGAGCGGGAACGTCAGATCGCCGCGTTTCAGAGCGATGCCCCGTATATCGAGGGGTCATGGATGACCAGGTACGAGGATCGCTACTACCTGCAGTACGCGGCGCCGGGGACTCAGTTCAACACCTACGCCGACGGGTACTACGTCAGCGAGCATCCCCTCGGACCCTTCGTCTACTCGACCGCCAGCCCGTTCTCATCGAAGCCGGGAGGATTCGCTCCCGGAGCGGGCCATGGCAGCACCATTCAGGACAAACACGGCAATTGGTGGCACGCGGCCACCATGCGGATCAGCGTCAATGGAGTATTCGAGCGTCGCCTGGGATTGTTCCCTGCCGGATTCGATGCCGACGGCATACTGACGTGCAACCAGAACTTCGCGGACTACCCGCTCTCGATCCCCGACGGCCCTTTCGATCCGTGGGCGCGCATCGCACCCGAATGGATGTTGCTGTCGTATCGATCTGCGGCGTCGAGTTCCTCATCCGCTGTCGGCCACGGGCCGGCGCTCGCGGCCGATGAGGACATCCGCACCTGGTGGGCATCGGAGGGCGCCGGAGCAGGGGAGTGGCTTGCCCTCGATCTCGGCGAGGTTAGCGACGTCGCCGTCATTCAGGTCAATCTTGCGGACCATGACGTGGCCGCCTATGCGGAGCCGGTCGAAGAGGGCGCAGACGGCGGACACACCTGGAGAGGGATCTACCGTGAACATTCACCCGCCTTGGTGGTCATCGAGGGGTCGTTGAACGGAACGGACTGGGAAGTCTTGCATGACGGTCGTGAGGAGGGGGCTGATCGGCCGCACGCGCTCGTCACTTTGCGCACACCTCAACCGATTCGCTTCGTTCGCGTCACGGCGGCGAGCGTGCCGTTCGGAGGCGCGTTCGCCATCAGCGGCCTACGTGTCTTCGGTCGATCGGGTGGCGATGTCCCGGCCGTGACCGCGCCGCGCGTGGAGAAACTCGAGAGTCGGACCGCTCGCGTGAGCTGGCCGCATGTCGACGGCGCCGTCGGGTACAACGTCCGATACGGAGCCGGACCTGACGCGCTTTATCGGAGTTGGATGGTCTACGACCAGACCACTCTCGACGTGCCGTCCCTGAATGAGGGCGAGGCCACCTGGTTCGCCGTCGACTCGTTCAACGGAGCAGGCGTCACGCTGGGAGCGCCTATCACCGCGACATGAACCGAGCTGCGGCGAAGATGCACGTATCCGACAGCCATCTCGCCTGGAATCTGCTTGGATCTATGCGTCCGGCAGCGAAATGGTCTGGAGGCTTCGATAATGGTCTGGAGGCTTCGATGGTGATGCACCGCTTGCGCCTCGCGGGACTTGGGGTGACGCGTCCGCGGGGTCGGGATCATGAGTGAGCCCATCCTGCACGAGAGCGGCGACGACAGCCGTTGGACTTCGACGGTCGCCGTGCACTACGACGCGAAGAAGCCGCTCTCGCGCTACATCCGCTGGTATCTGTTGCTCTCGCTCGCCGTGTCGGCGGTGTGGGCGGCGACGAACGGCATCCTCATGCCGAACCAGATCCAGCTCTTGGAGTTCGGCTCGTTCTTCTCCGGTGCAGACGCTGGCGTCGATCTGCAGGCGCTGACCGAGCTCGGGCGGGCCGTCGGCTCCGGCGAGGTCACACCGACCGCGGATCAGTCCCGACAGCTCGCGCTGCTCTCCGACTTCGAAGCGGCGCGCGCCAACGGTCTCGCACTCGTGACGACGACCAGCGCCATCATCGTGATGATCCTCCAGCCGGTGATCGGCGTGCTGTCGGATCGCACGCGCTCGCGTCTCGGTCGACGCGCACCCTGGATCCTGTATGCCGGGCTGGTCGGCGCGGTGCTCCTCGTGGCCGTGCGCTACGCGCCCTCGCTCGTCTCGCTCGTCGTGCTGTGGTCGGCGACCGAACTGGCACTGAACGTCGCCGGCAACCCTCTACAGGCGACGGTCGCCGACCGGGTGCCCCGTGATCGCCGCGGACGCGTGACGTCGTGGACGAGCATGGGCGCCATCATCGGCGGCATCCTGGGTGGCATCGGCGCCGGCGCGCTGTTCGGACTTGTCGGGCTGGATTTCTATCTGATCCTCGGTCTGCTCGTCGCGATCGCCACCGTGCTCTTCGTCACCCGCAACCGCGACGAATCGTCCGTCGGCGTCGAGCGAGAGCCCTTCGCCTGGAAGCCCTTCCTGATGGGGTACGCGAGCGCGCTCAAGGCCCGCAATTACCGCTGGCTGTGGATCTCGAGGGCGCTCTTCTTCTTCGGATACAGCACGTCGACGGTGCTCAACCTCTACATGCTGCAGAGCTATGTGCGCCCCGCGCTCAGCGCGGCCGAGGCATCGGCGATGGTCCCGATCCTCGGGCTCGCGGGTATCCCGTTCACCCTCATCGCCGTGGCCATCTCGGGTCGCCTCTCCGATCGCGTCGGCCGTCGCAAGCCCTTCATCGTCGTCGCATCACTACTGATGACGGTGTCGATGGCGATTCCGCTGATCTCGCCGACACTTCCAGCGCTGTTCGCCCAGGTGATCATCACAGGTCTCGCGTTCGGCATCTATCTGCCGGTGGACAATGCGATGTTCATCGACGTGCTCCCGAACCCGGCGCGTGCCGGCAGGGATCTCGGGCTCGCCATCGTCGCCATGAACCTCGGCCAGGCGCTGGCACCGGCACTCGCCGCCCTCGTCGTCTCGCTGATGGGCGGCTATCAACTGGTCTGGGGAGCCGCCCTCATGCTCGTCGCACTTGCGACGCTGACGGTCGCACCCATCACGGAAAGGAAGCACACGCATGCTTAGGTGGGGGATCATCGGCACGGGTGACATCTCAGAC
This sequence comes from Candidatus Microbacterium pullistercoris, assembly GCA_019119065.1. Classification (GTDB taxonomy): domain Bacteria; phylum Actinomycetota; class Actinomycetes; order Actinomycetales; family Microbacteriaceae; genus Microbacterium; species Microbacterium pullistercoris. Next base: position 5,824 of record DWXU01000189.1, on the reverse strand, counting down.
AAGCTCGTCTCCGACCTGATCGGCATCGGCGGCGAGATCACCGCCGTCTGGGGGCGGACCACTGCGCGTGCCGACGGTTTCGCGTCGCGGCACGGCATCCCCTTCTCGACGGCGGAGCGCTCGGTGCTCTTCTCGCGCGGAGACGTCGATGTGGTCTACATCGCCACCCCGGCAGACACGCATACCGCGATCACGCTCGAAGCGCTCGATGCCCGCAAGCACGTGCTCGTCGAGAAGCCCATCGCGACGTCGTCCGACGATGCCGCGCTGTTGTTCGCTCGCGCTGCGGCGGCCGACCGCTTCCTCATGGAGGCGATGTGGATGCGGTTCAACCCGCTGCACCGTGAACTGATCGAACGCATCATCGGGGGAGAACTGGGGACGATACGCAGCGTTCGCGCGAGCTTCGGTACGCCGTTCTTCGTCCGTCCAGGCAAAGAGCGTCCGGAAGACGGCGGCAGCATCCTGCGGGATCGAGGCATCTATCCCGTCACGCTCGCGCACTGGTTCCTCGGTGAGCCCAGGGATCTCCACGCGGGCGGCGTCGTCTCCGACGGTGTCGATCTCGCCGGGCACGCGAATCTCGACCACGGCGGCGGAGCCTTCGCCCAGCTGGCCTGGTCGGGCGTCGAGTTCCTCGACCTCTCTGCCTCGGTCAGCGGTGAACGCGGGTGGATCACACTGGATCCCATGTTCTGGGCGGGCAGCGACGCGCATGTCCACGCAGGCAGTGCCGAGCGGATCTTCCATTCCCCGGAGTCGGTGCGGCATCCGCGAGTCGGCAACGGCTACGGGCCGATGCTCGAGGCCGTGACCGAGGCGATCGATTCCGGTCTACGCGAGCATCCCTGGCACGACGCGGCCACGACGGTCTCCGTCACCCGCACGCTCGATCGCATCCTCGCCGACATCACCGACGCCCTGCGCTGAGCACGCGTCGGAGCATCCCCACCAAGAAGGAACATCATGGAAATCTCAGGCAAGGTCTTCGTCGTCACCGGAGCAGGCAACGGCATCGGGCGGGAGGTGACTCTTCGCCTTCTCGCGGAGGGCGCGTCGGTCGCGGGCGTCGACCTGAACGCCGCCGGGCTCGAAGAGACCGCGGGGCTCGCGAAGGCCGGCCCCCGGTTCAGCTCGCACACCGTGAACATCACAGATCGGGATGCTGTGGCGGCACTGCCCGACGCAGTCATCAGTGCCCACGGCAAGATCGACGGAGTGGCGAACATCGCCGGCGTCATCCAGAAGTTCGTGAAGGTCGTGGACCTGCCGTTCTCAGAGATCGAGAAGGTCATGAATGTGAACTTCTGGGGTGTGATGAACGTCTGCAAGGCGTTCCTGCCGCACCTGATCGCGCGTCCGGAGGCCTCGCTGCTCAATGTCGCGAGCATGGGATCTTACGCACCGGTACCCGGCCAAGCCGTATATGGCGCGTCGAAAGCGGCAGTCAAGCTGCTCACCGAGGCTCTGTACGCAGAGCTGCTCGACACGAACGTGCATGTCACGGTGATCTTCCCCGGTGCGATCAGCACGGGCATCGCCGTGAACTCCGGCGTGGATCTCGGTGGTGACGCCTCGGCCGAGAACAGCACCCACAAGACGACCTCGCCGAGTGAGGCCGGGCGGGTGATCGTCGACGCGATCCGCAAGGACCGTTTCCGCGCGACGATCGGATCGGATGCCGCGGCGATGGATCGCCTCTCACGTCTCAATCCCAAGTTCGCGACGACGCTGATCGCCAAGCAGATGGGCGATCTGCTCGACGCCGGGCACCGTTCCTGAGGGCCGGTCATGTCATCGGATGATTCCCCCCGCCTGACTATCGTCGCAACCGAGACGCTGCGCTCGCGCCTGCAGGAAGTGACGCTGCGGACCCCGGCGCTCGCGACTCCGCCCGGCTTCCCGCTCGGCGCGAACGAGACAGGGGAGACGCGGGTTCGGATACTCCTCCGGCCGGATATCGGACGGAATCGACCCAGCGCTACCCGGTCCTGTACCTGCTGCACGGAGGGACGGAGAACTTCAGCACCTGGACCACACCGGAGACCGCCGGACGCGCGGAGGAGATCGTCGGCGACCTTCCGTTGATCGTCGTGATGCCCGACGGTGGGGTGGCCGGCGGCTATGCCGACTGGTTCAACGGCGGCTCGTACGGTGCTCCTCGCTGGGCGACCTATCATCTCGATGAACTCGTGCCCTGGATGGACGCCACCTTCCGCACCATCGCCGACCGCAGCGGGCGCGCGATCGCCGGTCTGTCGATGGGTGGCGCCGCTGTGCGGTACGCGGCTCAGCGGCCGGAGCTCTTCGGCGCGACGGCGAGCTTCTCGGGAGACATCGACATCCTGCAGCCGCAGAGCGAATGGCGGAACGCAGGGCGATCCATCGCCACTCTCATCTGGGGCGATGTCGAGCGGCACGAACCGCGATGGCGCAGCGTCAACGGTCCGGATCTTGCGGAGAATCTTCGGAACACGGACGTCGCGCTCTACACGGGGGACACGGGCGAACCAGAGTCGACGTTCATCCGTGCAGCGGCGTTCTCGATGAGAGATCGTCTGCAGAAGCTGGGGATCCCGGCGCGTTTCACGCTGTACCCGGGTGCCGGACACGATTGGGAGAACTTCAACCAGGCGTTGAGCGACTGGCTACCGCACTTGATGGATGTGATGAGCTCCGATCCGACGAGCGAGCCGAGAGCGATCTACGTGTGGCCCGATGCACGACGCGCGCTTCGCACGCCGCTCATGTAGTTGGCGAATATCCCCGGAGGTTGCCCACAGAACTTCCCAACGGGAACCAACCTGACGCGACTAGATTTACATGCTGCTGTTCACAGCCTCTGTGCCACGCGGGAATGGCGAGTACCATAGATTTTGTGCACTCGGCCGCGAGACCAGACAGAGCGACAACTGGCCGCGAGTGGCACGCAGAAGGCACGAGCAGGGCGACAGGACGGTAGTAACCGCTTGATTTCGCACCTCCCGGACCCCGCCGGCGAGAACTGGGACTTCTTCTCGGGTTCCGGATCCAGCTACGTCATCGGCAAGGCCGGCTCGAGGCTTGAACGCGCGGGGGTGAAATGCCTCTTGTGGCTCGGATGGGTCACGTTCCGGCGCGCGTCAGTAAGAACAGTTCTCGCGGGCTCCCATCAGGTGCCGGATCGGTCAGTCCCTGTGAGGCGAAGCCGTTCCGCTTATAGAGGCGTCGCGCCGCTTGGCCACCACGATGGTTTGCAGGGAACGTGACCACCGCGATGTCGCCCTCAGGCCAGTGGCGAATGGCTGAACGAAGCAACGCTGTACCAACGCCCTGCCCACGATAATTCGGGTGAACGGCGAGCCATCGAATGGTCTGAGGTTTTCCGGGTCCGCTCAGAAGCATTGCTCCGACAACTGACCCAGATCTCAGCGTTACCATCGCTGTTCGACGGCTGATTCCCCGCTGAATGTGCGCGAGTAAATCGGGCATCGGGCCAAACACGTGCCTGACATCCCGCGCTAACTCCAGCCACGAATCGATATCCTTCGGGGCGCAGAATTGAGGGTCAGTCACGATCACACCCTAGTGCCCGAGAACTGACGAAACCGGACCGGTTACGGTCCCGACCGCCCTTCCGGGGCTGTCATTCTCGACATCGTGCTCGCTGCTGCGGTGGTAGGGGAGCGTGGCGGAGCGACGCCGTGATCCTCACGGTCATGCGTGACGCGTCGACCCGCGAGCGTGCGACACTCGTTTCCCGACGGCGCGCGTCTCCACAGAACGTCGGGTCGGGCGCGGAGGTCGCGGTTCACCGTTGTAGTAGAGCATGAAGCCCCTCGGTGACGATCGTTTCGGCGCTTACTCCGTGCTGGGCATGGAGGGATGCGTACAGCGGCGCGAGTTCGCTGTCGACCGTGGATCGCCGTTCGTCGCTCACTACCGACGTCGTGGCGGCGCTGCCGATCACGAAGTTCGACAAAGCGTAAACCTCGCTGAGGGGATCGCTCGAGCCGCTCTCGGCAAGCAGCACACACATCCGTTCGGACAAGCGCAAATAGTGCGGGCCGCGGGGCGGGCGCATGGCGATGACCTGACAAGCCCAAGGGTGTCGAACGAGGTGCCGGTAGTACGCGAGCAACAGAACGTGCAGCTCGGCGTGCTCGACAGCGTCGTGCCACGCCGGATCACAACCGAGCGTATGATCCAGGGCGAGATCGAACAGGTCATCGACCGACGTGACTCGAGAGTAGAGACTGGCGGGCGCGACGTCCATTCGCCGCGCGACAGCCCGGACCGTGAGCGCGCGCAGACCTCCCTCGTCCAACAGCTCCGCGGCGGTAGATGCAACGCTATGCACATCCACCGAACGCACTCTGCGGATCGGTTTGCGTTGCTCCCAGTAACTCATGCTCGGATCATATCCGAACTATGTTAGTTTATAGCCGTGTTGAACGCTGGTCTCCTTCCGCTGCGCAATGATCGCGCTGTGCTGCGCGTCATGCGTCACGGCGATGCCGGCGCGTACGCTGCCGGCGCGGCCGACCCGGAGGTGCAGGAGTTCGCGCATCTGCCAGAGCCCGAGTACACCGAGGCTTCAGTCTCCGCGTTGATCGATGGAGCGATCCGAACAGGCCTGACGCGTGGCGATCTCGCGGTGCTGGCGATCGCCGACCCCGTCAGTGACGTGTTCGCCGGCAGCTTGGTGCTGTTCGGCGTCAACGAGGGGTCGGTAGAGGTGGGTTTCTGGGTGCATCCCGACCATCGAGGTCGAGGATCGGCTGGTGCGGCGCTCTCACTCGCGGTCGCGCTGGCTCAGCGGAGTGGGTTCGCTCGGCTCACCGCACGTACCGTGCCTCAGAATTCGGCGGCCCAACGCGTGCTCGAACGTGCCGGCTTCGCCCGCGGCATGCAGGCGCGCGACACCGCGCCTTCCGGTGAAGTGATCGTTCTGTTGCAATACTCGTATGAACTCTGGCCCTCGACACTGCGTCGTTGACCGCTGCTTCTCGGTGCTCGTCGTCGCATGAGTTGAGACATGACGCGTGACCGGAGGGCGTCTCCGGGCTGCCCGAGGTCGCGCGACGCCTGCTCGCCGAGCTGCGGATAGCGGTCGGACGCTCGATCCCAGCCGGGGTGCACGAATGCGCGCAGGCGCTTGTCGGTTGGTGTCAAGACTCGAGGGTCCCCAGCGGCTGTGGCTGCACTGTCACCCGGGGGTTGACAGTGCAGCTGGACCTGCGCCATAGTGGAGACATGACACGTAACCCCGGGGGTGACACTCGTGACGTACTCGACAGCCAGTCGATGACGTGGACGGCCGTTCTCGCACACCGGGCCGGTGACCCGGCCGAGTTCGAGCAGGTCGTGTCGCGTCTTAGCGCGTGTGGCCTGAGCCCGCAGAAGGTGCACGACGCGCTCGCCGACGGTGGCGACGCGCTATACGCAGCGGCCGTTTCGGGGCGCGCGGACTGGAGCGACGCCTTCGGCGGCCCGCTGGTCGTCGCACTCCTCGCGGCCGAGATCGGGGCGCTCGCCGCGCATGTGAACGGCCGTGCCTCGGGCATCCGCTCATTAGCAGTCGACGCGCTGCTCGACGATTTCAGTGCGGTTGCGGTCGCCCGTGAGCTCGGAGTAGCTCGCCAGAAAGTCTACGAAATAGCTAAGAGCGGGCTCCGTCCACCCTACCTCGATACCGTCCCCTGGAGGGCCTCGTGAAAACCGTGCGCGAAACCGTCGCGTTGCCCGATCCCGCCGAGCAGCCGCTCGTGCATCCGTTGGACCTGGTCGATGCCAGAAGACCGTTCGTCGTATCGTGGTGGGGGTCGTTGCTGGCCATGCCGAC
>DWXU01000188.1:0-3090 GCA_019119065.1 Candidatus Microbacterium pullistercoris | reverse complement strand
CCGAGCGCCGCCTCGTAGGCGTTGTTTCCCATGACGAAAGCCGCGCCGAAGAACACCGCGTTGATGAGCCACTGGGTCATCATGAGCGCGACAACAGGAGACATCGCGCCGACGGCGTTCTCGACGCTCTCCGGGGCGGGCATCGTGGCGGTGCGGAACGTGGCTGTCAGCAGCCAGACGACCATGACGCCGATGATGACCGCCCGCACGATGTTCGCGCGTCGTCGGTCGTCCACCCAGGCGCCGACGGTGTACATCGAGAGGAAGAGCGCGACCTGACCGACGTAGAGCTCCGTCGCGCCGGCCTCCATGCCGACGACGTACGCCGCGTTCGTGGCGAGCGCCACCATGATGGGGTAGCGCCGACGAACGACGAACGGCAGCGTCAAGGCAGCGGCGTAGAGGATGCCCCACTTCACGTCGAGACCACCCGGCCCCATCACCTGGGAGAAGAACCCCAGCACGACGCTCACGATCGCCCCGAGGAACATCGTGAGACCGATCCAGATGTCGTTGCGGAGCTGCGTGGCCGTGGCCGGATCCCTCGTGAACGCGTCCGCGGCGGGGCCGGCGGCGTTCCGCGAGATCGTCCGCTCGCGCGCATCCGTCGTGTGCGTCGTCATGGGTTACACGGTAGGCGTCCGTCGCGCGCTGCGCCTCCCTCGCGCGACGGAGGCACCCGAAACGCACCGCGCCCCGGACCGCGAGGATCCGAGGCGCGGGGAGCGTCGTGGCGTCAGGGGAGCATCAGGCGTACGCCTTCTGCACGCGGCCGACGAGATCGAGGAATGCCGCGAGGTAAGCCTCGAGGAACGCCTTGGTGCCCTCGTTCGTGACCTCGCCGTGCTCGTCGATCAGGCCCGGGGTGATCTGGATGAAGCCCTCGGGCTGGCCCATGACGATGGCGTTGACGTGGCTCAGCACGGCCTTGAGGTGCTGCTGCGCGGCGGCCGTCGCGATGCCCCCGGGGGAGGCGCCGATGACGGCGACCGGAGTGCCGCCGAAGGAGAACTCGCCGTACGGACGGCTCGCCCACTCGATCGCGTTCTTCAGCACGCCGGGGATCGAGCGGTTGTACTCGGGCGTGACGATGATGACGCCGTCGAGCGACTCGATGAGGTCCTTGAACTCACGCGCCACCGGCGGGAAGTCGGTCTCGAGGTCGGTCGAGAAGAAGGGCAGCTGCTTGATCGGGATGTCGACCGCCTCGACCCCGTCGGGGAGCAGGTTCGTCAGCGCGCCAGCGAGCGTCTTGTTGATCGAGGTCGTACCGATGGATCCGACCAGGATGCCGATCTTCGTCACGGGGTCTCCTTCATGTGAGGAATGGGAAAACGTACGGAGGCGACAACCGCGTCCGGGCCGACTCTATTCCACTGAATTCAAATGTTTCTTCATGTTCCACCGCGAAGGGGAGGGGAGGAATCCGTCGCGCGGCGGATGTGCGCGCTCCGACCGCGGCCGTAACGTCAAGTCGTACCCAAGCAGAAGGGATCCGCGATGCTCACCGTCTCGGAAATCACGAAACACTACGGCGACAGAACGGCGCTCGACAACGTGTCGTTCAACGTCGAGCGCGGCAGGCTCACCGGCTTCGTCGGCGGGAACGGCGCTGGCAAGACCACGGCGATGCGCATCATTCTCGGGCTACTCGAGCGCGACGGGGGAGAGGTGACGCTCGATGGCGCGCCGCTCACCTCGACGCAGCGCCGCACCTTCGGCTACATGCCCGAAGAGCGCGGCCTCTACCCGAAGATGAAGGTGCTCGAGCAGATCACCTATCTCGCCCGGCTCCACGGGTTCGACAAGCCGGCGGCCGAGAAGAAGGCACGGGGGATCCTCGAGGAACTCGGCTTGGGTGAGCGGCTCTCGGATCCGATCGAGGCGCTCTCGCTCGGCAACCAGCAGCGCGCGCAGATCGCGGCCGCTCTCGTCCACGACGCAGACGTGCTGATCCTCGATGAGCCGTTCAGCGGGCTGGATCCGATGGCCGTTGAGACCGTGGTCGCCGTGCTGCACGAACGCGCGCGTCAGGGCGCGGCCGTGCTCTTCTCATCGCACCAGCTCGACGTGGTCGAGCGTCTCTGCGACGACCTCGTCATCATCGCGGCGGGCAGCGTCCGCGCCGCTGGCGATCGGGAAGGCATCCGCGCCGAGCACTCGTCCAACCGGTACGAGCTCGTCTCGAGCGGAGACGCCGGCTGGCTGCGCGAGGAACCCGGTGTTGCGGTGATCGAGTTCGACACCGGACGAGCGGTCTTCGACGTCGACGGCGCCGAGACCGCTCAGCGAGTGCTGCGTCGTTCCGTCGCCGAAGGATCCGTCACTAGCTTCGCGCCACAGCACCCGTCGCTCGCGCAGATCTTCAAGGAGGTCGTCCGATGAACCCCACGTCCCTCTCCACGTCCCGCGCCGCGTACCTCGTCGGCGAGCGGGAGGTCGTCACGCGCGTGCGCAGCAAGGCCTTCATCATCTCGACGGTGATCCTCGTGCTCGGCATCGTCGCCGGCATCATCATCATGAACATCGTGGCGGGCCAGCAGTCGACCACGACGGTCGCCGCACCCGAGCCGGCCGCCGGGCAGCTCGCTTCGGTCGACGGCGTGGACGTGACACGAACGGCGTCCGCCGACGCGGCGCGCGACCTCGTCGTGAACGACGACGTGGATGCCGCGGTCATCCCCGACAGCGACTCCGCCACCGGCCTCACCATCGTCGCGCTCACCGACGCGCCGTCGGAGCTCGTGGAGGCGCTGTCGCAGGCCCCCGAGATCGAGTTGCTCGATCCGGACGGGGGGTTGACGCCCATGCGGTTCATCCTGTCGATCGCGTTCGGCATCGTGTTCATGATGTCGGCCACGTCGTTCGGCGCGCCGGTCGCGACGAGCGTGGTGGAGGAGAAGCAGACGCGCGTGATCGAGATCCTCATCACGGCGATCCCGGCGCGCGCACTGCTGGCGGGGAAGGTGATCGGGAACACGCTGCTCGCGCTCGCCCAGATCGTCGTGATCGTCGCCGCCGTCGCGGTCGCCCTCATCGCGACCGATCAGATCGAGGTCCTCGCGGGGCTCGGCACGCCGCTGCTCTGGT
>DWXU01000187.1:0-8616 GCA_019119065.1 Candidatus Microbacterium pullistercoris | reverse complement strand
TCGCGGGCATGTTCCCGTACGTGCTGCCGTCGACGCTCAGCGACGCGTACAGCCTGACGGTCGCGAACGCGTCGAGCAGCGATTACACCCTCGGCGTGATGACGATCGTCGCGGCGTTCGGGCTGCCGCTGGTCATCGCCTATCAGGCGTGGTCGTACTGGGTCTTCCGCAAGCGCCTCGAGCCGGGCATGATCCCCGACCCGCACATCGTCATCCCGGCGATCCTGCGCCCGAAATGATCTGGGTCGCCAGAGATTGCAGCATGTGGGGCCGAAAACCCGCAAACTATGGCGAGGCATTCGGGGGCGCGGGCGTCACGCGGGCACGCGTGTGCATGCGGGCGGGTTCCCCCTTGATGGGTCGCCAGAGATTGTCGCGCGGGGCGGCCAAGACGTGCAATGTCTGGCGAGGCATCGGCTGAGGCGACGGGCCGTCGGGTAGGCATGGAGACACAATGAGCAGCGATCCGTGGCACACATCCGCCGAGAGCGCGGCGCCGACGCCCCGGCCCGAGCTGGGCCCGGTGCCGGCGGTCGCCCTCGTGGGGCTCGGCGTGCTCGCCGTCCTCAAGGGCGCCGGGCTCGTGCTCGTCGCCGCCGCCGTCGCGTCGGGCATCGCGGGTCTCATGGCCGGCGACCTCGACACGCGCTCAGTGCTGCTCCTCGGCCTCATCGGCGGTGGCCTTCGCGCGCTCGCCGTGTGGGGCACGCGCGTCGGGGGACACAACATCGCGATCGCCGTCAAGCGCGACCTGCGGGGGCGCCTGTGGGATCGCCTCGCTGCGGGCGACGCTGAGGGCGCGGAGTTCGCGGAGGACGACGACGATCCGCGCCCGAGCGCCCCCGCGCGGATCGCCCGAGAGCGCGAGGGCGAGGGATCCGTCTCGATCCTCGCCGCCGACGGGCTCGACGATCTCGACGAGTACTACGCCACCAGCCTGCCCGCGATCATTCAGGCGGTCGCGGTCCCGCTCATCGCGGGCCTGTGGATCCTCGGCGCCGACTGGCTGAGCGCGCTCATCGTCGCGCTCACGGTGCCGCTCGTGCCCCTGTTCATGGCGCTCATCGGCAAGCACACGCAGGAGCGCACCGACGAGGCCACCGGATCCCTCGCGCGCCTCGCCAACCACCTCACCGAGCTCGCGCGCGGGCTGCCCGTGCTCGTCGGCCTCAACCGCGCCGAAGAGCAGGCCCGAGCGCTCGACGACATCCAGCGCGAGTACCGCACACGCCTGCAGCAGACGCTGCGCACCTCGTTCCTCTCGGCCCTCGCGCTGGAGCTCATCGCGACGATCTCGGTCGCCGTCGTCGCGGTCGCACTCGGCCTGCGGCTGATGAACGACACGGTCGAGCTCGAGGCGGCGCTCGTGGCGCTCCTGCTCGCACCCGAGTGCTTCACGGCGCTGCGGCAGGTCGGATCCGCCTTCCACTCCTCGCAGAACGGGTTGTCGGCCCTCGCTCGCGTTCGCCGCATCCTCTCGGGCGCGCGGCGCGGCGACGTGCGCGGATCCGAGCTGCCGGTCGTCGCCGACATCACGAGCCCCATCGATCTGCCGCTCGTGCGGACGGAACCGCAGCGGACGGAGGCGCCGGAGGACTTCCCGACGCTCGACGAGATCGCCTCCGGCGCGGCCTGGGCCGACGAGCCCGAGGGCGTGCCCGACCACGCGCCGGCCCCCATCACGATCCACGACCTGAGCGTGCGCTACGCCGACCGGGCGGCGCCGACCCTCGACGGGCTGTCGGCGGACATCGGTGGGATCACGGCCATCACGGGCCCGTCGGGCAGCGGCAAGTCGACGCTGCTGGCGGCGATCGCCGGCACGCTGCCGCCGGGCGCCGATTCGTCGGGCTGGATCGTCGGCATCGACCCCGCGCTCGTCGCCTACGCACCGCAGGTGCCGCGCGCCTTCACCGCGACGCCGTGGGACGAGCTCGTGCTGTACGGATCCGAGAACCCCGAGGCCCCGCTGCGCGAGGTCGGCATCGCGCGGCTCGCGCATTCGTCGATCGCGGAGATGAGCCCGGGAGAGCTGCGCCGCCTCGCCGTCGCCCGCGCGCTGGTGCGCGTCGATCACGGCGCGCGGGTCCTCGTCCTCGACGAACCGACCGCACACCTCGACGAGCGCTCGGCGGATCGCGTGCGCGACGCGATCCGCCGCCGCGCGTCGGCCGCGACGGTGATTCTGGCGACGCACGAGCCCGCCACGCTCGCTCTCGCGAAGCGGACGGTCGCCGTCGACGTGGCCACGGCGCACCCGAGCGGCGCGGTCGCCGTGTCGAGCCCGTCGGCCGCGCCGACCGCGTCCGCCGTGTCTCCCGCGGATGGCGCGAGGCAGGAGCCGACGTCGACGACCGTCGGGATCCCGGTGATCACCGACTCCATCCGCCTGCCTGACGCGCCCGACTCGGGATCCCTCCGCCTGCCCAGCCTGCGCGGGCCCCAGCACTACGCGCTGAAACCCGACCGCCCGGCGCGGTGGCGGGCGTTGTTGCGCCTCCTGCGCCCCACGACCGTGCGGTGGGCGCTCGGCATCCTCCTCGCCGCCGCGACGACCGGGATGGGGCTCGCCCTGACCGCCGTGTCCGGATGGCTCATCGTGCGGGCCAGCGTCGAGGAGTACATCATGTACCTGCTCGTCGCGATCGTCGGCGTACGGTTCTTCGGCATCGGGCGCGCCGTGTCACGCTACGCCGAGCGCCTCGTGACGCACGCCGCGTCGTTCCACGTGACCGACCGGCTGCGCCGACGCCTGTGGCGCTCGATCGCCGCGCGGGGCGCCGGATCCCGCCGCGTGCTCGAGGGCGGATCCCCCGTCGACTACCTCGTCACGCTCACCGACGAGCTGCGCGACCTGCTGCCGCGCACGATCCCGCCGCTCGCCGTCGGCGTCCTCGCGGTGCTCGGCATCACGGTGACGACCTGGTTCACGGTCCCGCAGCTGACGGGCGTCGTCGGCGGGGTCCTCGCCGCCGCGGCCGTGATCGGTGCCGTGCTCGCGATCGTGGCCGCGCGCGGCGCGCACCGACGACGGATCCACGAACGGTCGACGCTCGTGCGGGGAACCGCGGCGCTCGCGACCGCCGCCGACGACCTGCGCGCGAACGGCGTCGCCCACCCCGCGGTCACGCGCCTCGACCAGGTCGGCGCCCGCCTCGCGCGTGCGGAACGGTGGGGGTCGCTCGGCGCGGGTCTCGGCAGCGCGGTCGCCGTGTTCGCCTGTTCGGCGCTCGCCGCCTGGGCCCCGCTCCTGTCCCCCGCGACGCCGGCCGAGCTCGCCTGCGTCATCGCGTTGCTGGCCCTCGCCGCGGTCGAGCCGATCGACGAACTCATCGTCGCGTGCCACCGGATCCCCGCGCTCCGCGAGGTCGCGCGCCGCATCGCACCGCTGCTGACCATGCCGCGCCCGGTCTCGACGGGCACCGCGCCAGCGCCCCGCCCCGTCACGCGCCTCGAGATCGACGGCGTCGCCGCCACCTATCCCGGCCGCTCCGAGCCGGTCTTCTCTGGGCTGTCGGGATCGGTCGGAACCGGCGAGTGGCTCGTCGTGACCGGGCGCTCGGGCGCGGGCAAGTCCACCCTGCTGTCGGTGATCATGGGCGCCCTGCCAGCGGCGGAGGGCGTCGTGCGCGCCGACGGCGTCGCGCTCACGGACCTCGATCCGGCCTCCTGGCGCGGCCGCGTCGCCTGGTGCCCGCAGGACGCGTACGTGTTCGACTCGACCTTCCGCGGCAACCTCCTCGTCGGCCGTGCCCGCGACGACGCCCCGGACGACGCCGAGATGCTCGCTGCCCTCGCGCGCGCCGGCCTCAGCGATCTCGTCGCGTCGCTTCCCGACGGGCTCGACACGCACGTCGGGGCGGGCGGATCCGCGCTGTCCGGCGGTGAGCGCCAGCGTCTCGCCGTGGCGCGCGCACTGCTCAACCGCGCCGACGTGATCCTGCTCGACGAGCCGGCCGCGCATCTCGACCGGCCGACCGCGGAGGCGGTGATGGCGGATATCCGTGCCGCGACGGAGGATCGCATCGTCGTGCTGGTCTCGCATCGCGCGGACGTGCGCGCACCGGAGGGATCCGCCCGCATCGAGCTGTGACGGCGCGCACCGTCGATCGCCCGGATGCGCGTCCACGACTCCGACAGGTGTAGCATCCGGGCGTGACCGATCGCCCCACCGACGACCGTCGGATCTCCCTCGCACTGCTGCTCGCGGCGATCTGCCTCATCGGCGTGAACATGCGCACGCCGATCACGGGAATCGGGCCGCTGCTCGAGCAGATGAGCGCGTCGACCGGGCAGCCGCTGTCGGTGCTGAGCCTGCTGACGTCGCTGCCGGTCCTGTCGTGGTCGATCATCTCGTCGGTCGCCCATCCGCTCACCCAGCGCTTCGGACTGCGGCCCGTGGTTCTCGCCGCGATCATTCTGCTCGGCGTCGGCACCGTCGTTCGCTCGCTGCCCGGCGTCGCGGCGGAGGTGGGCCTCTGGGTCGGCACTCTCCTCGTCGGCGCGACGATCGCGATGTTCAACGTGCTGATGCCCGCGGTCGTGAAGCGTTCGTTCGGCCGGCGCTCTCCCGTCGTCACGAGTATCTACACCGCGCTCTTCGCCGGGTTCGGCGCGGTGGCGTCGAGCCTCGTGGTGCCGGTGTCGTACCTCGTGTCGGGCGGCGAGGGATCCACGGGCTGGCGCGTCGCGCTCGTCGCGATGAGCGCCACGCTACCGATCGCGGGCGTGCTGTGGATCTGGCACATGCGACAGGCCGGCCCGGAGGAGCGCGTGCGCCCGCAGCCGCGGAGCGAGGCCGTCCGGCGCAGCGTGTGGGGCGACCGCACGGCGTGGCTCGTGGGCCTCTACATGGGCACGCAGTCGATCCTCTTCTACGCCATGCTCACATGGACGGCGCCGTTCGCGCGCGATCACGGACACAGCGAGATCGCGGCCGGAAACGACGTGATGCTGTTCCAGATCACAGGCGTCATCGGATCACTGGCCTTGCCGCTGCTGCTGCGCGGCCGCGCGGAGCGGTGGATTCCCGCCCTGCTCCCCGCGTTCGGCGTCATCGGCACGATCGGACTGATCGTCGCACCGAACGTGCTCGTGGTGTGGCTGCTCGTGCAGGGCCTGACGAGCGGCGCCTCGATCGCGATGGCGCTGACGCTGATGGCCTCCCGCGCCCGAGACCACCGCACCTCGTCCGCGCTCAGCGGCATGTCCCAGTCGGTCGGCTACGTCATCTCCGGCGCGGCGCCGCTGATCTTCGGCTGGCTCCACGCCGCGACCGCGTCGTGGACCTGGCCGCTCGGCTACGTGATCGCGGGACTGCTCGCGCAGCTCGTGATCGGGCTGTTCGTCGGACGCGACCGCTACGTCTTCGACTGACGCAGGGTTCGCCGCGACCGCGTCACCAGATCGAGACGCGGTCCTCCTTCGGGAGCCACAGCGCATCCGCCTCGGTCACGCCGAACGCCTCGTAGAAGGCGTCGACGTTGCGCACGATCTGGTTGCACCGGAACTCGTTCGGCGAGTGCGGGTCGATCGCGAGCAGACGGATCGTCTCGGCGTCGCGGCTGGCCTGCTGCCACACCTGCGCGTACGACAGCAGCACGCGCTGCACGCCCGTGAGCCCGTCGATCTCCGGCGCCGCGTCACCGTCCAGTGACAGCTCGTAGGCCTTCAGCGCGATGCTGATCCCGCCGAGGTCTCCGATGTTCTCGCCGATCGTGAGCGCGCCGTTGACGGTGTGCTCAGCGGCCAGTCCGACGGGCGTCAGGGCGTCGTACTGCTCGATGAGCAGCTTCGTGCGCGACTCGAACGCGGCACGGTCGTCCTCGGTCCACCAGTTGTTGAGCGCGCCGGTGCCGTCGAACTGCGAGCCCTGGTCGTCGAAGCCGTGCCCGATCTCGTGACCGATGACGGCGCCGATGCCGCCGTAGTTGGCGGCGGCATCGCGGTTCGGGTCGAAGAACGGGTACTGCAGGATCGCCGCGGGGAACACGATCTCGTTCATCAGCGGGTGGTAGTACGCGTTCACCGTCTGCGGCGTCATCAGCCACTCGTCGCGGTCGATCGGCTGCCCGATCTTCGCGAACTGACGGTCGTGCTCGAAGACGCTGGCCCGGCGCACGTTGCCGACGAGGTCCTCGGGATCGATCTCCAGCGCGGCGTAGTCGATCCACTTGGTCGGGTAGCCGACCTTCGGCATGAAGCGGTCGAGCTTGTCGAGCGCGCGCTCGCGCGTCTCGGCGCTCATCCAATCGAGCGTCGAGATCGACGCGCGATACGCCTCGATGAGATTGGCGACCAGGCGGTCGATCTCCTCCTTCGCCTCCGGCGGGAAGTGTCGCTCGACGTAGATGCGCCCGACCGCCTCGCCCATCGCCGCCTCCACGAGGCTGATGCCGCGCTTCCAGCGGACACGGTTCTCTGGCACCCCAGCGAGCGTCGTGCCGACGAAGGAGAAGTTCTCCGCCACGATCTCGTCCGTCAGGTAGGGCGCGGCGGAGCGCACGATCTTCCAGCGCAACCAGGCCTTCCAGTCGTCGAGGCGCTGCGGCGTGAGAAGCGTGCCGAGGCCGGAGAGGAACGACGGCTGCGCGACGTTGACCTCGGCGAAACCGTCCGCCGAGATGTCGTCGCGGAGCATGCCGTCGAGCCACGGGGTCAGGTCGACGCCCGCCAGCTGCTGCACCTCGGCCCACGTCATGAGGTTGTAGGTGGCGACCGCGTCGCGGCACGCGACGTTGTCCCAGTGGTGCTTCGCGACCGCCGTCTCGAGTGCCATGATCCGCGCGGCGCTGTCAGCCGGATCCGCCACCCCAGCGAGCGCGAGCATGCGCTCGACGTGCGCGACGAACGCGTCACGGATCTCGGCGAAGCCGTCCTCGCGGTAGTACTGCTCGTCCGGGAGCGAGATGCCCGCCTGGACGAGGAACGGGATGTAGCGGTTCGGGTCGCCCGGGTCGGGCTCGACGAACGCGCCGATGACGTTGGTCACCCCGGCGCGGTCGAGGTGACTGGTCGTACGCAGCAGCGAGGGGACGTCGGCGATCTCGTCGACGGCGGCGAGCTGCTCGCGGATCGGGTCGACACCGAGCGCCGCGATGCGCTCGGTGTCCATGAAGCTCGTGAAGAGGTCGCCGACCCGACGCTCCAGCGTTCCCGGATCAGCGCGCTGCGCGTCCTCGACGATCGCCCGCACGTCCTTCTCGGCTTGTTCTGCGAGCTGGTGGAAGGATCCCCACCGCGCCTTGTCGGACGGGATCTCGGTGCGGTCGAGCCACGCGCCGTTGACGTAGCGGTAGAGATCGTCTTGCGGACGGATGTCGGTGGAGAAGTCCTCGGTGGCGAGGCCGGACGGAGAGGTCATCTCTCCATCGTAGGAGCCTAGGCTGATCGAGTGACCCGCAGCCTCAATCGAGACATCCTGCGGCTGGCCGTGCCCGCTCTCGGGTCGCTCGTGGTCGAGCCGCTGTTCCTCGCGCTCGACTCGGCGATGATCGGCCACCTCGGCGTCGCCCAGCTGGCCGGTCTCGGCATCGCGGGCAGCGTGCTGCAGACGTTCGTCGGCCTGATGGTGTTCCTCGCCTACTCGACGACGCCCGCGGTCGCGCGCCTCTTCGGATCCGGGGACAACGCTCGCGCCGTCTCTCGCGGCATCGACGGCATGTGGCTCGCGCTCGGCATCGGCGGGGTGCTCGCGGTGATCGGATACTTCCTCTCGCCGTGGATGGTGTCGCTGTTCGGCCCGAGCGCCGCGGTCGCCGAACAGGCCGAGATCTACCTCGGGCTGAGCATGTGGGGGATCCCGGCGATGCTCATCGTGTTCGCCGCGACCGGACTGCTCCGCGGCCTGCAGAACACCGTCACCCCGCTCTGGATCGCCGGCTGCGGCTTTGCGGCGAACGCCCTGTTGAACTGGCTGTTCATCTACGGCCTCGGCTGGGGCATCGCCGGATCCGCGGCGGGCACGATCGTCGCGCAGTGGGGCATGGTGGTCGCATACGTCGTGATCGCGGCGCGGCTGGTGCGGCAACACGGATCCAGCGCGACTCCCTCGCGGGCCGGCGTGCGCGGGACGGCACGGACGGGCGGCTGGCTCTTCCTGCGCACGGTCGCGCTACGAGCGGGGCTGCTGCTCACCGTCGTGGCCGCCACGACGCTCGGCACCGAGGAGCTCGCGGGCTGGCAGATCGTCTTCACCATCGGGTCCACGGCCGCGTTCGCGCTCGACGCGCTCGCGATCGCGGCGCAGGCGCTCATCGGCAAGCACCTCGGATCCGGCGACGAAGACGGCGTGCGCTACGTGCTGCGCCGCACGGTCGCGTGGGGCGCGATGAGCGGCGTCGTCATCGGGCTTGTCATCGCTTGCCTCTCCCCCGTCCTCGGCGTCGCCTTCACGGGCGAGTGGGGCATGTCGTGGCTGACGCTGCCGGCGTTCATCCTGATGGGCGCGCTGCAGCCGATCGCGGGGGTCGTCTACGTGCTCGACGGCGTGCTCATGGGCGCCAACGACTCGCGCTACCTCGCGCTCGCCGGCCTCGTGAACCTCGTGCCCTTCATCGCCTACCTGCTGATCGTGCTGATGGCCGCCCCCCACGGATCCTGGGGCCTGTTCTTCGT
>DWXU01000186.1:0-3124 GCA_019119065.1 Candidatus Microbacterium pullistercoris | reverse complement strand
TCGTGCAGCTCCTCGAGCATCGCGAGGAGGCTCGCGGTGTGGACGCGATCCTGCCCGTACAGCGGCTCGTCCAGCACGAGCACGCCGCCCGGTCGCATGCCGATCGTGACCGCGCCGAGCGAGAGGCGGCGCTTCTGGCCGCCCGAGAGACGGAACGGGTGGCGGTCGGCGTGCGCGGTGAGGTCGAGCCGTGCCAGCATGCTCGCGACGCGCTCCGCCGCTTCGCGACGGGGGAGCCCGCGCACGCCGTGTGCCAGTTCCTCCCGCACGGTGTGCGCGACGAACTGGTGCTCGGGGTTCTGGAACACGAACCGCACGTCCGTCTCGCGGGTCACCGTGCCGCGCGGTGTGCGGATCACGCCGGCGATCGCCTGCGCGAGCGTCGTCTTGCCGGCGCCGTTCGGTCCGACGATCGCGGTGACGGAGCCGCGCGGGATATCGACCGAGACACCGTGCAGCACCGTGCGCCCGCCGCGAGCGAGGGTGAGCGAGTGCGTGGTGAGGATCGGATCCGCGGGCCCGGCAGTCTGGCGCGGCACGTGCGCGGGAGCGAGGCCGACGCCGAGCTCTTCGAGCTCGGCGGCATGATCGCGCAGGAGCGTCTGCGGCGCATCGTCGAACGCCGGGTGCCCGGTGCGGTCGAGCACGACCATGCGCGTGGCGAGCGGAAGCGCGGCGTCGAGGTCGTGCTCGATCAGCAGCAGTGACGTCTCACCCGACGCGACGATCTGGCCCAGCGCGTCGTAGACGCTTCGCGCGCCCTGCGGATCCAGGTTGGCGGTGGGCTCGTCGAGCACGATCAGCGGCGTCTGCATCGCGAGCGCGGCCGCGATCGCGAGCCGTTGGCGTCCTCCTCCGGACAGCGCGGCCGGATCCTCTTCGCGGCGTTCCCACAGCCCGACGATCCGGAGGGCGTCCGCCACGCGGTCGCGCACCTCGTCTTCGGGAACGCAGAGGTTCTCCGGGCCGAAGGCGACCTCGTCGTAGACGGATCCGGTCACGACCTGCGCATCCGGATCCTGGAACACCATGCCGACGGTCCGGCTGAGCTGCGCGGGCGACGACGCGGCCGTGTCGGTGCCGGTGACCGTGACCCGGCCGGTGAGGTCGGCGTCGATCGCGTGCGGGACGAGGCCGTTCATCGTCATCGCCAACGTCGACTTGCCGGATCCGCTCGGCCCGGCCAGCAGCACGACTTCGCCGCGGCCGATCGCCAGCGTCACGCCTCGGAGTGCGGGATCCGCGCTGTCGGCGTACGTCACGGTGACGTCGTGCAGCGCGACGAGCGGATCCGTCACCGCCTGCCGGTCCGGGGTCCGATGCCCGCTCGGGCGAGGCCGCGGCCGACGGCGAGCCCGATGAGGGTCCAGGCGACCGGGCCGAGCAGGGAGAGCACGAGGTAGACGATCCGCGACCAGGCGGGCAGGGCCGCGAGGTCGGCGATGGCCCAGATGACGGCGGCGATGGCGGCGCCGATCACGAGGGCCGAAAGCAGGAAGCGCCACCAGCCCCACGCGCGATAGCGGAAGGCGGCTGCGATGAGCTCCTGGATGCCACCGAACAGCAGCGCCGATCCGAGGAATTGGAATGCGTAGACGGGAGCCACGGCGATGCCGACCAGCGCGGCCATCCCGTGTGTGATGAGGGCGACCCACGGCGCACGGAACAGCTCCTGCGCGATGATGCCCGGCAGCACGTGCACCCCGAGGACGAACCCATAGAGGAAGGGGGTGGCGGCGAGGACGGGCACGGCGAGCCATCCCTCGATCCCGCCGATCAACCCGGTCGCGACGCCGATGGCTGCGCACACGAGCAGCACGCGCGTCGAGAGCACGGATGGTCGGGGCACGATACGAGCCTATTGCGTGCGTAACGGTTCGCTCTCGAAAGCCCTGAGATGCGCGGCGAGTTCCCATTCGCATGGATACTTGGAGTGTGGGCAGCGCATCCCCACACTCGAAGCCGGTCTCACCAGACCGGCTTTCGTGTTCTCCACAGGCGATCTGCCTGTCAGCCCTGGCTCGTAGGCTGGAGAGATGACCCAGCCGCCGTATGAGTTCGAGCCCGACGACGGCTGGATCCCGCCCGAGGAGCCGCCCGACGACGGATACGCCGACTACGAGGGCGGCGCGGTCGCGTGGGCCGATCCGTTCGTGTCGGAGCCGCCCGTGGGCTTCGCGGCGCCGTCCTCGGGTCGTGCTCGCGCACCGCAGCACGCGAGCGGCCTCGACGCGCTTCGCACGGTGTACGGATTCGAATCCTTCCGCGGCGACCAGGCCGAGATCGTCGACCACGTGACATCGGGCGGCGACGCCATCGTGCTCATGCCGACGGGCGGCGGCAAGAGCGTCTGCTATCAGGTCCCCGCACTCGTGCGCGAGGGAACGGGGCTCGTCGTCTCGCCGCTCATCGCGCTCATGCACGACCAGGTCGAGGCACTGCGCGCGAACGGCGTCGCGGCGGCCTACCTGAACTCGTCGCAGGATCCGTCGGAGCGTGCCGAGGTCGAGCGCGCGTACGTGGCCGGAGAGCTCGACCTCATCTACGTCGCGCCCGAGCGGCTCAGCAGCCCGCAGACGCGCGGCCTCCTCGCGCGGGGAGCCCTGAGCGTGATCGCGATCGACGAGGCGCACTGCGTGAGCCAGTGGGGCCACGACTTCCGCCCCGATTACCTGACGCTCGGCGACCTCGGCGAGGCGTTCCCCGGGGTCCCGCGCGTCGCGCTCACCGCCACGGCCACGCGCGAGACGCACCGCGAGATCACCGAGCGCCTGCACCTGGGGTCGGCCCGGCACTTCGTGGCGAGCTTCGACCGGCCGAACATCCAATACCGCATCGAGGCGAAGACTGAGGCGCGGCGGCAGCTGCTGCAGTTCATCCGGTCGCAGCCCGACAGGTCCGCGGGCATCGTCTACGCCCTCAGTCGCAAGTCGGTCGAGCAGACCGCCTCCTTCCTCGCCGGTCAGGGCATCGACGCGATCCCGTACCACGCGGGGCTCCCGGCCGAGACGCGCACGGCGCACCAGGCGCGCTTCCTGCGCGAGGACGGCGTGGTCGTGGTCGCGACGATCGCGTTCGGCATGGGCATCGACAAGCCCGACGTGAGGTTCGTCGCGCACATCGA
>DWXU01000185.1:0-3846 GCA_019119065.1 Candidatus Microbacterium pullistercoris | reverse complement strand
CAGAATCTCGCGCGGCGTGCGGAAGTTATCCACAGGTCGCGCCGACCCCGCGCCCGCATGACACAAATGCACCCAAACGTCGCCGTTTGGAGCCATATGTGTCATGTTCGCGCCGGCGGCCGCCCCACATGCCCCTACACGAGCGTTTGGAGCCATTTGCGCCAGGTGAGGGGAACGCAAAGGGCCCGGATCCAAGGATCCGGGCCCACTGGTGGCGAGTAGAGGATTCGAACCTCTGAAGCATTCCGCGGCTGATTTACAGTCAGCTCCCTTTGGCCGCTCGGGCAACTCGCCGAAGCGCGCCCGCCCGACTTGAACAGCCGACCGGAGGCGCAAGCAATCATCTTACGTGCTGTCGCCCGCTGATGAAAATCGCTTCGTCCGGGCGCGCCCCATTGTCCACAGGGGCACCGCATGTCTCCGGCCGACGGAGGTCGGTGCAAGAATGATCACAACAGGGAGGGGATCTCATGTCGGCACCGAATCCGTATCTGGGGCAGCCCGTAGCGTCCGAAGATCGCAACGACGGGATGCCGCCGCTCCTGCGGGGCGCGATGTGGGTCGCGATCTGTGCGCTCATCGCGGCCGCCGTGCTGTGCGTCATCTGGGTCTTGTTGTCCCCAGAGGGAGACGTCATTCCGAAGGCCTTCCTGACGATCATCCTCCTGGCGGGGTTCGCAGGCGTCGCACTCCTCGACGCACATCTTGCCTCCGGACGCGCCGGCTGGGTCGTCCCGGCGAGCATGGCCGCGTGGGTCGTCGCGCTACTGTGCGGCCTGACGCTGGTCTGGTTGCCGAATGAGGACTATTTCGCGCCGTTCAAGGTGTGGAACTTCATCCTCATCGTCGGATTCCTGCAGCTCGTCGTGCTGCACCAGCGGCTGTTCTGGCGCGCTCACAAGCGGTACGTCACCGGGTTCACTCGCACGCTGGCGATCGTGACGACCGTCTGCGTCCTCGCGCTGCTCGGAATGGCGCTGGTGCCGCTGACGGTCATGGACCTCATCGACTTCCCGGATCTGTACGGCCGGATCATGGTCGCGCTCGCGATCCTGAGCGCGGTCGGCACGGCGCTGATCCCGCTGATCACGGCGATGTTCGGTCCGAAGAAGCAGCGCCCTGCGTCGGGCCAGCTGCCGTGGCCCACCTACGCGGATGGTCGCACGCCGTTGCCGATGCTCTCGAACGGTCAGCCCGACTTCGCGGCGCAGCAGACCGGGGTCCCGTCTCCGGGCTCCCAGTCGTTCGGACCGCCGCCGCAACACACGCCGAACCCGGCCGCCGCGTATCCGAACGTCGCCCCTGCGCAGCCGTACGCTCCGGCTCCGCAGCAGGATCCGATGCAACAGCAGTACCGGGGCGCGCAGCAGTACCCGGCCGCGCAACAGCCGTACCCCGGTGATCAGCAACAGACCGCGCAACAGCGGGCAGCGCCGCAGCAGAATCCGCCCACGCAGCCGTACTCGGACGCCCAGCAGCCGTACCCGCCCGTGCCGCCCGAGCCGCCGCGCCGCCCGGCTCCGCCGCAGTAGAATCGGCCGGCGCCGCGACGAGCGTGTCGACCCCCCCCACACGGGCCGCCCGGCCGTCCGCGCCAGCGTACGGTGGGGGTATGAGCGAAAAACTGCGTGACCTCGCCCGCGACATCGCAACGGAGGCCGGGGATCTCGCCCGCCGCCGTCGCGCGGAGGGGGTGCGGCTCGCCGCGACGAAATCGACGCTCGCTGACATCGTGACCGAGGCTGACCGCGAGGTCGAGGACCTGATCCGCGCGCGCCTGGCGGCGGAGCGCCCGGGCGACGGCTTCCTCGGTGAGGAGTCCGGCCACGAGGCCGGCACCACCGACGTGACATGGGTCGTGGATCCGATCGACGGCACCGTCAACTACGCCGCCGGCATCCCGAGCTACTCGGTGAGCATCGCGGCCGTGCAGGGCGGGTCCGAGTTCCCCGGCTGGCAGGCGCTCGCCGCTGTCGTGTACGGCCCCGCGCTGGGGGAGCGGTTCGTCGCCTCCCGCGGTGGCGGCTCCTTCCTCGAGCAGGAGACCGGATCCGTGCGGCTCGCCATCTCGCGCGATTTCCCTGCGGGCGCGTTGCTGGCGACCGGCTTCGGTTACGACCCGCGCACGCACGCGGGCGACATCGAGACGATCCAGCGGGTGATGCCGGTCGCGCGCGACGTGCGTCGCATCGGATCCGCTGCCCTCGATCTCGCGTACGTTGCGGCCGGACGCATGGACGGTTTCTTCGAGCGCGGGCTGAAGCCGTGGGACCTCGCGGCCGGTGCGCTGCTCATCGAAGAAGCGGGCGGAGCCGTGCAGTTGCTGCCGGCCGACGACTTCGGTCGGCAGATGCTCGTGGCGGGTGACGCGCAACTCATCGAACGGATCGCGACGCGCGTGCGCGCGTAAGTGGAATCTTCAGAAAAGTTCGCGTAATGTAGTTACCTGTTCGTTACCTTGCTCCCCCGCGAGGTCAACATCACCCGAATTCGTCGCTCCACCCTGGAGTGCAGAACGAAAGTGTGCCCGTTTGACCGCTGAACGCCCCGTGCCCGACGCCGCGTCTACACGCCGCTCGCGCCGAGCAGCCGCAACGGCAGGGGTGTCCGGCGACTCCGCGCGCCCGATGACGCGCCGCGAGCGCCGGATGCGCGAGCAGGAGTCCGCGGCCGTCACGAACGAGTCCGCCGCCACGAGCGCATCCGTGCCGACGGCGCCGAAGGCCGCGACCGCGGCCGCCGACGATTTCGCCGCGGCCGCCGCAGCCCTCAACTTCACGGGCGCGAGTGCGAAGGTCCACTCGGCGCCGGAACCCGAGGCTTCCCGCGCGTCGTCGCGCCAGGAGACCCGGCGCGTGTCGAAGCCGCAGCGCACGCTCAACACGCCGTTCCGCAAGTTCGCCGCCGCGACGGGATCCGTCGCCGCCATCGGCGCGATCGCTCTGCTCGCCGCCGGTGTGTCGCTTCCGCTCGCTGCGCCGTCGGCAATTCCCACCGTCGTCGCAGACGCGGCCGGCGGGGCCGCCAAGACGCCCGTCGCGGCAGACCCCGCCGAGGCCGAGCTCCAGGGCTACGTCGCCGGCGATGACATCGAGACCGCTCCGCTCGAGCGCGTCGAGGGCTACGAGGCGTCGACCTTCTCGGACATCGCCGCAGTCAGCGGCATCAGCACCTCCGGTGCCTTCTTCGATAACGACCCGACCGCGGATATCCAGTGGCCGTTCGCTGTTGGTACGAGCATGAGTTCGCCGTTCGGTTATCGCTGGGGTCGTCTCCACGAGGGCGTCGACTTCACGCCCGGTGACGGCGCGCCCATCCAGGCCATTGCCGACGGCGTCGTGCGCACCGCGTCCGAAGCCGGTGGCGCCTATGGCGTGAACGTCTACATCGACCACGTCATCGACGGCGAGCTCGTCACGAGCCACTACGCGCACATGCAGTACGGATCCCTCGAGGTCGTCAGCGGGCAGCGCGTCGAGGTCGGCGACACCCTCGGGAAGACCGGCAACACCGGCCGTTCCTACGGCTCGCACCTGCACTTCGAGATCCGCTACAACGACACGGCGATCGATCCGCTGCCGTGGCTTCGCGAGCACGCGAACCGCCACTATTCGGATGATGAGAAGGCCGCGCTCGCGGGCCTCGAGGCCGACATGCTCGGGCAGGGCACCGCGGAGTGACGTCCGCAACGCCCGGCGTCTGCTGATTCGAGGATCGGTACGCGCTTTGTTATGATTTTCTGGTTGCCCACATGTGGGTAGCACGCCCCGATAGCTCAGTGGTAGAGCACTTCCATGGTAAGGAAGGGGTCGTCAGTTCAATCCTGACTCGGGGCTCGTTGCATCG
>DWXU01000184.1:0-11054 GCA_019119065.1 Candidatus Microbacterium pullistercoris | reverse complement strand
GCACGGACGCTCGCCGTGCCCCACCGCCGTGTTCAGCTCGTCGGCTGCCAGTTGTACTCGGGCTGGGGGCCGACCGGGAGCATGACCGGGTTCGCGGGCGAGGAATTGATGTTCGTCACGTCCGCGCCGATGTAGTTGACGTAGTACTCCGTCAGGACCGGGATGGAGTACGCCAGCTCCTGCCAGCGCGCGCTCATGTCCTGATAGACGGCGTCGCGGTCGTCCCCGGCGACCCGCAGGCTCTCGGCGTAGAGCGACTCCATCTCGTCGTCGACGAAGCCGAAGGGGTTCGTCATCGATCCGGTCGAGCGGTAGCCGCGGTAGGTGTTCCCGACGTCGCCGTTGGACGCCCAGATCGTCGCCTCGTACTCCAGCGTCTCCGCCTTCTCGATGAACGACGGGATGCTCACCGTGTCGACCACGAGATCCACCTCGATCCCGACCTCCGAGAGGCTGCTCGAGACGGCCTGGGCGATGCGCGAATCCGGGTCCTGCAGACCGCTGTCGAGCAGCTTCATCTCGAATCCGTCCTCGTACCCCGCCTCGGCGAGCAGGTCGCGGGCACGGTCCGGGTCGTACTCCCATCCGATGTCGGCGTTGTGGCCCTCGATGCCCTCGACGACCATCTGGTCGCTGACCGCCATGTACTCGCCGCCCAGCGCCTCGACGATGGTCTCGCGGTCGATCGCGAGACCGATCGCCTCCCGTACGCGCTCGTCGCCGAGCGCCGGATTGATCTCGCCCTCGGTGTCGGCGAGCCGCAGCTCCCAGTTGTAGAAGGGCACGGAGGCGATCTCGAGCCCGGCGCCCTCGGCCGCCTCCGCCATCAGCGCGGATCCGAGACCGAAGTCGATCTGGCCGGTACTGGCCGCGTTGAGCACCGCGTTCTGATCCGAGATGATCTGGACCGTGACGCGCTCCCACATCTGCGCGTCCGGGTTCCAGTAGTCGGGGTTGCGGTCGTACACGTACTCCGAGTCGGGCACGGACGCGTCGGGGTTGTAGAGGTACTGTCCGGCTCCGTCCATGCTCCGCAGCAGGCTGTCCGGATCCGCCAGCCCCTCCGGCCCGATGACGTTGCCCATCATCGACAGCTGGTTCAGCGACGCCGGCGCATCCGAGAACGGCTCGGAGTAGTGGATCGCGACCGTGAGGTCGTCGACGACCTCGACGGCGTCGATCGGCCCGACCGAGGACAGGTTCGGCCCGCCCTTGTCGAGGAAGTACTCGAACGAGGCCTTGACCGCCTCGGCGTCCATCGTCTCGCCGTCGGCGAAGGTCACCCCCTCGCGCAGCGTGACCTGGAAGGTCGTCATGTCATCGGAGGTGAACTCCCACTCGGTCGCGAGGTTCGGCTGGAGGCTGCCGTCGGGTGCCTTGTAGATCAGCGGGTCGTAGGCGAGCACCGTGAAGATCGAGCCGCTCGCCGTGCCCTGCAGGGCGGGGTCGAGACTCATGGGCGCGCCGCGGAACTGCAGGGCGAGCTCATCACCGCGCTCGCTCACTCCCGCCGCGGGGTCCTGCTCCGTCTCGTCGGCGGCAGGCGAGCACGCGGCGAGCGCGACCCCCAGGCCGACGGCGGTGGCGAGCGCCGCCACTCTGCGGCCGCCCCATCCTCGTCTTGTCCGTCTTACGGTCGTCATATCGTGTCCACCTTCCTTTGATCGCTGTCGTGACGTGCTTTCGGCTCCGCCGTCCCGTTGATCTCGTCGACGAACAGCGTCACCTCGCGGATGAGCCGCTCGGGGATCTCACGGGTCATGAAGTGCCCCTCGCTCTCGAAGAACACGGCCTTCGCATCGCGCACGCTCATCACTGCGCGCAGCGATGCCTCCGGCGAGACGATGCCGTCTCGCATCCCGGCGAGCATCAGGGTCGGAACGCGGACGTTCTTCAGTACCTCCGCGAGCTCCTCGTTGGTCTTCGCCTCGGGGAAGGGCATGCCCTGATTGATGCGGGACTCGTCGTCGTCGCGCTCCATCGTCGCCGCGACGGCGCCGTCGAGGAAGGCGTCGCGGCGCGCGCGGCGCTCGGTCTCGTCCGGGTGCAGCCACCCGCCGAGCACCTCAAGCTGACCGCGCACGGTGTCGACGTCGCCGTTCATGCGCGCCTCGATCACCGCGCGGCGCCCCTCGGAGGAATCGGTCACGCCGTACCGGTCGTGCGGCGCGCCCACCACCGAGACGAACGCCTTGAGCCGCTCGGGGCGGCGCATGGCGATGTACCATCCGATGCCCGCGCCGTGCGAGGCACCCGTGTAGATGAAG
This sequence comes from Candidatus Microbacterium pullistercoris, assembly GCA_019119065.1. Classification (GTDB taxonomy): domain Bacteria; phylum Actinomycetota; class Actinomycetes; order Actinomycetales; family Microbacteriaceae; genus Microbacterium; species Microbacterium pullistercoris. Next base: position 8,787 of record DWXU01000184.1, on the reverse strand, counting down.
CGGTCGACGCCGCGCGCGTCCGCGAAGGCCACGACGTCGTCCGCCCACTGGGCGAGCCATCCCTCGCTCGGCGGCTCCGCCGGACGCGACGAGCGGCCGAACCCGCGCGCCTGCACGGTGTAGACCTTGTAGCCGGCGGGCGCCTCCGCGAGACGCTCGGGGTAGCCCTCGCCCGCGAAGCCCATCGCGGACGAGATGACGACCTCGCGCGCGTCGTCGTCTCCGTACTCGTCGTACCACAGCTCCGCATCAGCGATCTTCTGAATCGGCACAGCACTCCCTCTCGTTGTGTCCTTCGATATCTGCGCTCGAGGCACGCGTCACGGTGCGCTGAGCAACGACGTCGCGCTCTCTCCCCGCGGGGTCTCCCCCAGGCGCGCCGCGTTCCGGCGTGCCTGCTCATCAGGATCCGGAACCGGCGCCGCCGCGATGAGTCGTTTCGTGTAGTCGTCTTCCGGCGCCCGGTAGATCTCGGCTGCGTCGCCCTGCTCGACGATCTGGCCGTCCTTCAGCACGACGAGGCGGTCGGAGATGTGGTGCACGATCGAGAGGTCGTGCGAGATGAACAGGAAGCTCGCGCCGCTCTCGCGCTGCAGCCCCGCCATGAGGTTGATGACCTCGGCCTGGATCGAGAGGTCGAGCGCGCTCACGGGCTCATCGCAGACGACGAGCTTGGGCGAGAGGATCAGCGCGCGGGCGACGGCGATCCGCTGCCGCTGCCCGCCGGAGAACTGCGCCGGGTATCGCGTCGCCGCGTCCTCGCCCAGCCCGACGCGACGCAGCATCGCGAGGACGCGCTCGGCGACCTGCTCCCGCGGCCCCGGATCGTGCACCTGAATCGGCTCGGCCAACGTGTAGCCGATCGGCTTGGTGGGGTCGAGCGAGCTGTACGGATCCTGGTACACGACCTGGATGTCGCTCGTGAGGGCGTTGCGCTCCGTGCGCGGAAGGTGCGTGATGTCCCGCCCGGCGAAGCGGATCGTGCCGCGGTGCGCGGCCACGAGCCCGAGGATGGCCTTGCCGATCGTGGACTTCCCGGATCCGGACTCGCCGACCAGGCCGAGCGTCTCGCCCTCGCCGATCGTGAAGGACACGTCGCGGACCGCCATCGTCCGCTTGCGGCCGCGTCGATACTCGACCGAGAGGTCGTCGACGTCGAGCAGGGGGGTCGTCATCGCGTCATCACCGCATTTCGTCCTTCGTGTGTGCCTTCGGCGGGGATGCGGATGCATCGCCCAGTGCGCCCGTGGTCGAACACGCGCTCCTCGATGCGCGACTCGCGGCAGGCCGCCGTCGCGACCGGACAGCGCGGCGCGAAGTGGCACCCGGTCGGCCAGTCGGTGGGCGGCGGCACCATCCCGCCGATCGCCGGCATGGGCTCGCCGCGACGCGCGTGGTGCGGACTCGACGACCGCAGGCCCTGCGTGTAGGGGTGCAGCGGATCCGCGAACACCTCGCGCACGGTCGCACGTTCGACGACCTGGCCCGCGTACATCACAACGGCCCGGTCGCAGATGTCCGCGACGACCCCCCAGTCGTGCGTCACGAACATGATGGACATCTCGGTGTCTCGCTGCAGCTGGCGCAGCAGGTCGAGGATCTCGGCCTGCACCGTGACGTCGAGGGCGGTCGTCGGCTCGTCCGCGACGAGCAGGCGAGGGCGGCCGGCCAACGCGATCGCGATCGACACGCGCTGCGCCATCCCGCCGGAGAGCTGATGAGGGTAGAGCTTCGCCACCGCGCGCGGATCCGGCAGGCGCACGTCGGCGAGCAGCTCGAGCGCCCGCTTCTTCGCCGCGGCCGGGGAGCAGCGCTCGTGAGAGCGCACCGCCTCGGCGACCTGGAACCCCACGCGGAACGCGGGATCCAGGGCCACCATCGGCTCTTGTGAGATCAGCGCGATCTCCTTGCCGCGGAGCTTGCGGTACTGCGCTCGCGAGTATCCGGAGATGTCCTCGCCGTCGAACCAGATCTCGCCCGACACGATGCGGCCACCCGCGGCGAGCAGCCCCAGCACCGCGAGCGCCGTGACCGTCTTGCCGGATCCGGACTCGCCGACGAGCCCGACCGTCTCGCCCGGATGGACGTCGAAGTCCACCCCGTCGAGGACGACGGTCTCGGCGGTCCCCGTTCCGAACGCGACCGTGAGGCCGCGCACCGACAGCAGCGCCCGTTCGTCGCGGGATCCGACGGGTGCAATCGTGCGCGTCGCGGCCTCTTCGCGGTGGTGCGCCCGCGGTCCGCCGGTGAATCGCTCGGCGTTCGCGTCGCGCACGGCGTCGCCGAGCAGACCGAACGCCAGCGTCGTGATCGTGATGATGCCCGCTGTCGGGAAGATCATCCACATGTGCAGCTGCAGCATCGTGGAGGCCTCGCCGACCATGCCGCCCCATGTCGGCGAGGGCGGCGGCGGACCGAAGCCGAGGAAGGCGAGACCCGTCTGCACGCCGAGGGCGATCGCGGCCAGCAGCGCGGTCTGCACGATGATGACGCCGAGGGTGCGCGGCAGCACGTGCCGCACGAGGATCTGGGGGTTCGTCAGACCGATCGTGCGCGACGCGTCGATGTAGAGCTCCTCGCGCACGCCGAGCACCGAGCTGCGGATCACGCGGATGACCGCGCCGCTCGCGAGCGCGCCGAAGGTGACCATCGCCGCCGTCATGCTGTTGGCGAAGATCGCAAGCACGGCGAGCGTGACGATGATGCCCGGCACCGCCATCGTCACGTCCACGACGCGCATCACGAGGCGATCGACCCACCCGCCGAGGAAGCCGGCGGCGATGCCGAGCGGGATCGCGAGCGCGAGGGCGACGATGAGCGCCTGCGCCACGCCGATCATCGTCTCCTGTCCGCCGTGCAGCAGACGGCTGAGGATGTCCCGTCCGAGCGCGTCCGTGCCGAGCAGGAACTCGGCGGACGGCCCGAGCCGGACGCTGTCCAGACGCTGCTGGAGCGGGTCGTGGGGCGCGAGCCACGGCGCCGCGACGGTCGCGGCGACGACGATCGCGAGGTAGACGAGCGAGACCGCGCCGAGGGGCTTGCGGATCGTGGCCGCGAAGAGATTGCGGCCCGTGCCGCGGAAGACGCGGGGCGAACCCTGCCGACGTGCCGTCATGAGATCCTCACCTTCGGGTTGAGCACCCCGTACATCACGTCGACCACGAGGTTGATCGCGATGACCATCAGGGTGAAGAAGACGCCGAGTCCGAGCAGCACCGGCAGGTCGTGGTTCAGCGTCGACTGCGTCGCGAGCGTGCCGAGCCCCGGCAGCACGAAGACGTTCTCGACGAAGACCGTCGACGTGAGGCAGGCGACAGCCCCGACGCCGACGATCGTCATCGACGGAATCGATGCGTTCTTGACGACGTGCCGGAAGATGATCGACCGCTCGGGGATCCCGTTCGCTCGCATCATCCGCACGTAGTCGCGGCTGAGCGCGTCGAGCACCGAGTCGCGCATCTGCTTGGCGACGAGCGTGGTGCCCCCGAGACTCAGCGCGAACACGGGGAGCACGAGCGCCCACAGCCATCCGACGGGGTCGTCGGAGAACGCGACGTAGCCGGTCGCGGGAAAGATCCGCACGGTCACGGCGAACACCGACACGAGCAGGATCGCGATGGCGAAGCTCGGCACCGCGAGCCCGACGAGCGAGGCCGTGTCGAGCATGCGACCGACCCAGCCACCGCGCAGCGCGCTCATCAAGCCGAGCCCGCCGCCCACGACGGCGATCGTGATCGTCGCCAGCAGCATGAGCGACCCGGTGACGGGGAAGCGCGCACCGACGATCGTGACGACCGACTGCCCGCTGTAGATCGATGCGCCGAGGTCGCCGCGCACCGCGTCCCACGCCCAGTTCAGGTACTGCAGGTAGAGCGGCAGATCGAGTCCCATCTGCTCACGCAGCGCGGCGACCGCCTGTGGGGTGGCGTTCTCTCCCAGGATCGTCCGCGCCTGATCGCCCGGGACGATCGAGGACAGGATGAACATGACGACCGAGACGATCACCAGGATGGGAATCGCCATGAGCACACGCCTCGCGAGGACCGCGACCATCGGCTCAGCTCCTTTGCTAAACACGTTGAATTACTGTCGTAACTGATTGTGAAGAATATCATTGGCTATGATATTCGACAAGACCCGTTTCGGGTCGGGCTCACCCGGCCGGGTGCCAGGCGAAGTCCGGGTCCGGGGCGACCGTGATCGGGATCGGATTGAGGTTCGTGACCTCGACCCCGGCCAGGTCCGACCCGACGTAGTGCAGGTCGTTCGCCGTGAAGACCGGGATGTGCCACGCGGTCTCATAGGCACGCTCACTCATCTGCTCGTACAGGGAAAGGCGCGCCTCGTCGTCGAGCGTCACCGACTCGTCGAACAGGGATTCCATCTCGTCATCGAGCGTGGCGGACGGATTGCGCGGACCCGATCTGAGCGTCTGGTACAGCAGACCCATTGTCGTTCCGCTCATCGGGAAGATCGTGGCCGCATACTCACCGGACTGCGCCTTCTCGACGAATCCCGACACACCCGTGGAATCCGCCGTCAGCTCGACGTCGATGCCGATGTCCTCGAGGTAGCTCACGATCGCCTGCGCACGGATCGCGTTCTGGTCGAGCGCGTTCGTCGAGAGGATCGGCATCGAGAATCCGTCCGCGTATCCGGCGTCCGCGAGCAGCTCGCGCGCGCGATCCGGGTCGTAGGGGTACTCGAGGCCGTCGACGAAACCGATTGCGCCTTCGTTCATGATCTGGCTGCTCGGCTGCGCGGTCTTCGGCGCGATCGCGTCGACGATCGCCTGCCGATCGATGGAGAGCGCGATCGCCTCGCGCACCTGCGGATCCTCGAGCGCCGGCACAATGTCGCCACTGCGGTCGGCAATGTGAATGCCCCAGTTGAAGAAGGGCACCTGGAGCACCTCGATTCCGGCGGCCTCCGCGGCGTCGAGGGTTCCCGGGGCCCCGAGCGTGTAGTCGACCTGGCCCGTCTGGATCGCCGACAGGGCGGCGTTCTCGTCGGTGATCGCCTGCACCGTGACGCGCTCGTACATCTGCGCCTCGGGGTTCCAGTAGTCGGGGTTCCTGTCGAAGACGTAGGTGGCGTTCGAGACCGATTCGTCGGCGTTGAAGATGTACTGCCCCGCACCGTCCATCTCGGTCGAGAGCATTGAGGGATCCTCGAGGCCGTCCGGCCCGATGATGCTGCCGAACTTGATGTACTGCGACAGCGTCCACGGTGCGTGGGGGAACGGTTCGGCGTACGTGATGCGCACGGTGGCGTCATCAATCGCCTCGACCGTGTCGATCTCGCCGACCTCCGCGACGGCTCCGCCTCCCGAGCTAAGGAAATACTCCATCGAGGCGACCGCTGCGTCCGCGTCGAGGTCGGCGCCGCCCGCGAAGGTCACCCCGTCGCGAAGGGTGAACTCGAAGACGGTGTTCTCGTCGTCGGCGTATCCCCACTCGACGGCGAGGTCAGGGATGTAGTCGCCCTGCGGGGTCATGTAGATGAGCGGGTCGTACGCGAAGGCGATGATGTTGGCGCTCGGGCCCTGGCCGGATAGCGCGGGGTCGAGCGTGACGACATCACCGAAGTACTGGATATTTAGGTCGCCGCCGGCAGCCGCTGCCGAATCATCGGGTGCGGGGGCGTCGTCGGCCGCGCATCCGCTGACGACAAGTCCGCCCGTGACAAGCACGGCAGTGATCAGGGCCCTGCGGCCCGTGTGACGGTGGAACATCTTTGTTTCCTTTCAACGGGTGAAGAAGGTGGCGCGCGCACCATCCCATTCGATGTCTGCGGCGAGCCCCGCCTCGGTGGTGATGTCTCTGACGTACTGCACGATCTGGGCGCCGCGCTCGCCGTGCGCGACGTGCGTGCGCGCGTTCTCGTCGATCCAGCACGGCACGAAGCCGGCTCGCGCAACACCGCTCGCGTCGACCTCGACGGTCGCGATCATCGTCTGGCGTGCGTCGCGCGAGAAGGGGAAGTTCTGCACGTCGCGATCCGGATCCACGAGCGAGAGGATCGGCGACCGGGTCGGGCGCGTACGCGCCCGCGACGCCGAAGACTGCGGGTTCGCCGAGTCCGGGTACGCCGTGACGAAGTGGTTCACGCCGTGGAAGATCGGCCGCCCCTTGTACACCTCGACCCCGCGCAGGATGTGAGCGTGGTGGCCGATCACGACGTCCGCGCCGGCGTCGATCGCCGCATAGGCGAGGGGGCGTTCGTACTGAGCGAGCCGAGCGCGCTCGAACACGAGGCCCTTGTGCAGGCTCACCGCCACGACGTCGACGCGCTCCTTCAGTTCGCGGATGTCCGCGCACATCGCGCTCAGCGTCTCGGCGTCGATCGCCGTGAACTCGGTCGGAGGGCTCCCCGGCGACGCCATCTCGACGTCGTAATGCGCGTGGATCCGCACGTAGGCGGCGCCGGCCTTCGAGGGGGTCGCCCACGATTCGCGCGGCCCGACCGCGTTGTAGCTCAGCAGCCCGATACTCAACCCCGCGCGCTCAACGGTCGCCGCCTCGCGCGCGGCGGCGCTGTGGGATCCGGCACCGGTCGTCGCGATGCCGAGCTCCCGCAGGGTGCTCACGGTGTCCTCGACGCCATTCTGGCCCTGGTCGAAGATGTGGTTCGCGGCGAGCGTCGCCACGGTGATTCCGACGTCGCCGAGGACAGCGAGGTTGTCCGGGGGCGCTGCCGGCGCGGGGAGGTCGGCGGAGGACACCTGGCCCCGCCGCGTGTGCGGCCATTCGACGTGACCCACCGCAACATCGGCGCCGCGCAGGGTGTCGCCGGTGTCGCCGAAGTGCCCTCGCACCTCGTCCGCGCCGAGGATGAGATCCCCGACGAACATCATCTCGGCCGAGCGCGACGTGCTCATGCGAACAGCCGCGCCCACGGATCCACGCGCGAGGTCGCGACGACGTCGCGCCAGAGCTCGTGCCGATCGCCGTATGGATCGTTCACGACCGCGCTCCCCGATTCGCCGAACACGTACTGCGCTTTGTCGTCGCGGCCGTATGCGCGCCAGGCGTCGCCCGGCAGCGCGGGGCGGCCGGTTCGGGCGAACTCGGCATGCGCGTGTCGGGCCTCCGCGGCGAGCGCGAGGTTCTCCGGAGTCGCCGCGATCGGCATCCGCTCGGAGGCCTCCGTCACGGTGTCGAAGAAGAACGGCATCTGCACACCGTGGAATGCGCCGATCGCCTGGCCGTGGTTGACATCGCACGCATAGAGGAACGCGTCTTTCCCATCCCCGCCGATCTTCGCCTCGACGAGCCGACGCGTGCGCACGAGGAACTGATCGCTCATGATGTCCCGCAGCAGATCGATGTTGCGCGCGTCGCCCTGCGCCCGATAGCCGGCGACGAGCTCGTCGGCACGGTCGGGGCTGTCGATCGAACTCGCGACGCGGGCCACGAGATCCGCCGCGCTGATGTCGAACTCGGGTTCCAGCCAGGCCGGATTCGCGAAGAGAACGTAGTCAGCCTCGTCCACGGACGTTCCCGCCATGAGGTCGATGCCGGCGGCAGCTCCGGACGCCAACGCGTTCTCGGGGCGCTCGGGAAAGTATTCGGTTCCGACGACAGGAGCGAACAGCATGCCGTTCACCCCCGGGACGGCGCCCACCCCCAGTGCGGCCTGCGCCTCCAGCAGTCGTTCGCCGGGGACGTCGGCGATGGAGTCGATCGTGTCGGGGCGGAGGCCGAGCTCACGGATCAGGCGATCGGCGGCGTCCGCGGCCGCCGGGATGTCGCGATACCCGAACGGGGGGCCGCCGTGGACGACCGCGCGGTGGAACAGTTGCCGCGCGCGCGGCATCGCCATCAGTGTGGCGACCTTGCCGCCGCCGCCGGAGTGGCCGAAGATCGTCACGTTCTCGGGATCCCCGCCGAAGGCCGCGATGTTGTCGCGGACCCACTCGAGCGCGCGCTCGAGATCGAGCATGCCCGCGATGCTCGATCCCGCGAAGCGCTCGCCCGCCACGTGCTCAAGATCGAGGTATCCGAACAGCCCGAGCCGATGGTTGACACTCACGACGACGACGTCCTCCGCCATCGCGAGCCGTGCACCGTCGTTGACATCCGAATGGCCGACGCCCTGGCCGAATCCACCGCCGTGGATCCAGAAGAGCACCGGCCTCGAGCCCGAATGTTCGGGCGTCCAGACGTTCAGGACGAGGCTGTCGTCCCCCATCGGCCCGATGTCGTTCGCGCGACCCGGGCGGATCAGTTGGAATGCCGCGGGTCCGAAATCGTCCGCGTCGCGCACGCCGGACCACGGCGTCACGGGCTGCGGCGGACGGAAACGGTGACGTCCCGCGGCCGGCGCCGCATACGGGATCCCGGCGAATCGCATCGCCTCGCCGCACCGAACGCCGCGCACCCGGCCGGCGTCCGTCTCCACCACGAGCTGTTCCACGCTGTCTCCTCATCACCGTTGACGAGCCGGTTTACAAATCACCTGGCATAGCGATCGTAATCTATAGTGACACGCTTTGGGAAGAGGGCTCTCGGCGTGAGTTCCCTCACCCGCGGGGTACGGTGCGGCCGCCCCCGTCACGCGGCGCCCGGAGCGCGACGAACACCGTGCACAGCAGAGCGGTGAGGCCGCCGACGAGCAGGGAGACGCGACCGGACGACGCGTCGATCACCCACCCCATAAAGAGGGCGCCGAAGGGCGTCATGCCGAAGTTGCCGAGCGTCACGAGCGACATGAGGCGACCGATCGCCTCGGGAGGTGCCGACGACTGGGCCGCCGCGTTCAGCACGCCCTGGTAGCAGCCGATTC
>DWXU01000025.1:0-4227 GCA_019119065.1 Candidatus Microbacterium pullistercoris | reverse complement strand
GGCACTCTCGCCATGAGAGTGACAATCGAAACGGACTGGTGAGTTGAGGTCTGAAGCGCCGGCGGGAAGGGTCTGCCGGGTCTGCCAGATCGGCCGTCGCGGGCAGCGATCCAGACCGTCCACGAACTCTGAAGCGTGAGGAATCGCAGGAGTCATGCCGAAGCTGATTGCTTTCAACGAGGAGGCCCGCCGCGGGCTGGCAGAGGAACTCGGCGTCGACGCGATCGCGCAGAGCGCGGACTTCGACGAGCAGAGCGAGGGCGGATTGACCGTCGTCGTCGGGCTCGATCGCCTGTCCGGAGACTGATCCCGGGGGAGGGGTTTGCACTCGAGGGGGTCGAGTGCCAGAATGCTATTAGCACTCCGGCCCTAGGAGTGCTAATGACCACCGCCTACGTCCGGGAGGGACGAAACACATGGCAAAGATGATCGCTTTCGACGAGGAGGCCCGTCGTGGCCTCGAGCGCGGCCTCAACCAGCTGGCCGACGCCGTCAAGGTGACGCTCGGCCCGCGCGGCCGTAACGTCGTGCTTGAGAAGAAGTGGGGCGCTCCCACCATCACGAACGACGGTGTGTCGATCGCCAAGGAGATCGAGCTCGAGGACCCGTACGAGAAGATCGGTGCCGAGCTCGTCAAGGAGGTCGCGAAGAAGACCGACGACGTCGCCGGTGACGGCACGACGACGGCCACCGTCCTCGCCCAGGCGCTCGTCCGTGAGGGCCTGCGCAACGTCGCAGCCGGTGCCGACCCCGTCGGCCTCAAGCGCGGCATCGAGAAGGCCGTCGAGGCCGTCACGGCCGAGCTGCTCGCGAGCGCCAAGGAGGTCGAGACGAAGGAGCAGATCGGCGCCACGGCATCGATCTCCGCCTCCGACCCCGAGATCGGCGCGCTCATCGCCGAGGCAATCGACAAGGTCGGTAAGGAAGGCGTCGTCACCGTCGAGGAAGCTCAGGCCTTCGGCACGGAGCTCGAGCTCACCGAGGGTATGCGCTTCGACAAGGGCTACCTCAACCCGTACTTCGTGACGGACGCTGACCGCCAGGAAGCGGTCTTCGAGGACCCGTACATCCTGCTCGCGAACCAGAAGATCTCGAACATCAAGGATCTCCTGCCCGTCGTCGAGAAGGTCATGCAGGCGGGCAAGGAGCTCGTCATCATCGCCGAGGACGTCGAGGGCGAGGCGCTCGCAACGCTCGTGCTCAACAAGATTCGTGGCATCTTCAAGGCCGTCGCCGTCAAGGCGCCGGGCTTCGGCGACCGTCGCAAGGCGCAGCTGCAGGACATCGCGATCCTCACGGGTGGCCAGGTCATCACCGAAGAGGTGGGCCTCAAGCTCGAGAACACGGAGCTCGACCTCCTCGGCCGTGCCCGCAAGGTCATCGTCACGAAGGACGAGACGACGATCGTCGAGGGTGCGGGCGAGCAGGCGCAGATCGAGGGTCGCGTGACCCAGATCCGCCGCGAGATCGACGCCACCGACAGCGACTACGACCGTGAGAAGCTGCAGGAGCGTCTGGCGAAGCTCGCGGGCGGCGTGGCCGTCATCAAGGCCGGTGCCGCGACCGAGGTGGAGCTCAAGGAGCGCAAGCACCGCATCGAGGACGCCGTTCGCAACGCGAAGGCCGCCGTCGACGAGGGCATCGTCCCCGGTGGTGGCGTGGCGCTGATCCAGGCTGCTGCGACGGCGTTCGACAAGCTCGACCTCGACGGCGACGCCTCCACCGGCGCCCGCCTCGTGCAGGTCGCCCTCGAGGCGCCGCTCAAGCAGATCGCCCTCAACGCCGGCCTCGAGCCGGGCGTTGTGGCCGCGAAGGTGCGCGAGCTGCCGTCCGGTCAGGGCCTCAACGCCGCGACCGGCGAGTACGTCGACATGCTCGAGGCGGGCATCATCGACCCGGCGAAGGTCACGCGTTCGGCGCTGCAGAACGCCGCGTCGATCGCCGGCCTCTTCCTCACGACCGAGGCCGTCGTCGCCGACAAGCCCGAGCCCGCCGCTCCGGCTGGCGGGGGCGACCCGACGGGTGGCATGGACTTCTGATCCCGCCCCCTCTCACGAGGCTGCCCCTCCTCCCATCCGGGAGGAGGGGCAGCCTCGTTTCGTCTCAGCGGAACATGCTGGCCACGTCGGCCTCAACCTGCTGGTAGCCGGTGCCCGCGAGCTCCAGACGGCGCGCCAGATTGTCGAGCGCCTCCTCGACCTGCAGATGCAACGCCTGCCACTCCGCGGCCAGCCCCTGAAACGCCTGGGCGGCGCTTCCCTGCCAAGCCGCTTCGAGCTGCTGCACGCGGCCCATGATGAACGCGACCTCGCCGCGCAGGCGATCGGATCCGGCCGAGACCTCGGCGCGGGTGGCGAGCAAAGACTCGCTGTCGACGGTGAACTGTGCCATAGTGGCTCCTTTCGTGAGGGTCGTCTCACGGTAGGAGGAGCGCGGCCGGGCGCGGAGACGCGAAGCGACGGATCCTCAGATAACGTTCGAGATCTGTCGCCTGTGGGCGAGTCGTCACCGCCCCGCGAAGGGCGCCGCCGAGTTCTACTCGCAGCCGACGCCGTCCCCGTCGCGATCGAGGTGGCGCGCGTATCCCGGGTCGCCGCGATACACGGGGGCGGCTCCGGCGTCGCGTGCCGCGGTGCAGTTCTCGAAGTGCACGTGTTCGGGCTCTGGCGCCGGCGGGGGCGGCTCCTCCTGCGGAGCCGGAGCCGGCGCGGGCGGCGGCTCTTCCACCGGCGGTTCCGGTTCTGCCTGCGGCTCCACGTGCGGGGCCGCGTCGTAGCCGGACGCGTAGGCGGGCTGAGTCGGGCAGGCCGACAGGACGCGCTGCATGGCCTCCTTCTCAGGCGGTACCACCCAGAGGCCGTATGACGCCTTGACGGAAATCTGGCGCGCGACGTAATCGCACCGAAACGCCTTGTTCGGCGGCAGCCATGACGCCGCGTTCGAACTGCCCTTCGATGAGTTCGTCGGACCGTCGACGGCCAGCAGGTTCAACGGATCGTTCGCGAGCGCGACGCGCGCCTCGTACGTGGTCTGCTGAGCTCCCGTGATCCACGCGTTCTGCAACGCGACGACGTGATCGATCTGCACCAGGTGGGACGTGTCCTGACCGCGCTGGAACGCGATCTGCTTGCCCGTGTATGGTCCGACCAGCGTGCCGGACATGACCCTGCACGAGCCGTCGCGGTCGACGTCCTGCAGATCGCGCACCAGAATGTCGTTTCGCGTGTCGCAGCCGTTCCCATCGGTGTCCGGCCAGGACTCCCCGAACTGCACGACGCGGTCGTAACCCGTCGCTGCAGCCGGGCCCTTCACCGGAATCGTCTCGAGCAGAGCCAGCGCGGTGCGACCGTCAGGATCGTTCGACACGGGCGGCGACGGCGTCTCCGGCTCTGGCGCGCGGTCCTCAGTCTCCGGCTCGTCGGTCGTCGGGTCCTCCGTGCTCGCCGGATCCGCTTCCCGCTCGTCTGGAACGTTCGCTGCGGTCGGTTCGGGATCAGCGGCCGCGGGCTCCGGCGACGTCGTCGGTGCAGCGGCCGGCGCCTCCTGGCGCGGATCCATCAGCATCGACGCCGGCACGGTCAACGCAAGCGCGGCGGCCAGCACCGCACCGGCCCAGGCACGCGAGGGCAGGTTCATCATGCCCGGTTTGTTGGTCACGAGCGTGTAGACCGCGGCGCCGAGCGCACACAGCATGACGCCGATCAGGAGGCCTGCGAGTCCTTCGACGATCGTGAAGGCGCTCACGACGGTGGCGATCACGACGAGCCACGGCCAGATTGGGAGGAACGCACGCCGCCCGGCAGACGCCGGTCGCGCCACTGACGCCGAAGGGGCAGAGGGATTCGGCACGGGCACTCCACTGGGTTTGAAGCGCTCGCGCGCGGGTCACTCGGGTGGGGCAAGTATATCGCTCGACGCGCGATGTGCGCCACACGTGTAGCACACACCCCGGCCGTCTCACCGCGCCGTTCCCGCCGCGAGTGTGATCCGCGCGCCTCAGGCGGTGGACCGCATGGAATACAGCAGTTCCGGTCTGCCGGTGGCGCCGTAGCGCGGGCTGCGTCGGGCGAGCCCGGACTCGACCAGTCGCTCCAGGTAGCGTCGTGCGCTCACCCTGGCCATGCCGAGGCATTCCGCGACCTCCGTCGCCGAGAGAGGGCCGTGCGCCGCGCCCAACGTCTCGGCGACGCGTTCGAGCGTGAGGGGTGAGACGCCCTTGCGCTGCCC
>DWXU01000183.1:0-73358 GCA_019119065.1 Candidatus Microbacterium pullistercoris | reverse complement strand
ATGGTTGTCCACACGAGCGCGGTGGGACATCCGGCCGACGGTGCCGCCTATCCTCGGTTCTCGGCGCCGCGCGCATACGCTGGACGCATGGACATCGAGACCGAGGTCAAGGACGCGCTGCGTGCCTACGATCGCTCTCTGGTCGAGTACCGCGCGCTGAAAGAGTCGCTCGAGCATGAGGTCCCGCTGCACCTGCGGCAGTGGGGCGTGCCGTACTTCCGTGTCGAGGCTCGCGTGAAGAAGCGCGGCTCGTTCGAAGCGAAGGTGCGCAGGGATCCGGAGCGGCCGGTGCTCGACATGGTCGGTGTGCGCATCATGGCGTTCTTCCGCGGCGACCTCGCACAGATCGAGAAGATGATGAGACGGCTGTTCGACGTCGCCGAGGACTCCTACATCGATAAGGGCGGGCTGCTCGGTGACCAGAGCTTTGGATATCGCAGCGTGCAGTTCGTCGGCCGCACGCGCGGAAATGACATGTTTGAGCAGTTCGAGGCCGGGCTGCCGATCGAAGTGCAGATCCGGACGATGCTCGAGCATGTCTGGGCCGAGGTCGAGCACGACTTCCGCTACAAGCCGCAGACCGAGCCGCCGAGCCCCGAGATCAACCGCCGCTTCGCGCTGACGGCGGCGCTCCTTGAGCAAGCCGACCGCAACCTCGACGACATCCGCCGAGAACTGCGCGACCGCTAACGCCGCTCCGGCTGGCCAACGGCGTCGGGGAACGTTACGGGAGGCGCGGGGCGAGCGTGATCAGCGAGACCTCTGGACGGCACGCGAAGCGTACGGGCGCATAGATCGAGTGGCCGAGGCCGGCGCTCACATTGAGCACGGCTTGCCGCCCACGGTGCGTCCACGTCGAGAGGCCGCGCGTCTGCTGCAGCGGCAGGTCGCAGTTCGCCACAAGCGCGCCGATGCCGGGGACCCGCACCTGACCGCCGTGCGTGTGACCGGCGAACATGACATCGGCGCCACGCTGCGTGAGGCCGTCGAGCACCCGCCGATACGGGGCGTGCGTCACGCCGATGGTGAGGTCGGTCTCGGGCAGGTCGCTCATGGTTGCGTCGAGATCGTCGAAGTCGTCGTACTCGAGATGTGGGTCGTTCGTCCCGATGAACCGGATCCGGTGCCCGCGGACATCGAAGGCGACCGAGTCGTTGTTGAGCCCGAACCACCCGAGATCGCCCTCGAGCAAAGTATCGAGCCGGTCGGTGTCAAGACGCGACACGTCGGGCGTGACCAACGAGGGGCCCGTGAAATACCGGAAGGGGTTGCGCGGCTTCGGCGCCCAGATGTCATTCGACCCGTGCACGTGCACGCCGGGGGTGCCGGCGAAGGGAGACAGAGCGCGACGCACGGCCGGCAGCGCGAGCGGATGTCCGAGGTTGTCGCCCGTGTCGACGACGAGGTCGGGTCGCAGTGCCGCGAGGCGCGCGACCCAGTCGCGCTTGCGCCGCTGCCACGGGGCGAGGTGCATGTCGCTGAGGTGCAGGACACGGATCGGCGTCGAGCCGGCGGGCAGCACACGCACCGTCCGGTGGCGCACGGCGAACCAGTGGCGCTCGATGCCGACGCCCCACACGGCGGCCGCTGCGGCGACGCCGGCGGCGGCCGCCAGCGCGCGGCGGCCGCCGGACGGGTCGACCATCAGTTGTTGTTCCCTCGGCAGACGCGAGCCTCCGAGTAGATCGTCACCTCGGTGCGGTCCTTCACCTGCGTGCCGGCTGACGGATCCGTGCGGACGACGCGCCCGTTGGCAGGAGCCGAGGCGCTGACGGTGCAGTCGCCGATACTTGCGCGGAGCCCCTCGTCGAAGAGTCGTTTGTAGGCCTGCGTCGTGCTGAGGCCGGTGACATCCGGAACCTTCGTGCCGCCCTCTCCGTCCGAGATCAGCAGGGTGATGATGCTGCCTCGGGGTGCACTGCCCTCCGGATTCGTCTTCTCGACGCGTCCTTCCTTCTGATCTCCCGAGACGGTGTCACCCACCGTCACGGAGAATCCTTCACCCTCGAGGACGTCCGTCGCCTCGTCGACCGACATTCCGGCCACGTTCGGTACATCGACCTTGACCACCTTCGTCAGGTTGGGGTCGGGCGTTGGGAACTCGTCGCCGCCGTATCTGGCGTTCGCGGCCGCTTGATTCGCTCTCGCGATGTCGTACCGGAGCTCGGACATCTGTCGTCCGTTTGGCGTGAAGCTGCTGTAGAGATCCACCTCGTAGAACGTGTCGTCATCGGGGTTGTCCGGGTCGCGCTCGTCTCTCATCGAGTCGTAGTTCCCTACCCAGGCCGCGGTCGTCACGTTCGTCGACGTCTCGACCATCCACGTCTGGTAATTCTCATGCGTTCCGGTCTTGCCGACCACGGGCACACCATCGTTCGGGTTCGCGCTCGAGCCGGTGGCGCTCATCACTCCGGCGAGGGCGTGTGCCGCGGTGGCAGCGACACCTTCGTCGATCGCCTGCTCGCATTCCGTCTCGGGAAGCTCCAGCTCCTGACCGTTCGCGTCGACGACGCGCGTGAGCACGGTGGGTTCGCAGTGGACGCCCTTGTTGGCGACAGTCGCGTACGCCGAGGCGAGCGTGAGGGGGGAGATATTCATGGAACCGAGCACGTCGAACATGCCGGGATCCCACGTCTCGAACGGAACGATCTCCTCGCCCGTTCCGAGGTGGACGCCCATCCGTCCGGCGACCTCGTGGATGCTGCACACATCGTCGAGCTGCGCCGCCATCGCAAGGAATCCGGTGTTCAGCGACTGAGCCGTGAAATCGCGAGGCGTACCGATCTTGCCCCCCTGATTCCGGAAGTTGTTGATGACGCTGCCTTCGGCGTTCAACGTCCGGCCTTCGCACGTGCCCGAATACGGACGCACGTTGCCATCGACGTGTTCGTTGACGCTGCGGCCCTGCTCGAGCCATGCGACCAGCGTGAACAACTTGTACGTCGATCCGACCGAGAAGCCGGGCGCAGCGCCGTACTTCTCGTCGACCGCATAGATCTGGGCCGAGTCCCCGGGGTCCGTGTCGCGGCTCTCGTCGAAGCGCGTGTTCTGCGCCATCGACAGCACGTTGCCGGACTTCGGTTCGATCTGCACACTCGTGGCACCGAACTTCATGTAGTCCACGCTCGCGGGGGTACTCGCGGCCATCGTCTCCTGGGCCGTGTACTGGAGGTTGTTGTCGAGCGTCGTGTAGACCTCGAGCCCGCCGCGGGTCAGCATGTCGGCACGTTCCGGGGATCCGGCTTCGCTGCCGAACGCCTCGTCGTAGCGCGAATCGTTGAGGATCGTGTTCTTCACGTACTGGCAGAAGTACGCGGTGCCCTGTGCCGCCGCACACCCACGCTGGCGGTTCGACAGGTTCGGCTCGACCGGCTGCTCGACGGTGGAGTCGTACTGCTCCTGCGTGATCGTTCCCTCTTTCAGCATGCGCCACAGGACGGAGTCGCGCCGGTCCTTTGTACGGGCGTACCCGTTCTCCTCGCCGTTCTCCGCGTTCTCCGGCTGATCCAGACGCAGCGTCGCTGGATAGTTCACGATGCCCGCGAGCGTCGCGGACTCGTTGAGGTTCAGATCCTTGGCCGACTTCGAGTAATACCGCTGTGCGGCCGCTTCGATACCGTAGGTGACGCCGCCGAAGTTGACGAGGTTCAGGTAGCCGATCAGGATCTGCTCCTTGGAGTACTCCTGCTCGATCGTGATCGCGTATCGCATCTCCTGCAGCTTGCGCTGGTACCCCTCCGTGCCGGAGGCCGTCACGGCCTCGTTTGCACACTCGGCGAGGGTCTCCATGTCCTCCGCCGTCCGCTCGCAGGTCTGCACCTGCACGCCCTTGACGTACTGCTGGCTGATCGAGGATCCGCCCTGGGTCGTCTCGGTGAGCGCGTTGTTGAGGAGCGCGCGGGCGGTTCCGATGAGGTCGACGCCGCCGTGCTCGTAGTAGCGCGGATCCTCGGTCGACAGGAGGGCGTCGTAGACGTAGTGCGAGACCTCGTCGTACTCGATGGGCTCGCGGTTCTGGTCGTAGAACGACGCGAGCTCGTAGTAGTCGTCTCCCTCACCGGTGGGGGCGTAGATCGTCGTCGGTTCCATCGGTCGGTCGACCTCGAGGTTGCCGGGAAGACTGTCGAACAGTGAGATTCCACTGGAGGCCGCGTAGCCCGAGATCGCGATCGCGGGGGTCACGGTGGCTGTCACGAGGATCCCCGCGATGGCGCTCAGGCCGACGAGTCCGAGAAATCCGCCGAGCACGCCGCCGAACGTCCTTTTCGCATGAGGCATAGGCTTGATCGTAAAGGAGAACGCTGTGATGCCGCGCACACGCGCATCGGCCTTCGCCGAGAATCGCAGTGATCATTCGCCCGCACGGACAGGAGATGGCGTGACCACCTGGGAGTACCTGACAACCCCGCTGATAATTCACAACACGGCGGCGATTCTCAACAACTGGGGCAAGCAGGGCTGGGAGCTCGTGCAGGTCGTCCCGAACGCGGAAGGCGGGCTGGTCGCGTATCTGAAGCGTCCGTCCGGAGCGGGAGACCAGAACACCGGCCTCGCGCACGCGGCCGAGGCGGCGAAGCAGTTCGAGGGCGAGCAGTGAGCGTCTCCTCCCAGCTCGCCGAGCTCGGCATCGATCTGCCGGCGGTCTCCGCTCCGGTCGCGAGCTACATTCCGGCGAAGGCACATGGGGACCTCATCTGGACGTCGGGCCAGCTGCCGTTCGTCGACGGCCAGCTGCGGGAGACGGGCAAGGTCGGAGCGGGCGTGGATCCGGTGGTCGCGGAGGATGCCGCCCGCACATGCGCCCTCAACGCCCTCGCTGCGGCGGCGGACGTCGCGGGCGGCGTCGACCGGATCACCGGGGTCGTGAAGGTGACCGGCTTCGTGGCGTCGGATCCGGCGTTCACGGGGCAGCCGGGCGTCATCAACGGCGCCAGCGCGATCCTGGGTGAGATCTTCGGTGATGCTGGCGCGCACAGTCGTGCCGCCGTCGGCGTCGCGGTCCTGCCGCTCGACGCCCCCGTCGAGGTCGAGGTCGTCTTCACCACCGCCTGACGCTTTACATGACGCGAATGCACCCAAGATCCAGATCTTGGGTGCATTCGCGTCATGTGGCGCTGATGTGGGTCAGCGCACCTGCTTCGTGATCACTGACATCACCGACGTGTCGGCCAGGGTCTGCGTGTCGCCGACCTCCCGACCCTCCGCGACGTCGCGCAGTAGACGCCGCATGATCTTGCCCGATCGGGTCTTCGGCAGCTCGCCGACGATGTAGACGTCGCGCGGGCGCGCGATCGCGCCGATCTGTGTCCCCACCCAGGCGCGCAGCTCTTCCGCCAGGCCTTCCGCGGTGTTCGTCTTCAGGAAGCTCTCCTTGAGGATGACGAAGGCGACAACCGCCTGCCCGGTCGTCTCGTCGCTCCCTCCCACCACGGCCGCTTCCGCCGTCGCCTCGTGCGCCACCAGGGCAGACTCGATCTCTGCGGTCGAGAGCCGGTGGCCCGAGATGTTCATGACGTCGTCGACGCGGCCAAGCAGCCACACGTCGCCGTCCGCGTCGCGCCGTGCGCCGTCGCCGGCGAAGTAGTAGCCCTTGTCCGCGAACATCCGCCAGTACGTGTCGACGAAACGGTCGGGGTCGCCCCAGATGCCGCGCAGCATCGCCGGCCACGGCTCAGTCGCCACGAGCAGCCCGCCCGCGTCGTTGCCGACGTGGTCGCCCTTCTCATCCACGACGTCGATCGCGATGCCGGGCACGGGGACCTGCGCGGATCCCGGCTTGGTCTCGGTGACGCCGGGCAGCGCCGAGATCATGATCGCGCCGGTCTCGGTCTGCCACCACGTGTCGACGACGGGCGTGACGCCCGCGCCGATGACGTCGCGGAACCACATCCACGCCTCGGGATTGATCGGCTCGCCGACGGATCCGAGCAGCCGGATCGAGGACAGGTCGCGCTTCTGGGGGATCTCGCGTCCCTGCTTCATGAAGCTGCGCACGGCAGTGGGCGCGGTGTAGAAGATCGTGACGCCGTACTTCTCGATGAGATCCCACCAGCGGCCGGGTTCCGGGAACTCCGGCGTGCCCTCGTACAGCACCTGGGTCGCGCCGTTCGCGAGTGGCGCATATGTCGCGTAGGTGTGCCCGGTCACCCAGCCGATGTCGGCCGTGCACCAGAACACGTCGGTCTCGGCGTGCAGATCGAACACGGTCTTGTGCGTGAACGCCGCCTGCGTGAGATACCCACCCGATGTGTGGAGGATGCCCTTCGGGCGCCCCGTCGTTCCCGACGTGTAGAGGATGAACAGCGGGTTCTCGCTCGGGAACGGCTGCGCCTCGTGGTCCGCCGATGCCGCCGGAACGACGTCGTGCCACCACAGGTCGCGCCCGTCGGTCCACTCGACGTCCTGCTCGGTGCGGCGCACGACGAGCACCTTCTCGACCGTCGCCTGTACGCCCTCGCCGCGGTCGCTCAGCGCCTCGTCGACGTTCACCTTCAGTGCCGAGGGGCGGCCCTTGCGATACCCGCCGTCGGCGGTGATCACGACCTTCGCGCCCGCATCGTCGATGCGCGCGCGAAGGCTGTCGGCGCTGAATCCGCCGAAGACCACCGAGTGCACGGCGCCGAGCCGAGCGATGGCGAGGAGCGAAGCGATCGCTTCGGGGATCATCGGCAGGTACACGGCGACGCGGTCGCCCTGACCCACGCCGAGCTCGGTGAGCACATTGGCCAGACGCTTGACCTCGTCGGTGAGCTGCGCGTAGGTGATCGTGCGGGTGTCGCCGGGTTCGCCCTCGAAGTGATACGCGACGCGGTCACCGCGGCCTGCCTCGACGTGACGGTCGAGGCAGTTGTAGGCGACGTTGAGCTCGCCGTCGCCGAACCACTTGGCGAACGGCGGGTTGCTCCAGTCGAGCACGTCGGAGAACGGCTTGTGCCAGTGGAGGAGCTCTCGCGCCTGCTCGCCCCAGAACCGCACGCGGTCGGAGTTCGCGTCGTCGTAGATCTCCGGACCGACTATCGCGTTCTTCGCGAACTCGGGCGACGGTGCGAATCGGCGGTCCTCGTTCAGAAGGTGATCGATCTGCTGAGACATGGTCTGCTCCTTTGCGACGTGCTGATCCGGGGACCTCGCGCACGCGGCGAGGATCCCTGAGTACGACGCTACGGCTTCGGGGAGGTCCGCGACTACCTCCGAAAGTGGGGTGGGCGTGTCGTCGAGTGCGATCGTCTCGTCCACAGCCGGTCGGAAGCGTGCGTTATCTGAGGAATCACGGGGCGACGAGCGCAGACGGAACGTCACCGCTCTAGCGTCGCCGTCATGTCGAATCCCTTCATCGCTGAGCGCCGGACGGCGAATCACGCGACCGTGCCTCGCGGCGATGACGCGGCGTTCAGCGCGCGGGAACTCGACGCGTACGGACCGCTCGCCCCCTTCGTCGCGGACGAGCGGGTGACGGACGTGTTCGTGAACGGATCCGCGGGGCTCTTCGTCGACAGGGGGTCCGGACCCGAGCGGGTCGAGGAGTGGCGGGCGTCCGAGCGCGAAGTGCACGACCTCGCCACGGACCTCGTCGGATACGGCGGGCGCCACGTCGACGATTCGGCTCCCCTCGTGGATGTCCGCATGCCGGGCGGCGCGCGTGTGCACGTCGCGCTCTCGCCGATCGCGACGTCCGGAACGGCGATCTCGATCCGCGTGCCGCGTCTCGGCCGGATCGACCTCGGGGGCCTCGCCGCGGGCGGGACATTCTCCGGCGCGGCGCGCGATTGGCTCTCGCGTCTCGTCGCCGAGCGCGCGAACCTGTTGATCACCGGCGGAGCCGGCTGCGGGAAGACGACGCTGCTTGCCGCTCTGCTCGGCGCCGCGCCTCCGCACGAGCGCATCGTCACGATCGAGGATGTCGCCGAGCTGAGACTTCCCCATCCGCACCACGTCGCGCTCGAGGCTCGGCAGGCGAACCGCGAGGGGGCCGGGCAGATCGGGCTGGCCCGCCTCGTCCGCGAGAGCCTCCGAATGCGCCCGGACCGCATCGTCGTCGGGGAGTGTCGCGGCGACGAGATCAGAGACCTGCTCACCGCGCTCAATACGGGACACGACGGGGGAGCGGGCACCCTCCACGCCAACGGGATCGCGGATGTGCCGGCACGACTCGAGGCGCTCGGCGCGCTCGGCGGCTGGGACGCGCAAGCGGTGGCTCGCCAGGCGTCGAGCGCGTTCGACGTCGTGCTGCACCTCGCGCGCGACGGCTCGGGGGCGCGGCGCCTGGACGCCGCCGGCACGTTTCGCTTGAGCGGAGATCGCCTGGAGATCGAACGGGTGACGCCATGGGAGTGACCGCGCGGACGACGGGGGACGCAGCCGGGACGCTCCGGTCGCTCGCAGTGCTGCTCACGGCGGGCGGAGGGCCCTCCTCCTCGTGGCGCCACCTGGCAGACAGTGGCGACGCCGTCGCCGAGCGCATCGTGGCGCGCTTCGATGAGGGGACGCCGATCGTGCCGGCCATCGCGGCCGAGCGAACGGGCGACGCGGCGTGGGGCGATGTCGCCGCGGCCTGGGAGGTGGCCGCCACCGTGGGGGCCCCGCTCGCGGACACGCTGCGGTCGGTTGCCGATGCTCTGCGGGACGCCGTCGAGGTGCGAGACGACATCCGCGTCGCGCTCGCCGAGCCGGCGGCGTCGGCGCGGTTGATGCTCTGGCTGCCGCTGCTCGGCGTCGTCGTGAGTGCCGGGCTCGGCCTCGACACCTTCTCCGTGCTCTTCGGCACGACCGCCGGCATCGTCTGCCTCGTGGGCGGGATCCTGCTGGTCGCCTGCGCACGCGTGTGGACGACACGGCTCGTGCGACGCGCGCAGCCTCCCGACGGCACGCCGGGGATGCATGAGGAACTGCTTGCGTCTGCGCTGTCCGGTGGCGTCTCGGCGGCGCGGGCAGACGAGGTGCTCACGGCCTGCGAGGAGTGGTCCGATTCGATCGGCACGGACACCGCGGAGGTCGACAGGGTCCTCGCCCTGTCCCGGGCCTCAGGCGTGCCTGCAGTGGAGCTTCTCCGCGCGGCGGCCGCCCATGCGCGACACCGTGCGCGCACGGCGGGGCGGCTCGCGGGCGCGCGGCTCGGCTCGCGGCTGCTGCTCCCGATGGGGCTGTGCAGCCTGCCCGCCTTCCTGCTGCTCGGCGTCGCGCCGATGCTGCTCAGCGTCGTCGCCGCGACGCCGCTGCCCACGTTCGCCGGATGACCCGACGAACCCACTGAGAAGAAGGGAAGACCGAATGAGAGACCTCTGGACGAACGAAGAGGGGGCATCGACCGCCGAATATGCGATCGTGACGATGGCCGCCGTCGCGATCGCGGGCGTCCTCGTCGCCGTGATGAGATCGGGCGCCGTGCGCTCGCTCATCGAGGGCATCGTGGAACAGGCGTTGCAGGTGCCATGACCCGTCGCCGGCACAGCGACCGCGGCTCCGCGTCGGCGGAGTTCGCGGTCGCGCTCCCCGCGATCGTCGCCGTCATCGCGATCGGCGCGGCGGCACTGACGGTCGGTTCGACCCACGTGCGCCTCCAGGACGCGGCGGCCGATGCGGCACGCCTCGCCTCCCGTGGCGAACCCGAACGCGCGGCGGGAGTGGTCGCGTCGTCCGTTGCGGGCGCGGCCGCGGCGATCGGATCCGACGGCGACCTCGTGTGTGTCACCGCGACGGCCGAGGTTCGTATCGCCGCGATCGCCGTCCCCGTCGTGGCCAGAAGCTGCGCGCTGGACGGCGGCCTGTGATGGCCGGCACCGTCGTCGCGGCCGGCGCGATCGGGTTCACCGCGGCGCTCGCGCTCGGGCTGGCCGCCGTGGGCGGTGCAGCCGGCGAGAGCCAGCGCGTGGCGGGCGTCGCGGACGCGGTGGCCCTCGCCGCGGCAGACGCGGCCGCAGGGTTCGCAAGCGGTGCGCCGTGCACGCGTGCGAGCGATGTCGCGAACGCCGCCGGCGTCGATGTCGCCTCTTGCGTCGTGGACGACCTCACGGCGACCGTCGAGGTCGTCGGTTCGTTCGCGCGGATCCCGCTGTCCGCGCGCGCCAGAGCGGGCCCGCCTCCGTGAGCTCCCGCATGGCCGACGCGCGCGCCGACCCCCAGACAGCGGTGTGTATGGTGTGCAACGAAGAAAGGACCCGCTTTGGCAGACGGCAAGAAACTCGTCATCGTCGAGTCGCCCACCAAGATGCGCTCGATCCAGGGCTACTTGGGGGACGACTACGAGGTGCTCAGCTCGGTCGG
Source organism: Candidatus Microbacterium pullistercoris (assembly GCA_019119065.1). Lineage (GTDB taxonomy): Bacteria > Actinomycetota > Actinomycetes > Actinomycetales > Microbacteriaceae > Microbacterium > Microbacterium pullistercoris. The sequence goes on along the minus strand of DWXU01000183.1, from coordinate 63,098 downwards.
TCACATCCGCGATCTCGCCGGCAAGCGCGACATTCCTGAGAAGGACCGCGCCCGGTACGGGAAGTATTCGATCGACATCGAGAACGGGTTTGCGCCGTACTACGTCGTGAGCGACCGCAAGACGAAGACGGTCGCCGAGCTGCGTCGCGCGCTCAAGGGTGCGAGCGAGCTCGTGCTCGCAACGGATGGTGACCGCGAGGGCGAGGCGATCGCCTGGCACCTGCTCGAGACGCTGAAGCCGAAGGTCCCCGTCAAGCGCATGGTGTTCCACGAGATCACCAAGGACGCGATCGAGAAGGCCGTCGAAGACACTCGCGAGCTCGACACGTCGCTCGTCGACGCGCAGGAGACGCGGCGTCTGCTCGACCGGCTGTACGGCTGGGACGTCTCGCCCGTGCTGTGGCGCAAGGTCGGATCCGGCAGCTCGGGTCAGGCGCTGAGCGCCGGCCGCGTGCAGTCTGCCGCGACGCGCATGGTCGTCGACCGAGAGCGTGAGCGAATGGCCTTCGTCTCCGCGAACTACTGCTCGATCACGTCGACGGCTGATCACGACGGAACCGCCTTCTCGATCCGCCTCGCGCGCATCGACGGTGCGTCGCTCGCTTCGGGGCGCGACTTCGACGACGAGGGCAACCTGAAGAAGGCCGTCGTCGTTCTTGACGAGACGCAGGCGACGTCGCTTGCCTCCGCAATCGATCAGGCCGGATCCGCGGAGGTCCGCGCGGTCGAAGCGAAGCCCGGAACGCGGCGCCCCTATGCGCCGTTCACGACGTCGACGCTGCAGCAGGAAGCCGGCCGCAAACTCGGCATGACGGCGAAGATCGCGATGTCGGTGGCGCAGAGTCTGTACGAGCGCGGCTACATCACCTATATGCGTACGGACTCGACGAGCCTCAGCGCGCAGGCCGTCCAGGCTGCGCGCTCGCAGGCGGTCGCGCTGTACGGTGACCGGGCGGTGCCCGCGAAGCCTCGCGCGTACGCGTCGAAGTCGAAGAACGCGCAGGAGGCGCACGAAGCGATCCGCCCCTCCGGCGACACGTTCCGCACGCCGAAGCAGGTCGCCGGTCAGCTCGGTCGCGATGAGCAGCGCATGTACGACCTGATCTGGAAGCGCACGGTCGCGAGCCAGATGAGCGACGCCAAGCTCGAGACGACGACGATCACCTTCGGGCTGACCGCCGCTGAACAGCAGCTCGAGTTCACCGCGTCCGGAACCGTCTACACGTTCAAGGGCTTCCTCGAGGCATACGAAGAGGGCTCCGACGAGAAGCGGTTCGCCGGCGACGAGGACAGGAACCAGCAGCTGCCGCAGGTCGCGTCCGGCGACGTCGTCGCGGTCCGCGACTCCGAGGCGAAGACTCACCAGACGTCGCCGAAGCCGCGCTACACGGAGGCGACTCTCGTCAAGGCCCTCGAAGAGCGGGGGATCGGGCGGCCCTCGACGTTCGCGAGCATCATCGGCGTGATCCTCGACCGCGGCTACGTGCGCAAGCGCGGCCAGGCGCTCGTCCCGACGTGGCTCGCGTTCAGCGTGATCCGGCTGCTCGAGCGACACTTCGGCGCGCTCGTCGACTACGACTTCACCGCGACGCTCGAGGAGGATCTCGACCGCATCGCGCGTGGCGAGGCCGACCGTGCCGACTGGCTGCACGACTTCTACTTCGGGGGCGAGGGGTACCCCGGTCTGCGGACCATCGTGGACGACCTCGGCGAGATCGATGCGCGTGAGCTCAACGCCACGCGGATCACCGACGTCGCCACGCTGCGATTCGGAAAGTACGGCCCGTACCTCGAGATCACGGATGCGACGAACCCCGACGCGGATCCGCGTCGGATCAACGTGCCCGAAGACCTCGCGCCCGATGAGCTCACGAGCGAGAAGGTGCAGGAGCTGATCGACGCCCCGGTCGCCGGAAACCGCGTACTCGGTGAGAACCCGGACAACGGTAAAACGATCATCGTGAAGGACGGCCGCTTCGGCCCGTACCTCGAGGAGACGGAGCCGGAAGAGACCGAGGTCGACACGGCCACCGGCGAGGTGACGGACGCCTCGGCGAAGAAGACCACGAAGAAGAAGGCCGCGCCGAAGCCTCGTCGCGCGTCGCTCTTCGCGTCGATGTCGCCCGATACGGTCGATCTCGATACCGCGTTGCGGCTGCTGAACCTGCCACGTACGGTCGGCGAGGATCCCGAGAGCGGCGAGCCGATCACGGCGCAGAACGGTCGTTACGGGCCTTACCTCAAGAAGGGCACCGACTCGCGCTCGCTCGAGACGGAGCAGCAGATCTTCGACCTCACGCTCGACGAGGCGCTCGAGATCTACAAGAAGCCGAAGTACGGAGCCCGTCGCGCGGCGACGGCGCTGAAGGACTTCGAGAAGGAGGATCCGACGAGCGGCAAGGCCGTGCGGATCCGCGATGGTCGCTTCGGGCCGTACGTGACCGACGGTGAGACGAACGCCACGGTCCCGCGCGGAACCGATGTGGCCGACGTCGATTTCGAGACGGCCGTGCAGCTCCTCGCGGACAAACGCGCGAAGGGGCCGGCGAAGAAGCGGGGTGCGAAGAAGGCTCCCGCGAAGAAAGCGGCAAAGAAGACGACGAGCGCCTCGCGCTCGGAGGCCGCGAAGAAGGCCGCCGCCACTCGCGCGGCGAACAAGGCGGCACGCGCCGCAGAGAACGGATGAGCGGCGACGCGCGCGGCCTCTGGGTCACGTTCGAGGGCGGCGACGGCTCGGGCAAGACCACCCAGGCCGAGCTGCTGCGCGCGTGGTGCGAGGACGAGGGGCATCGTGTCGCCCGCACCCGTGAGCCGGGCGGCACGGACGTCGGGCAGACGATCCGCGAGCTCGTCCTGCATCATCGTGGCGACATCGGGCCGCGCGCGGAGGCCTTGCTCTTCGCCGCAGACCGCTCGCATCACGTGGCCACGCTCGTCGAGCCGGCTCTCGCCCGCGGCGAGGTCGTGATCCAGGACCGCTACCTCGACTCGTCCGTCGCGTACCAGGGCGCGGCGCGCTCGCTCGGCGCCGATGAGGTGCGCGAGCTGTCACTCTGGGCGACCGGAGGTGCGCTGCCGGACGTCACGGTGCTGCTGGACCTCGATCCTGTCGCCGCGCGCGCCCGTCTCGACGCGGACGACAAGCCGTTCGATCGGCTCGAGGCCGAGCAGGACGACTTCCACGCGCGGGTCCGAGACGCCTATCTCGCGCTCGCGGAGGCCGACCCCGAGCGGTTCCTCGTCCTCGACGCAACCGCTTCCGCGGAGGACCTCGCCGCGCGGATCCGCGAGCGCGTCGAGCCGCTGTTGTGAGATACTAGGCACGTACGCGGATCCTGCGTGCCGGACGGGACGACCTGTTCGACTGCCTGCATCTCGGGGACGGCCCCGGTGGGAGAGGATCCCCGCATGGAATGGATCGTGTTGATCGCCTCGGGTCTGCTCGAGGCGGTGTGGGCCACCGCGCTGTCGGCCTCCAAGGGCTTCCGGAAGCTGTGGCCGTCGGTGCTGTTCGTCATCTCGCTGGCCGCGAGCATGGCGGGGCTCGCGTACGCGATGAACGCGATCCCGACGGGAACCGCCTACGCGGTGTGGGTCGGGATCGGGGCCGTGTTGACAGTCGTGATCGCCGTGCTCCGTCGGGAAGAGCGGATGACGATCCTGCGCGGAGCACTGCTCGCGCTGCTCGTCGCGAGCGTCATCGGGCTGAAGGCGGTGTCCTGATGCACTGGGTGATCCTCTTCGTCAGCGCCGTGCTCGAGGCCGTCTGGGCGACGGCGCTCGGAGCGAGCGACAGCTTCTCGCGGCCCGTTCCGACCGCGGTGTTCCTCGTCGCGCTCGTCGCGAGCATGCTCGGACTCGGCTGGGCCATGCGCGAGATCCCGATCGGCACCGCGTACGCGCTGTGGACGGGACTCGGCGCAGCACTGACCGTGGCGTACGCGATGGCGACGGGTGCCGAGCCGATCACGTTCTGGCGCGTCGTCTTCCTCGCCGGCATCGTCGGCGCGGCACTCGGGCTAAAACTCCTCCCGACGGACGAACGGGACGGCGACGAGGCAGCCGCGGCGACGGAATAGACTCGACGCGTGGTCACACGTCTTTCGAAGCTCTTCGTCCGTACCCTCCGCGAGGACCCCGCTGACGCCGAGGTGCGCAGCCATAAGCTGCTCATCCGCGCCGGATACATCCGTCGCCAGGCGCCGGGGATCTTCGCGTGGCTGCCGCTCGGACTGCGCGTGAAGGCACGCCTCGAGCAGGTGATCCGTGAGGAGATGGAGCGCGCGGACGCCCAGGAAGTGCACTTCCCGGCACTCATGCCGCGCGAGCCGTACGAGCGGACCGGACGCTGGCAGGAGTATGGCGATGCGCTGTTCCGGCTCCAGGATCGCAAGGGGGCCGACTACCTGCTCGCGCCGACGCACGAGGAGGCCTTCACCCTGCTGGTGAAGGATCTCTACGCCTCTTATAAGGACCTGCCGCTGACGATCTATCAGATCCAGGACAAGTACCGCGACGAGGCGCGACCGCGTGCGGGCCTGCTGCGCGGCCGTGAATTCACGATGAAGGACGCTTACTCGTTCGACTACACCGACGAGGGCCTCGATGCGAGCTACGACGCACAGCGTGCGGCCTACGAGCGCATCTTCACCCGCCTCGGAATGGAATACGTCATCGTCGAGGCCGACGCGGGCGCGATGGGTGGATCCCGGAGCGAGGAGTTCCTCCACCCCACGTCTGTCGGGGAGGACACGTTCGTCCGCAGCGCGGGCGGGTACGCGGCGAACGTCGAGGCCTATACGGCGACGGCACCGGATCCGATCGACGCCACGGGCGCCCCCGCTCCCGTCGTCTACGACTCGCCGGGCACGACGACGATCGCGACGCTCGTCGACCACGCGAACGCGCACGTTCCCGGAGCGCCCGAGGGCGGCTGGACTGCCGCGCACACCCTGAAGAACGTTGTGCTCGCAGTCACGCAGCTCGACGGATCCCGTGAGATCGTCGTCGTCGGACTGCCGGGGGATCGCGACGTCGACGACAAGCGCGCCGAGGTCGCCTTCGCGCCGGCCGAGGTCGAGCCGGCGACCGCGGAGGACCTCGCGAAGCATCCTGGTCTCGTGCGCGGCTTCATCGGCCCGTGGAATGAGTCGGGCGCCGTGCTCGGCGAGGAATCGGCCACGGGGATCCGTTACCTCCTTGACCCGCGCGTCGTCGACGGATCCACGTGGATCACGGGCGCCAACGCGGCCGACAAGCACGTCTACGGCCTCGTCGCGGGGCGCGATTTCACCGGCGACGGCACCGTCGAGGTCGCGAACGTGCGCGAGGGCGATCCGGCGCCGGACGGATCCGGACCCGTCACCCTCGAGCGCGGGATGGAGATCGGTCACGTCTTCCAGCTGGGGCGCAAGTACGCCGAGGCACTCGGCCTCACGGTGCTCGACGAGAACGGCAAGCAGGTCACGGTGACGATGGGGTCCTACGGGATCGGCGTCACACGCATCCTCGCGGCCATCGCCGAGCTGTTCAGTGACGACAAGGGCCTCATCTGGCCCGAGCAGATCGCGCCGTTCGACATCCACGTCGTCGCGACCGGCAAGGGTCAGGAAGCGTACGACCTCGCCGATGAGCTCATCGCCGCGCTCGAGGCCGATGGCAAGGACGTGCTGTTCGACGACCGCCCCAAGACGTCGCCGGGCGTGAAGTTCGGCGACGCGGAGATCCTCGGCGTGCCGCAGCTCGTCGTCGCGGGCCGCGGCGCGAAGGACGGCGACGTCGAGCTGTGGGACCGGCGCACGGGCGACCGCGAGACGGTGCCGGTCGCGGAGGCCATCGCGCGGCTCACTGCCTGATCCGGAGCGAAGGTTCCCCCTGTCGGTGGTGTGGGGAATGATGAGCAGCGCGGTTTCCCTTCCCGTCATCATCCGGACAGGAGGTGGAAACGCGCCGGTGTCACGCTGACGTGTCCGCCGGTTCACCCTCACCTTCGGGAGTTCACGTGATGCCCCACCAGCCCAGGCGCCGTGCCGCCGCCACGATCGCCGCAGCGGGAATGCTCGTGGCAGGCCTCGCGGCGGCGCCGACCACCGCCGTCGCCGCGCCAGACGGATCCGGTCTCGTCATCAGCGAGGTATACGGCGGGGGAGGCAACAGCGGGGCCCCGCTGTCGAACGACTTCGTCGAGCTGTTCAACCCCACGAGCGAGAGCATCCCGCTCGCCGGCCTTCGACTCGAGTACAAGTCGTCTGGCGGCGGGTCGGGCGGGAACATCGCACTTGACGGCGACGTCGCACCCGGCGCGCACTTCCTCGTGCAGTTCGCGGCGGGCAGCGGATCCGCTGACCCCCTTCCCGAGGCCGACCAGGTCGGGTCCATCAACATGTCGGGCTCCCAGGGACGCGTCTACCTCTACGAGGGCGACGGACAGTATCCGTCGACCGAGGGCGACCTCGCGGGTGCCGAAGGCCTGGTCGACATGGTGGGGTACGGCTTCGCCATCTCCTTCGAGAAGGCCGCGGCGGGAGCGCTCAGCAACGCCACGAGCGCGTCTCGCGCGGACGGAGGCGACAGCGACGACAACTCGGCGGACTTCACGGTGGGGGACCCGAACCCGGTGAACGCCGCGGGCGAGACCGTCGGATCCGACGACCCCGGTCCCGAGCCGGCGGATCCGCCGGAGAGCGTCGACGCGACCATCGCCGAGGTGCAGGGGACGGGCGGCGCCTCCCCCATGCAGGGCCAGACGGTCACCGTCGCGGGCGTCGTGACGGCCGACTGGCGCGAGGGAGGGTTCAACGGATTCACGATGCAGGATCCGGCCGGCGATCCGGACGACGACGCGAGCGACGCGATCTTCGTGTGGGGTGATCGCGCCCGCGCCGAGATCGGCGACAGCGTCGCCGTCACGGGCGAGGTGAGCGAGTACGAGGGGCTCACCGAGATCACGGTCGACGCGATCGAAGTGCTGGACGACGACCTCGGGAGGGTCGTGCCCGTCACTGACTGGGCTCTCATCCAGACCGAGCATGGCAAGGAAGCGCACGAGAGCGAGCTCGTGCGGTTCGACGCGCCCTTCACCGTCACCGACAACTACGACGCGAACTTCTACGGCTCGTTCGGCCTCGCGGCCGGCGAGGAGACGCTGCGCCAGCCGACGGCCGACATCGATCCGCACGACACCGAGGCGATCGCCCAGCGCCAGGCCGAGAACGCGGCGAAGTCGATCGTGCTCGACGACGCGCGCAGCACCAACTTCAACAATCAGCAGGACGTTCCGTTGTCCTACCTGACGCCGGACAATCCGGTGCGCGTGGGCTCCCACGTCAGCTTCGAACAGCCCTTCGTGCTGGATCACCGCTACGGCGGCTGGAGGCTGCAGCCCACCCTCCCGGTCTCCGGCGACGGATCCGAGTTCGTCACGTTCAGCGACGAACGTGCCGCGAACGCCGAGCCTGCGGACGTCGGCGGGGACCTCACCCTCGCGACCTTCAACGTGCTCAACTATTTCTCGACCACCGCGCAGGAGTTCGTCGATTCCGGGCAGGGCGAGTGCACGTTGTACACCGACCGTGAGGGCGCCCCGATCACGGCGAACCGTTGCACTCCCGACGGTCCGCGCGGCGCCGCGACACTCGAGAGCCTTGAACGCCAGGAGGCGAAGATCGTGGCGGCCATCCGGGCGCTCGACGCTTCCATCGTCTCGCTTGAGGAGATCGAGACCTCGTCCGCCTTCGGCAAGGATCGCGACGAGGCGCTCGCCACGCTCACCCGTGCCCTCAATGAGAAGGACGGAGCAGGAGAGTGGGATTACGCCGCGAGCCCGGCCGACGTGCCGGACGGAGAGGACGTGATCCGCAACGGTTTCCTCTTCCGCACAACGGCCGTCGAACTCGTCGGCGAGTCGCACATCCTCGTGGGCGACCCCGCCTTCGACAACGCCCGTGAGCCGCTCTTCCAGGGCTTCAGGGCAGTCGGTGCCGATGACGACGACGCATTCCTCGTGAGCGCCAACCACTTCAAATCGAAGGGATCCGGAACCGACGACGGCACCGGACAGGGCAATGCCAACCCGGATCGCATCCGCCAGGCCGAGGCTCTCGTTGCCTTCGCCGCGGAGGTGCAGGAGACGACGGACATCGACGCGGTCTTCCTCGCGGGTGACTTCAATGCGTACGCGGCTGAGGATCCGGTGCGCGCGATCGAGGCCGACGGTTACACGAACCTTAACTATGCGCTGAATGGTGGCGAGGCTACCTATAACTACGACGGTTTAGACGGTTCGCTCGATCACGTGTTCGCCAACAGCGCCGCGCTCGCGCTTGTGACCGGGGTCGACGTCTGGCAGATCAACGCGCAGGAGCAGGTCGGCTTCGAATACAGCCGCTTCAACTACCACGCGACGCTGCTGTACGACGACTCGGTCTTCCGAGCGAGCGATCACAATCCGATCCTGGTCGGCATCGCTGGCGCAGACGGATCGACTGCGCCGGAGTGGCAGGAGGACGTCGTCTACGACAACGGCGACACGGTCACGCTGGGCGATGCCACGTATGTCGCGCAGTGGTGGACGACGGAGCGTCCCGGCGCCTCTCCGTGGGGGTCGTGGATGGAGCAGGGCGAACTGATCCAGTGCACGGATAGCGAGGTCGCGGGCTGGACGAGCTCGCAGGTCTATACGGGCGGCGAGCGTGTCGTGTCCGACGGCGAGATGTACGAAGCCGCCTGGTGGACGCGCAATCAGACTCCCGGGAACTCCTCGGGCCCGTGGGGGCACGTCGGCGCCTGCTGACGGCGCGTCCCCTGCTCCGGACGATCGCGGCCGCCCGTACCCAGGAACTCGGCCGACGTCATCGGGTATCGTCATGTCGACACCGGCATGAACGTGAGCCGGTGGGAGAGCTGAATAGGGAGGCTGCTGTGGAGATCGATCTTGCACTTCTGCGTTCGATCGAGCGTGAGAAGGAGATCCCGTTCGACGAACTCGCGGCGATCATCGAGCAGGCGGTGCTCACGGCATTCGCAAAGCACATGACGCAGTCCGGCGAGCTTCCCACGGGTGCGCGCGCCGAGCTCGACCGCAAGACGGGTCACGTCGCCGTCCTGACGCCCGTCACGGACGACGAGGGCGCCGTCATCGGCGAAGAAGAGCAGAACCCTGAGGAGTTCGGGCGGATCGCCGCCTACGCTGCGAAGCAGGTCATCAGCCAGCGTCTGCGGGACATCGCCGATGACGCGGTACTCGGTGAGTTCCGCGGCAAGGAGGGCGACATCGTCGCCGGCGTGGTGCAGCAGGGCCCGAACCCGCGCATGATTCACATCGACCTCGGCACCGTCGAGGCGATGCTGCCGCCTGAGGAGCAGGTCCCCGGCGAGGAGTACTCGCACGGTTCCCGCGTCCGGGTCTACGTCACGAGCGTCTCGCGCGGAATGAAGGGCCCGTCGATCACCGTGTCTCGGACGCACCCGGGGCTCGTCCGCAAGCTGTTCGCGCTCGAAGTTCCGGAGATCGCCTCGGGGCTCGTCGAGATCACGTCGCTCGCGCGCGAAGCCGGCCACCGCACGAAGATGGCCGTCACGGCGAAGGACCCGTCGATCAATGCGAAGGGTTCGTGCATCGGCGAGCTGGGGCGCCGCGTTCGCGCGGTGCAGGATGAGCTCGGCGGCGAGAAGATCGACATCGTGGACTACGACGCCGACATCGCGACGTTCGTTGCGCACGCCCTCTCGCCCGCGAAGGTCTCCTCGAGCTTCGTGCTCGACGAGAAGACCAGGGCCGTGCGCGCACTCGTGCCCGACTACCAGCTGTCGCTCGCGATCGGCAAGGAGGGGCAGAATGCCCGTCTCGCCGCCAAGTTGACGGGCGCGAAGATCGACATCCAACCCGACAGCATCCTCGACTGACGCGCCGTAGGCACACATCTCGCTGCGTTGTCGTCAGTCGCCGCACCACGGTGCGCCTTCCTCCTCCGCCTTTCGATATGTGCGCCTGCGACGCGTCAGTGATTCATGACGTTGGAGAGGTGTAGGATGGAACCTGTACGAACGTGCGTCGGATGCCGCACGCGCGACTCCCGATCCGCTCTTCTGCGGGTGATCGCCTCCGAATCCCACCTCGTCATCGATGAACGTGGTTCGGCGTCGGGGAGGGGCGCGTGGGTGCATCCGGATCACAGGTGCGCGGAGCTGGCCATCCAGCGCCGCGCTTTCGTGCGAGCACTCCGTGTGCCGGGACCACTCGACACGCAGACACTCACAGAACGGCTGAACAGCTATGGAAGACAAGTGAACGGCTCGAAATGAGACCCGTCCGCCTTTAGAGGTCTGCCCTGCCTGGGCAGACTCGCCCAGACAGGAGAATTGTGGCTAAACCACGCGTACACGAGATCGCGGCTGAGATCGGCGTCGACAGTAAGACGGCCCTCGCGAAGCTCAAGGAGATCGGCGAGTTCGTGAAGAGCCCGTCGTCGACGATCGAACCGCCGGTCGCGCGCAAGCTGCGCGCCGCGTTCGAGGCCGAGGGCGGCGCGAAGCCGGCCGAGGACAAGAAGCCGGCCGCGAAGCCGGCGCCCAAGGCGCCGCAGAAGGCGACCCCCGCGACGCCCGGTTCGGCAAAGCCGACGCCCGCGTCGAAGCCGGCCGCCCCGAAGGACGAGCCGAAGGCCTCCTCTGCACCGTCTCCCGGTGCGGTGAAGCCGCAGGCGCCGAAGCGCGCCCCGAGCGAGGCGAAGCCGCAGGGCACGTCCCAGCCGCCGCGCCCCGGTCAGGCGCGCCCCGGCAACAATCCCTACTCCTCATCGCAGGGGATGGGGCAGCGCCCGGGCGGGCCCCGCCCCGGCAACAACCCATACTCCTCCGCGCAGGGCATGGGCCAGCGGCCGAGCCCTGGCAACATCCCGCGCCCTCCCAAGCCCCAGGCTCCGCGTCCCGGTGCCCCCAAGCCGGGTCGTCCCGGCGGTCGGGGGCGTCCCGGTGCCGGCGGCGGTCGTCCCGGCGGCGCTCCGTTCCAGCAGCGTCCGGGCGCTCCCGGTGGCGGACCCGGCGGGTTCCGCCCGGGCGGCGGCTTCGCCGGTCGCCCCGGACCCGGTGGTCGCCGCGGCGGCACGGCCGGTGCGTTCGGAAAGGGGGGCGGCAAGTCTCGGCAGCGTAAGTCGCGTCGCGCCAAGCGCCAAGAGTTCGAGATGCGCCAGGCGCCCGTCGTCGGCGGCGTCAAGGTTCCGCGCGGCGACGGCGACACCGTCATCCGCATGCGTCGCGGCGCGTCGATCGCCGACTTCGCCGAGAAGATCGAGCAGATGCACGGTGTTCCGGTTCCTCCCGGGAACCTCGTGACAGTGCTGTTCCACCTCGGTGAGATGGCAACCGCAACCGAGTCGCTCGACGAGTCGACGTTCGAGGTGCTCGGCGCCGAGATCGGCTACAAGGTTGAGGTCGTCTCGCCGGAGGACGAGGACAAGGAGCTCCTCGGAAGCTTCGGTCTCGACCTCGAGCAGGAGCAGCTGGACGAGGATGACGAGGATCTCGAGATCCGTCCGCCCGTCGTGACCGTCATGGGTCACGTCGACCACGGTAAGACGCGTCTGCTCGATGCGATCCGTGACACCACCGTCACCGAGGCCGAGGCCGGGGGCATCACCCAGCACATTGGTGCCTACCAGGTGTGGACCGAGCACGACGGTCACGACCGCGCGCTCACCTTCATCGACACCCCGGGTCACGAGGCCTTCACGGCGATGCGTGCCCGTGGTGCCGACGTGACCGACATCGCGATCCTCGTGGTCGCGGCCGACGACGGCATCATGCCGCAGACGGTCGAGGCGTTGAACCACGCCAAGGCCGCGGACGTGCCGATCGTCGTCGCGGTCAACAAGGTCGACAAGCCCGAGGCGAACCCCGCGAAGGTTCGTTCGCAGCTCACCGAGTACGGCCTCATCGCGGAAGAGTACGGCGGCGAGGTCATGTTCGTCGACGTCTCGGCGCGTGAGAACCAGGGGATCCAGGAACTCCTGGACGCCGTGCTGCTCACCGCGGACGCCGGTCTCGACCTCCGTGCGAACCCCAACAAGGAAGCACGCGGTATCGCGATCGAGGCGAAGCTCGACAAGGGACGCGGATCCGTTGCGACGGTCCTCGTTCAGGGCGGAACCCTCCGCGTCGGCGACCCGATCGTCGCGGGCACGGCCTTCGGCCGCGTGCGCGCGATGATCGACGAGCACGGCGAGCGCGTCCAGGAGGCGGCGCCCGCTCGGCCCGTCCAGGTTCAGGGACTCAACTCGGTGCCACGCGCCGGTGACCTGTTCCTCGTCCCCGAGGACGACCGTACGGCCCGCCAGATCGCTGAGAAGCGTGAAGCGGTTGAGCGCAACGCGGCCCTCGCGAAGGCCCGCAAGCGTCTGTCTCTCGAGGACTTCACGAAGGCCCTCGAGGAAGGCAAGGTCGAGTCGCTCAACCTCATCATCAAGGGTGACGTCTCCGGTGCCGTCGAGGCGCTTGAGGAGTCCCTCATGAAGATCGAGGTCGATGACAGCGTGCAGCTGCGGATCATTCACCGCGGAGTCGGTGCCATCACGGAGAGCGACATCGACCTCGCCACGATCGACAACGCGATCGTGCTGGGCTTCAACGTTCGTCCCGACACGAAGGCCCGCGAGGCTGCTGCGCGTGAGGGCGTCGACGTGCGCTTCTACAACGTCATCTACAACGCGATCGACGACGTGGAATCCTCGCTCAAGGGCATGCTCAAGCCGGAATTCGAGGAGAAGCAGGCCGGTCTGGCCGAGGTGCGGGAGATCTTCCGCTCCTCGAAGGTCGGGAACATCGCCGGTGTGCTCGTCACAAGTGGAACGATCACGCGCAACGCCAAGGCGCGCATCATCCGCGATGGCGTCGTGCTCGCCGACGGTCTCGCCATCGACTCGCTGCGGCGATTCAAGGACGATGTCACCGAAGTCAGGACCGACTTCGAAGCCGGTATCGGCCTCGGCAAGTACGAGGACATCCAGATCGGCGACGAGATCGAGACCATCGAGATGGTCGAGAAGCCGCGCGACTGATCGCGTAGCGTAGAACGCACATCTCGGCTCTGCCGGGCGGCATCCGCGCCGCCCGGCAGAGCGGTCCCGGAAAGGGGAAGATCATGGCCGGTTCAGAACGGCAGGCACGCGTCGCCGACCGCATTCGCGTGGTCCTCTCGGAGCGCCTGCAGAAGGGGCTTCGGGATCCGCGCCTCGGCTTCGTCACGATCACCGACGTGCGCGTGACGGGGGACCTGCAGCACGCCAGCGTGTTCTACACCGTGTACGGCACCGACGAGGAGCGCGAGGGCTCCGCCATCGCGCTCAAGGCCGCGACCGGCCTGCTCCGCAGTGAAGTCGGCCGCAAGCTCAACACCCGGCTGACGCCGACGCTCGAGTTCATCCCCGACGCGCTCCCCGAGGAGGCGTCGCACATGACCGAGCTGCTTCGTCAGGCGCGCGAGCGCGACGAGCAGGTGCACGGTCTGGCCGCCGGTGCGCAGTACGCCGGTGACGAGGATCCGTACAAGCACGAGTCGTAACTGCTGCTGTTCGGATCGCTGCGCGGGCATGCCGCCTGCGCCGCAGTCCCCCGGATCCGCGATGCGCGGATCCTTCCCGCCAGGCCCGATGCCAGCGGCGCACGCGGCATGCCCGCTCCGCTTCGCTTGCGGCGTGGGCGAGAAGGGTCACGGTTCGCTCGGCGTGCACGGGCGAGGCGGGGCTGTGGCGCTCCGGCCGGATCTCGGGTGGGGCGGGCGCGAGCCGTCAGCGGCGCGGGAGGTGGACGAGGTCCCCGTCCGGCTCGATGAGGCCGTCCTCGTAGAGCGACGCGAGAGCGCGGTCGCGTTGGCGGGGATCGTGCCAGCCGGTGAGCAGCGCGTCCTCGGGCAGCGGATCCGGCGCGGCACCGCGCAGCGCCTTCAGCACCAGGCCGCGCGCCTGACGGTCGCTGCCTTCGTACTTCGCCTGCTTACGGCGGGTGTCGGCTGTCCAGGGCGATCCCGCAGCGACCCATGCACACATGTCGCGGACGGGGCAGACGTCGCAGCGTGGCGAGCGTGCCATGCACACCACCTGTCCGAGTTCCATGACGGCCGCGTTCATGATGGCGGCGTCGGAGTCGGCGTGGGGGAGAAGGTCCGACATCTCGTCGAGGTCGCGGCGGTGTGCGGCGTCCGGGTGGGTGCGGCCGTGGATGGCTCGTGCGATCACTCGTCGCGAGTTGGTGTCGACGACGGGGTGGCGGTCGCCGTAGGCGAACACGGCGACCGCGCGTGCCGTGTAGTCGCCGACGCCGGTGAGCGAGAGCAGTTCGTCGACGTCGCGGGGGACGATCCCGTCGTGCCGGTCGCGGATCTCGACGGCCGCCCGGTGCAGCCAGAGCGCGCGTCGTGGGTATCCGAGGTTCGCCCACTGCGTGACGGCCTCTGCGGGCGAAGCGCCGGCCAATGCGTCGGGGGTCGGCCAGCGTTCGAGCCATGCTTCGAGCATCGGAATCACGCGTGTGACCGGCGTCTGCTGCAACATGAACTCGCTCACGAGCGTGCCCCACGCGCCGAACCCGCTACGCCGCCAGGGAAGGTCGCGCGCCGTCTGCTGGTACCAGGGCACGAGGACGTCGGCGAGGCGGCGAGAACGCATCCGATCAGTTTATGTCGAGCGGATCGTGATGGAACGGTTGCATTGTCGGGCGGATTCGTGACCTCGCCGTGCTTTTCGCCGCGTACGCTCGAAAAGGAACCCCACACGTGACTCAGGAGGCAGCATGACGCACGCGCGCGCCGGCCGCGCGGCCGCCGTCACGGCCGCCGCTCTCCTGGCCGCGAGCATACTCGCGTCGTGTACCTCCGATGTTCCGGCCGTTCCGGAGAGCTCTGCGTCGACGTCGATCTCCCCGACGACGCCCGGTGTCACCTCGCCGACGCCGACGCCGACGGAGACCCCGGCGGACGACCCGTCGAACGCCGACAGCTGGGTCGTGTCGACCGAGGGCATCGGCCCTGTCTCGGTCACCGAGAACTTCGACGACGTGCTCGACGAGATCGAGGACACGGGCGTCGGCCCGTTCGACTGCGATGGCGTCGCCTACGGGTTCGCGAAGGACAACGCCTACGACATCATGGTGATCAAGGACCGCTACGACGGCACCGACGACATCGTCGAAGTGAGCGTCGGCTGGAACGGCGACACCATGGGCGTCGGGCCGCGCACCGCTGAGGGCCTCGGCCTCGGGTCGACGAAGCAGCAGGTGCTCGGCACGTACGAGAGCGCCGAAGAGGTCACGTCGGTCATCGCCAACCGATCGTTCGTGAACATCGCCGACGACAACGGCGACGGCACTCTCGTCTTCTCCTACCTCTCCGGCTATGACGGCGCCGTCGGCGTCTCCGTGATCACGGGCGAAGAGCCCGCGTACGAGCCCTGCGCCTGACGGTCGCGGAAGTTCTCAGCCACACAGCTCGCGCTCTAGACTGACTCGGTGGCTGAATCCGGGATCCTGCTCGTCGACAAACCGTCCGGCGTGACGAGTCATGACGTCGTCGCGCGGGCCCGCCGCGCGCGCGGGACCCGCAAAGTCGGCCACGCCGGCACGCTGGACCCGATGGCGACGGGGCTGCTCGTCGTCGGGGTCGAAGCGGCCACGCGCCTGCTGACGTTCATCGTCGGGCTCGATAAGACCTACCGCACGACGATCAGACTCGGATCCGCGACGAGCACGGACGACGCCGAGGGCGACGTCGTCGACGTCAGCTCGCGCGCCGACCTCGAGGCGGTCTCCGACGAACGGATCCGCGATGGCGTCGCCGCGCTGACGGGCGACATCGCGCAGGTGCCGAGCGCCGTCTCGGCCGTGAAGGTCGATGGGCGTCGCGCCTACGACCGCGTGCGTGCCGGCGAGACGGTCGAGCTGGCTGCGCGGAACGTGACCGTCTCGCGGTTCGCCGTCTCCGCGGTCCGCCGTGACGCCGGATTCATCGACATCGACGCGGAGATCGACTGTTCGACAGGCACCTACATCCGTGCGCTCGCCCGCGATCTCGGTGCGTCTCTCGGCGTCGGCGGGCATCTGACGATGCTGCGTCGCACGCGCATCGGCGAGTTCTCGGTCGACGAGGCGAGCGGAGCAGACGAGCTCGAACGGGCACCGATCCTGCCGCCTGCGGACGTCGCCGCTCGTGTGCTGGGTGCGCTCGAGGTCACGTCCGACGTCGCGCGCGACCTGCGCCATGGCAAGCGTGTCGCCGTGCCCGAGCCATTCGACGGCCACCGCGCCGCGGTCGACCCAGACGGAGAGCTCATCGGCGTCGTCGAACGTCGTGGCGAGACGATGAAGAGCACGATGAACATGCCGGAGCGGCAGGGAGAAGACCGATGATTCTGTGGTTCACGATCGCGCAGATCGTCGTGGCCGTCGTCGCGGGCGTCCTGTGCGTGGCGCTGGGTCTCGCTGGCCGCCGCCCCGGAGACGTCTCGGTCGGATCCCTCGCGCTCGTGCAGCTCCTTCTCCTCGCGCAGATCGTCGTCGCGATCGTCGCTCCGTTCGCCGGAAACGCGCCGACCGGCAGCCTGCTCGAGTTCTGGACGTACCTGATCTCTGCGGCGGTTCTTCCGATCGCCGGCATCGTCTGGGCGTTCGTGGACCGCGGCCGCTGGAGCGTCGTCGTGATGGGTGTGCTCGTGCTCGCGGTCGCGGTGATGCTCTACCGGATGCATGTCATCTGGACGATCCAGGTCGTGGCCTGAACGCCGTCACGCGCCGGATAAACTGGCTCAGGTATGTCTGACACTCGATCATCGCGCCGCGTCACGGGCATCGGCACCGTGCTCACGTTCGTTTACGGCGTTATGGCGCTCGGTGCGAGCGGGCGATCGTTCGTCCAGATCGTCGGCCGGTTCGACGAGGCGCCGATCCCGTACCTGCTCAGCGCCGCTGCCGCCGTCGTCTACGTGATCGCCACTGTCGCCCTCATGCTGTCCGCGAGCCGCAGGTGGTATCGCGTCGCCTGGGCCGCGGTGCTCTTCGAACTCGTCGGCGTTCTCGTGATCGGCACGCTCAGCTGGGCCGTCCCGGAGATCTTCCACGCCGACGCCACGGTGTGGTCGCTCTACGGCAGCGGCTACGTATGGATCCCTCTCGTGCTGCCGCTCGTCGGCATCTGGTACCTCGCAACCAAACGCGAGCGCGCACGGAAGGACACCGCATGATCGTGTTGAACGACCCCGCCGAGATGCCGGATGAATTCGGCTCCACGGTCGTCGCCATCGGCAAGTTCGACGGCGTCCATGCCGGCCACCGCGCGCTGATCGAGAAGTTGCTCGTGGACGCCGCCGCCGACGATGCGCGCACCGTCGCGGTGACGTTCGACCGCCATCCGCTCGCGACGATCGCGCCCGACAAGGCCCCGGAGCAGGTGGTGTCGATCGCTCAGAAGATCGACCTTCTCGCGGCGGCCGGCCTCGACGCGGCGCTCGTGCTCACGTTCGACGCGGCGCTCGCGTCAGTTCCCGCGCAGGAGTTCGTCCTGCGTTACCTCGTCGACGGGCTGCGCGCACGGCGCGTGCTCATCGGCGAGGACTTCCGCTTCGGGCACCGCGGCGCGGGCGATGCGACGCTGCTACGACGCATGGGCGAGGAACGCGGCTTCACGGTCGAGGTCATTCCACCGGTCGCGAGCCGTTCCGCCGACGTCGCGGATGACCGACGCGTGTCATCCACCTGGATCCGCGAGCTGCTGACGGCCGGCGACGTGGAACGTGCCGCGAAGCTCCTCGGCCACGACCACGGCGTCCGCGGCGAGGTCGTGCACGGCAAGCGTCGCGGTCACGATCTCGGCTTTCCCACGGCGAATCTTGCTCCGAGTCTGGACGGGTTCGTGCCCGCCGACGGCGTGTACGCCGGCTGGCTCTCCGTGCGGCCCGCGGAAGGAGTCCTCGGGTCCGGCGCGCGGCACCCTGCGGCGATCTCTGTCGGCACGAATCCGACATTCGACGACGTGCCCGAGCGCGTCGTCGAGGCGCACGTGCTGGATCGCGACGACCTCGACCTCTACGGACGCACCGTCGACGTCGAGTTCGTCTCGCGACTCCGCGGGATGGTCGCGTTCGAAGGCCTCGACGCTCTCATCGCTCAGATGCGCGACGACGTCGATGCCGCGCGTGACGCACTGCGTCAGTAACTGGATCCGTCTTCTGCGGACGAAGCGGGACCGCCCGACAGTCGCGTGCGCAATTCGCCGAGGATCGCCGCGCTCGCGCTCGTGCCGAGCCGCGTCGCGCCCGCTGCGAGCATCGCCGAGGCGGCATCGAGACCGCGCACGCCGCCAGAGGCCTTGACCTGGGTCTTCGAGGAGACGGACGCTCGCATCAGCTCGACGTGCGGTACCGTCGCGCCGCCGCCCGCGAAGCCGGTCGACGTCTTGACGAAGTCCGCGCCACCCAGCTCCGTCAGGCGCGAGCCGCGCGCGATCTGCTCGTCGTCGAGGAGACTCGTCTCGAGAATCACCTTCGTCACCATGCCGTCCGCCGCTTCGACGACGCGGCGGATGTCGTCCGTGACGCGGTCGTCATCGCCGTCGCGGAGGGCGCCGATGTGCACCACCATGTCGAACTCGCTCGCGCCGTCCGCACGCGCCTGACGGAGCTCGGCGACCTTCGCCGCCGTCGACGTGGTGCCATGGGGGAACCCGATGACGGTGCCGACGGCGACACCCGTGCTGTCGAGACGCCGAACCGCGTACGCGACGTCCGACGGGCGAACGCACACGCTGAACACGCCCCATTCCGCGGCGATGTCGAGCTCGCGGTCGACATCTGCACGCGCGAGATCCGGCTTGAGGATCGCGTGATCGATCGTCGACGCGACGTATTCTTCTGTCAGCTCGGTGGGCATGGGTCCAGGTTACCGCCGGAGTGGAAGGCATGGCGTAGAATATCTAGCGTTACCCGCGGGGGACGACGGCTGCGCGCTCAGTCCGCGTTCGTCGGACCGGCTCACAGCCGCAACCTGCGATGCACGACCTCACGGCCCGTTCGCCTCTGACGGCAACGGCTATTCGGCTCAGGAGGAGCATGCCGACCACGGCACCCGCGCGACAGCGCAAGAAGTCCTCGTCCGCACGACGCGACGACGTGGCACCGATCATCCCGATCCTCGCGCGCAAGGTGCGTGAGGTTGAGGCGAAGTCTCAGAAGAACAAGCTGGGGCCGACCAACCGCGTGAAGTTCCAGGTCATCGCCTTCCTCGTGCGCGAAGAGCGCGCACGCGTCAAGGAAGACCACGAGCTCTCCGATTCGGCGCGCGCAGAGTTGCTCAAGCGACTCGACGGCGTCGCGACGATCCTCGCGAAGACGGCGGCACGCGACACCTCGCTGATCCAGCTGCTCGAAGTCGACCAGGCCACGAGTCCCGTCGCGAAGCGCATGCGCCGCGACTGGCTGCTCGACGCGGGAGTCGAACTGCCACCCGAGGACCTCGTCATCGACGATGCGAAGCCGAAGGTCGCGGCGCCGATCGTGCCGGCCGTGGCAGCGGAGCGGGCCGTGCGGCCCCCTCAGGTCGAGGCCCGGATCGACTCGAACCCGTTCCTCGCCCCGGAGCCGTCCCGGTTCACACCGGCGACCCAGCCGCGTCGGCAGCTCGACAGCTGGGAGCTGATGGGGCCGCTCTACAAGGCGTTCGCTCAGGGCGCCGGCGGCGGGGCCGCGACGATGCAGCTCCCGGAGCTGCCCGAGTTCGATCGGCTTTCGCCGCGCGGCCTCGAGATCATGGACCACCAGTCGCGGTTCCTCGAGGCCGTGCGTGCCGGGCACCGTCGATTCCTGCTCGCCGACGAGCCGGGCCTCGGAAAGACTGCGCAGTCGGTGCTCGCCGCCAGCGTCGCGAACGCCTACCCGATGCTGGTCGTCGTCCCGAATGTGGTGAAGATGAACTGGGCGCGCGAGGTCGAGCGGTGGACCCCGCAGCGTCGCGCGACGGTCATCACGGGAGACGGCAACGACGTCGACGCATTCGCCGACGTGTTCATCGTCAACTACGAGATCCTCGACCGCCACCTCGCGTGGCTGAGCGAGATCGGGTTGCGAGGCATGGTCGTCGACGAGGCGCACTTCATCAAGAACCTCAGCTCGCAGCGGTCGCAGAATGTGCTCGCCCTCGGCCAACGCATCCGCGAGACCGCGCCGGGCGGAGACCCCCTGCTGATGGCGCTGACCGGAACGCCGCTCATCAACGACGTCGAGGACTTCGACGCGATCTGGCGGTTCCTCGGATGGGCCGACGGCACGAAGCCCGGCCCCGAGCTCATGGAGAGCCTCGACGCAGCGGGATACACACCGGCGGACAAATCGTTCTACCCGGCAGCACGCCAGGCCGTCATCGACCTTGGCATCGTGCGTCGCCGCAAGAGGGACGTCGCGAAGGACCTTCCGGACAAGCTCATCGCCGACATGCCGGTGCAGTTGGACGACGAGTTCGGCCGCTCCATCGCGCAGGCGGAGCGCGAGCTCCAGCGACGCCTCGTCGACCGCTACCACCGGATCCTCACGGCGCGCGGCGATCGCGAGCGCGCGCCGGGGGATATCGACGAAGACATCGTGCATCTCGTGGCGTCGGGGGAGCTCGACGAATCCCGCGCGGCGGGAACCGACGGCGACAACGTCTTCTCGATGGTGCGCCGCATCGGACAGGGCAAGGCTCAGCTCGCTGCCGACTACGCGGTGCAACTGCAGCGCTCGGTCGGCAAGGTGGTCTTCTTCGCGAAGCACATCGACGTCATGGACAGCGCCGAGAAGCACTTCCGCGAAGCCGGTCTCACCTCCGTGTCGATCCGCGGCGAGCAGACGGCCCAGGCGCGGCAGGACGCAATCGATGCGTTCAACGAAGACCCCGCCGTCGGCGTCGCCGTGTGTTCGCTCACGGCAGCCGGTGTCGGCGTCAACCTGCAGGCTGCCTCGAACGTCGTCCTCGCCGAATTGAGCTGGACCGCCGCCGAGCAGACGCAGGCGATCGACCGCGTGCACCGCATCGGACAGGGCGAGCCCGTCACGGCGTGGCGCATCGTCGCGGCGCACACGATCGATCAGCGGATCGCCGAACTGATCGACTCGAAGGAGGGCCTCGCCGCCCGCGCCCTCGACGGTGCGCAGATGCCGGCAGAGGACGTCGAATCCGTGCAGCTCGCGACGCTCAAATCACTCCTCCGTGAGGCGCTTTCCGCGTAACGTCGCACCGGCCGGAACCGATAGTCTCGGAGCATGAAGATCGGGATCCTCACATCGGGCGGAGACTGCCCAGGCTTGAACGCCGTCATCCGCGGAGCAGTGCTCAAGGGCTCGCGGAAGTACGGCATCGAATTCGTCGGAATCCGCGACGGCTGGCGCGGTCTGGTCGACGCCGATTTCTTCCCCCTTCAGCGTGCGGACGTGAAGGGGCTGTCGAAGGTCGGCGGCACGATTCTCGGAACGAGCCGGACGAACCCCTACGAGGGTGACCGCGGCGGCGCTGAGAACATCACCAAGACCCTCTACGGTCACAAGATCGACGGCATCATCGCGATCGGCGGCGAGGGCACGCTCGCGGCAGCCAACCGGCTGTGGAAGGAAGGCGTGCCGGTCGTCGGTGTGCCGAAGACCATCGACAACGACCTCGCGGCGACCGACTACTCGTTCGGCTTCGACACGGCCGTGAATATCGCCACCGAGGCGATGGACCGGCTGCGTACGACCGGTGACTCCCATCAGCGCTGTATGGTCGCGGAGGTCATGGGCCGTCACGTCGGATGGATCGCCCTGCACTCCGGAATGGCCGCCGGTGCCCACATCATCTGCATCCCCGAGGTTCCCCTGACGATCGACGACATCTGCGAGCAGGTCGAGTCCGCATCGGAGCGCGGCCGTGCTCCGCTCGTCGTCGTCGCCGAAGGTTTCAAGCTGAAGGGCCAGGAAGAGGCATACTCCGACAAGGGCCTCGACGCGTTCAACCGGCCGCGCCTCGGCGGGATCAGCGAAGTCCTCGGCCCGATGATCGAACAGAAGACCGGGATCGAGACCCGCTCGACCGTGCTGGGTCACATCCAGCGCGGCGGCTCGCCCTCCGGCTTCGACCGCGTTCTGGCGACGCGCCTCGGCCTCCACGCCGCAGACGCCGTCGTCGACGGCGCCTGGGGAGAGATGCTCTCGATGCGTGGCACCGAGATCGAGCGCGTCACCTTCGACGACGCCCTCGGCGAGCTCAACGAAGTACCCCACTCCCGCTACGAAGAAGCCTCCGCACTCTTCGGCTGACCCCACAGCCCCCCCTCGCGGCGTTGGCCTCAGTCGACGTGCGTTACGGGAGATCCTCCGGGGCGATGATGGGGATCGCGGTCGTTGGCGGCTCGAGGCCCGTCAGGCGTTCCGTGCGCAGGTACTTCTCGACCTGGGCGCGATCCATGAGACCCGCGTCCACGACGAGATCGGCGACGTCGCGCCCCGTCAGCAACGCAGTCTTCGCCAGTGCCGCTGCCGAGGAATAGCCGATGTACGGCGTCAGCGCGGTGATGACGCCGACGCTCTGGCCCACCATGGCGCCGAGACGCTCGGTGTTCGCGGTGATCCCGTCGATGCAGTTCACCCGCAACGTGCGCATCGCCTGCCGCATCCAGATGATCGACTGGAACAGGGCGTGGCCGATCACCGGCTCGAAGGGGTTGAGCTGAAGCTGACCGCCCTCGACCGCCATCGTCACGGTCATGTCATTGCCGGCGACGGCGAACGCCACCTGGTTGACGACCTCGGGGATGACGGGGTTCACCTTGGCGGGCATGATCGAGGATCCAGCCTGCTGGGCCGGCAGATTGATCTCGCCGAACCCCGCCTGCGGTCCGGACGACAGCAGACGCAGGTCGTTGGAGATCTTCGACAGCTTCATCGCCGTTCGCTTGATCGAGGCGGAGAACGACATGAACGCACCCGTGTCGCTCGTGGCCTCGATCAGATCGGTCGCCGTGCGCAGGTCGAGGCCAGAGATCTCTGACAGATGCTTGCGGACGGACTCGCCGTAGCCGCGGGGCACGTTGATGCCGGTGCCGATCGCCGTCGCGCCCATGTTGATCTCGAGCAGCAGTTCGGAATTCGACGCCTGCCGGTTCCAGTCCTCGCCCATCGTCGTGGCGAAGCCGTGGAACTCCTGGCCGAGCGTCATCGGCACCGCGTCCTGCAGCTGGGTCCGACCGACCTTGACGACGTCACGGAACTCGTCGGCCTTGCGCGCAAACGACTGTCGTAGCAGGTCGAGCTCGTCGAGTTGGGTGCGGTGCGCCAGCAGCACACCGATCTTCAACGCCGTCGGATAGACATCGTTCGTCGACTGCGAACGGTTGGTGTGGTCGGTGGGGGAGAGGGAGGTGTAATCGCCCTTCTCATGTCCCGACATCTCGAGCGCGATGTTCGTGATGATCTCGTTCGCGCACATGTTCGTCGAGGTGCCGGCGCCACCTTGGATCACGCCCACCGTGAACTGGTCGTGGAACTCGCCGTCGATGACACGCTGCGCCGCGTTGTCGATGAGGTCCGCCCGAGCCGCGTCGAGCGCCCCGACCTCCTTGTTCGCGCGCGCCGCCGCCTGTTTCACCATCGCCAGCGCGGTCACGAGCTCGGGATACACCGAGATCGCGCGCCGGGTGATGTCGAAGTTCTCCTGGGCGCGGAGTGTGTGGATCCCCCAATAGGCGTCGGAGGGGATCTCCCTCGAGCCCAAGGAGTCGGTTTCAGTTCGCGTCGTCGCGGGTGCCATGCCCTCAGGCTAACGGCTCGGGCCGCTTTCGCGAGAAGAACTCGAGACGGTCGGCGGGAGTCATCCGCTCCACTTGTTCGTACCACTCGGGTGTGAAGACCTCGGCCGGGTCGGCGGCGTCGACGGGAACGACGGTGCTGGTGATCTGGTCGTCGTACACGTGCACGAGATGGAAGGTCTGTCCCGCGTCCATGCCGTTGATCCGGCGCGGCGGACGAGCGACGTCCATCGTGTAGCAACTCGCCGCCGCGACGAAGGCCGGAACCCCCGCGAAGGATCCGCTCATCGAATAGTGCAGGTGGCCAGCGAGCACGGCGCGCACGTCGGATCCGTCGATCACGTCTGCGAGTGCTGCTTGGTTCTGCAGCTCGAGGATGTCGAACATCGGAACGTGGCTCGGCAGCGGCGGATGATGCAGGGCGACGATCGTGCCGCGCGGCGCGGGCGCCGCGAGCGTCTCACGCAGCCAGCGCAGCTGCTCGTCGTCGATGCGGCCGTGATGCCAGCCGGGAACCGATGAGTCGAGCGCGATCACGCGCAGGCCGCCGACGTCGATCGCGGTGTAGATCGCGCGCTCAGACGGGTCCTCGCCCAACAGGTCGCGGCGCATCGCGGGCCGCTCGTCGTGGTTCCCCGCCACCCACAGCACGGGCGCCGCCATGCGCGCGGCAACGGGCTCGACGAGACGCTTCAGCTCGCGATACGCGTCGGGCTCGCCGAGGTCGGTCAGATCTCCGGTGATGATGATCACGTCGGCACGGTCGAGGCGCTCGATCCGGTCGAGCATCGCCTGCAGATTGGCCCGCACGTCGATCGTGCCGCCGAGACGCGGGTTCGCGCCGAGCAGGTGCGTGTCGCTGATGTGGACGAGAGTGTGGGAGGCGGGAGCGTGCTGACCGAACGACATGGCACCAACGGTAACCTGGAGGTGTGACGGCAGCACCCATCGCGAAGAAGGTCCTCACGACACGTTCGCACCACGGTCGGGTGTTCCGCGACCCGTACGAGTGGCTGCGCGAGAAGGAGTCGCCCGCCGTCATCTCGCACCTGGAAGCCGAGAACGCGTACGCCGAAGAGCGACTGGCGCACCTCGAGCCGCTCCGGGAGAAGCTCTTCGACGAGATCCGGTCGCGGGTGCGCGAGACCGACCTGTCGGTGCCGATCCGCCGCGGCGACTGGTGGTACTACGGGCGCTCGATCAAGGACCAGCAGTACGGACTGCAGTGCCGTGCGCCGATCTCGGACCCGGAGGACTGGACGCCGCCGGTGCTGTCGGTCGACGAGAAGATCCCCGGTGAGCAGGTGCTCTTCGATGCGAACGTCGAGGCCGCCGACAGCGAGTTCTTCGCCCTCGGTGCCTTCGGCGTGACGCTCGACGGTGGCACCATGCTGTGGGGCGTCGACCTCGCCGGTGACGAACGCTACACCGTGCGCGTACGCGACATCGATACCGGGAAACCGCTGCCCGACGTGCTCGAAGGCATAGCGGCCGGCGCGAGCTTCACCCCGGACGGGCGTTTCATCCTCTACTCGACGGTCGACGACGCCTGGCGGCCGGACCGGGTATGGCTGCATCGCGTGGGAGATGCCGGCCGGGACGACGACGTCGAGATCTTCCACGAGCCGGACGAGGCGTTCTGGGTCGGTGCCGGATACACCCGCAGTCGTGATTTCTTCCAGATCGTGGCGGGGTCGAACACGACGACCGACGTGACGATCATCCGCGCTGACGATGTGCCACTCCTCTACGAAGGCCAGGACGTCGACACGTACGCGGTGTTCTCACGCGAGGACGGCGTGGAGTACGCCGTCGACCACGCTGTCGTCGACGGTGAAGACTGGTTCTACGTGCTCCACAACGACGGCGCCGAGGACTTCACCCTTGAGCGCGTACCCGTGGGCAACCCGGCGGCGGAGCCCGAGACCGTGATCGCGCACCGCGCCGGCGTCCGGCTCGAGGATGTGGACTGTCTGCGGGACTTCGCGATCGTCGAATATCGCTCCGGCGGCATCGCGCGGGTCGGGATCCTCGACTACGCGAGTGGCGACGTGCGAGAGATCACGTTCCATGAGCCTCTCTATACGGCCGGTGCGTCCGGAAACCCTGAATGGGCGCAGCCCATCGTGCGGCTGAACTACGACTCCCTGACGACGCCCGCGACCGTGCTCAACTACGAGGTGGCAACCGACGAACGCACCGTGCTGAAGCAGGTTGAAGTGCTCGGTGGGTACGACCGCGACGACTACGCGCAGCAGCGGCTTTGGGTGCCCGCCGCGGACGGCACCGAGATCCCCGTCTCGCTCGTCTGGAAGCGTTCGTTCGGCATGCCGGGGGAGTCGCCACGGCCCGTGCACCTCTACGGCTACGGCGCATACGAACATTCGATCGATCCGCATTTCTCCATGTCACGGCTGTCGATGCTCGACCGCGGCGTCGTCTTCGCCATCGCGCACGTGCGCGGCGGGGGCGAGATGGGACGCGCCTGGTACGAGAACGGCAAGCTCGCCCACAAACGCAACAGTTTCACCGACTTCGTCGAGGTCGCCCGCTTCTTGAATGACAACGGCTACACGAGCCCGGATCGCCTCGTCGCCGAAGGCGGTTCGGCGGGCGGCCTGCTCATGGGCGCCGTCTGCAACCTCGCGCCCGAGCAGTTCGGGGGGATCCTCGCGGACGTCCCGTTCGTCGACGCGCTCACGACGATCCTGGATCCGTCGCTCCCGCTCACGGTCATCGAGTGGGAGGAGTGGGGAGACCCGCTCCACGACGAGTCCTTCTACGACTACATGCGCTCGTACACTCCGTACGAGAACGTGCGCGACGACGTCACCTACCCGCGGATCCTCGCGACGACCTCCCTCAACGACACCCGCGTGTACTACGTCGAGCCCGCCAAATGGGTGGCCCGGCTGCGCGAAGCCGGCGCCGACGCGCTGTTGAAGTGCGAGATGGTCGCCGGACACGGCGGCGTCAGCGGTCGCTACAACTCGTGGCGCGAGAGGGCATACCAGCTCGCCTGGATCCTCGACATCTTCGGCATCGCTGAATAGCGCGACGCGCCTCGCTATCCGGCGACCCGGACGCGACGCGCTACGCGACGGTGCGGCAGTGCGTCGTCAGTTCGCCGAGTCCTTCGACGCCGACGGTGACGGTGGAACCGTCCACGAGCAGCACCTGCGGGGTGCGCGAGTAGCCGGATCCGCCGGGGGAGCCCGTCGAGATCAGCGTGCCGGGCATCAGCGTGATGCCCCTCGAGAGGTGCGCGATGAGCTTCGCGACCGATCGGATCATCTGGTTCGTCGACGCATCCTGCATCACTGCGCCGTCGACGCTCGTCCAGATCGCAAGCTGCTGCGGATCCGGGATCTCGTCGGCTGTCACGACGTACGGGCCGACGGGGGTGAAGTCGTCGAAGGACTTGCAGCGGCACCACTGCGCCTCGGAGTACTGGATGTTGCGTGCCGAGATGTCGTTGACGACGGTGTAGCCGAAGACGTGATCGAGAGCGTCCTCCTCGGACACGTCCCGCGCGGGCGACCCGATGATCACGCCGAGCTCGGCCTCGAAGTCCACCGACTCGCTGATCGCGCGCGACCAGGTCGTCGTGCCCTCGTGACCGGCGAGCGAGTTCGGCCACAGCGTGAACACGGTCGGAGTATCGTCGCTGGTCAGGCTGAGCTCGCCCGCGTGCGCGGCGTAGTTCAGTCCGATGGCCATGATCGAGGGCGGGGTGAGCACCGCGGGTGCGAACGAGACCTCCGCGACGTCGAGCCGTTCGCCCGCATAGGCGGCCGCTGCGGCCTCGGTCTCCGCGGTGGCCTGCGGTCCACGCGCGATGAGCTGCTCGAGAGTGGTCGGCCCGTCGGCGAGGAGGTCGGCGACGGCGACGACGCCGGCATCCGTCACGTGGACGAGGGCAGGTTCGGTGGACTCCGGCAGGATCACGTGGGCGAAGCGCATGAAACCAGCCTATCCGTCGGGCGCGGAGCCGCAGATGAATAGACTTCGAGACGATGACGAGTTCTCACGGTGGGAAGTCCGACCCGCGCGCATTCGCCCGACCCGCACGCGCCGAGGGCGCGCAGATCTCTCCCGCGCCTGCGAGCGAGCCGCACCTGCCGGTCGCACAGCCGTCGCTCGTCAAAGAGGGACGCACCGTCTGGGTATGGACGTGGCCCTTTATCGGGCTCTTCGCGCTCGCCACGCTCGCATTCTTCCTCGCGGAGTACGGACTCGCCGCACCGGCCCTCGCGTCGGTCATCGCATTCCTGCCCTTCGCCGCCGTGGTGCTCGCGTTGCTCTGGCTCGACCGCTGGGAGCCCGAACCCGTCGGCATGCTGGTCTTCGCGACGGCGTGGGGCGCGTTCGTGTCGATCGCGCTGACCCTCCTGGTCGGCGTGTTCCTCTACACGACGGTGCCGTACGCGACCATGTTCTCGTGGTTCGGGTCGGTCGTGCAGGCGCCCATCGTCGAGGAGATCCTCAAGTGCCTCGGCATGCTCCTGATCTTCGCGATGGCGAAGCGCAGTCTTGACGGCACGCTCGACGGCATCATCTACGGAGGCCTCATCGGCGCCGGATTCGCGTTCGTGGAGAACATCAAGTACTTCGTCGAGGCGCTTCTGGCCGGAGGGGTCGGCGAGCTCACGACCGTGTTCTTCCTCCGCGCCATCCTCTCGCCGTTCGCGCACATCATGTTCACGGCAGCGTGTGGCTTCGCGGTCGGCCTCGCAGTACGTCGCGCGCGACCGGTGTTCTTCCCCTGGCTGTTGGGCCTCCTCGTCGCGATCGTGTTGCACGCCTTCTGGAACGCGAGCGCCGCATTCGCCGGTTTTTTCCTGCCGTACGTGCTGCTCCAGGTGCCGCTGTTCATCGTGTTCATCGCCGTGTCGATCCGGATCCGTCGCGCGGAGCTGCTGCTGCGTCGAGAGCGTCTCGAGGATTACGTGCGCGCCGGATGGTTCACGGCGCCCGAGGCCGACATGCTGTCAACGAAGCCGGGACGGACCGCAGGGCTCGCGTGGGCGCGCAGCCTGCCGGGCGATCGACGCCCGATCATGCGCGACTTCATCCATGACGGCGCGCGACTCGCGTGGGCTCGCCAGCGCGCGATCACCGGTACGGATGCCCTCGCGGCCGCGGACGAGCACGTTCTGCTCGCGCGCATGATGAGCACCCGCGCGCGCCTCCTCGCACCGATCGGGGTTGGTAACGATTGGTCGACGGGGTCTTGACTTCCCCGCCACAGTGGGAGACTCTTTCCTCATAGACCAGCGCCCGATGCGTTCTCCGGCCTCGCCGAGACCCGGGCGCTGGTTCTCTGTCTCGACGATGGCGTTTCGCCGAGAGCGCATTCGGTGGTCGTCCGTGTTCGCATCGGTCAGGATGGGAGCATGACCGCAGAACGCACGAAGCCCGAGTTCGAACCGCCTGAGGGCCCGGCACCCACCGAGCTCGAAGTCCACGACATCATCGTCGGCACTGGCGACGAGGCGAAGCCCGGCGCGACCGTCACGATCCACTACGCCGGGGTCGACTACGACTCCGGCGAGGAGTTCGACTCCTCTTGGAACCGCGGCGAGCCAGCGCAGTTCCCTCTCGGCATGCTCATCCAGGGCTGGCAGGACGGGATCCCCGGCATGAAGGTCGGCGGTCGACGCCGCCTGACGATTCCGCCGCGCCTCGCATACGGCGAGTCCGGAGCCGGTCACTTCCTCGGCGGAAAGACCCTCATCTTCATCATCGACCTCGTCGACGCCTCCTGAATCCTCCACTCGTGGGCGGGCCCTGCCGGGGCCCGCCCACGAGTGTGTCACGGACGATTCATAATCTATTCACTTGACTTCAAATGCATGCGCGTGAATACTTGTATGGAGCGCGAACGAGTCGCGCCACCGAATCGCCGTAGCGGCAAGGAGAGCGCATGACCATTGACATCCCCGGATACAAGGCCGGCACCTACGTCCTCGACTCGTCGCACAGCGACGTCAACTTCGAGGTGCGTCACATGATGATCTCGAAGGTGCGGGGGAAGTTCCTCGTCAAGCAGGCGACGCTCGTGCTGCCGGAGAACCCGCTCGACGCAACGGTCGAGGCGACCGCTGACGTCGCGTCGGTCGACACGAACGACGAGGGTCGCGACGGCCACCTGCGCAGCGCAGACTTCTTCGACGCCGAGAACTTCCCGACGATCTCGTTCGTCAGCACCGGTGTGCGCGAGGAGGGCGACGGCTTCGTCGTCGACGGCGACCTGACGATCAAGGATGTCACTCGTCCCGTCACCTTCTCACTCGAGCTGGGCGGCTTCGGCTCCGACCCCTGGGGCAACTACAAGGGCGGCGCGACGGCCGAGGCGACGATCGACCGTGAGGACTTCGGCCTCAACTGGAACGCCGCGCTCGAGACCGGCGGTGTGCTCGTCGGCAAGACGGTCAAGATCACGCTCGACCTGCAGGGCACGCTGCAGGTCTGAGCTGCGTCGCAAGACCCACGCGCCCCTTTCCGGATCCTGGGAGGGGCGCGCGTGCGCGTGGGGTAGACTCACTGATTGCCGTCAGAACGGCCGCGGATACAGAGAGCTCGCACATTCGGTGCGGAGCGCCGCGCAATGACGAGGAAGGGGATCAATTTCTATGGCACTGGAAGCTGACGTCAAGAAGTCGATCATCGAAGAGTACGCGACGCACCCCGGTGACACCGGATCCCCCGAGGTGCAGGTCGCTCTGCTGTCGCAGCGGATCTCCGACCTGACTGAGCACCTCAAGGAGCACAAGCACGACCACCACTCGCGTCGTGGGCTGTTCCTGCTCGTCGGTCAGCGCCGCCGCCTTCTCGGCTACCTGCAGCGCGTCGACATCGCGCGTTACCGCGCGTTGATCGCGCGCATCGGTCTCCGTCGCTAACGACGAAGCCTGTATCGGCCAGCGCTGTCTGGTTCACCGGCTCGCCCGGTGAGCATGCCGATCAGCCGCAGAAGCCGAAGGGAGCGCCCAGCGTTCAATCGACTTCTCGAAAGCCCGTCCCACGGTGTGGGGCGGGCTTTCGTCGTTCCGGGAATAGCTGCGCGACGCCTGCGTTGCATCATGTATATTCAATTACATGGAAATGAGCGGAGGCTTCATGAACGACGCCAACAGCACGGCGATGCAGTTCGGACTGATGTCCGTCAGCGATGTCACGCGCGACCCGGTGTCGGGCGAGACGCCGAGCGAAGCGCAGCGGATCCGCGACATCGTCCGTATCGCGACGCACGCCGAGGAAGCAGGGCTTGACGTCTTCGCCCTCGGCGAGCACCACAACCCGCCCTTCTTCTCGTCGTCGCCGACGACGACCCTCGCGTTCATCGCGGCGCAGACAGAGCGACTGATCCTGTCGACGGCGACGACGCTGATCACGACCAACGACCCGGTGAAGATCGCCGAGGACTACGCGATGCTGCAGCA
Organism: Candidatus Microbacterium pullistercoris; assembly: GCA_019119065.1. Lineage (GTDB taxonomy): Bacteria > Actinomycetota > Actinomycetes > Actinomycetales > Microbacteriaceae > Microbacterium > Microbacterium pullistercoris. The sequence goes on along the minus strand of DWXU01000183.1, from coordinate 31,868 downwards.
CCTCGCTGGCGGGCGCGCGGACCTCATGATGGGACGAGGCAACACCGGGCCGGTCTATCCGTGGTTCGGCAAGGACATCCGCGAGGGCCTGCCGCTCGCGATCGAGAACTACCAGCTCCTGCACCGCCTCTGGCGTGAAGACGTCGTCGACTTCGAAGGCCGCTTCCGCACGGCTCTGAATGGCTTCACCTCGACGCCGCGGCCGCTCGACGACGTGCCCCCGTTCGTGTGGCACGGTTCCATCCGCACTCCGGAGATCGCCGAGCAGGCGGCCTACTACGGTGACGGCTTCTTCGCCAACAACATTTTCTGGCCGAAGGAGCACTACCAACGACTGATCGGGCTCTACCGCCAGCGGTACGCGCACTACGGTCACGGCACGCCCGAGCAGGCGATCGTCGGGCTCGGTGGACAGGCCTTCATGGCGAAGAACTCGCAGGACGCGGTGGATCAGTTCCGCCCGTACTTCGACAACGCTCCCGTCTACGGCAACGGTCCGACGATGGAGGACTTCACCGAGATGACGCCGCTGACGGTCGGCTCGCCGCAGCAGGTCATCGACCGGTACGCCTCCATGCGAGACACGTTCGGTGACTACCAGCGCCAACTGTTCCTCGTCGACCACGCGGGGCTGCCGCTGAAGATGGTTCTCGAGCAGATTGACTTGCTCGGTGAGGAGGTCGTCCCGGTACTGCGCCGTGAGCTGCAGAAGAATCGGCCGACGACCGTTCCCGACGCTCCGACCCACGCCGCGCGTGTGAGAGCGAAGTACGGCGACTCCGCCCCGCGCCAGCCGCGCCCGAACGCCAACCGCGGCGACAACGTCACCGGCGGCTCGCCATACCAGGACACGTCGTCGCCGGCGGGAAGCGCGTTCGGTCTCGGAGGTGGCCGATGAGCGAGGTCCGATCCATCGCCGTCGTGTCGGCGGGGCTCAGTACGCCGTCGTCGACCCGTATGCTCGCAGACCGCATCACCGCCGCGGTCACGGCCGAGCTCGCTGGGCGGGACATCGAGGCGACCGCTCGCGTCTTCGAACTGCGCGACGTCGCCCACGACATCACGAACCACCTCCTGACGGGCTTCGCTCCGAAGCCGCTCGCCGAGGTGAACGCGGCCGTTGCCGCCGCCGACGCGCTCCTCGTGGTGACGCCCATCTTCTCGACGAGCTACTCCGGCTTGTTCAAGAGCTGGCTCGACGCACTCGATCGCGACGCGCTCGACGGCACTCCGGTGCTGATCGGCGCGACGGCAGGAACTCCGCGCCACTCGCTCGCGATCGACTACGCGATCCGGCCGCTGTTCACGTACCTGCACGCCGAACCGGTCACGACGGGCGTCTTCGCCGCGTCCGACGACTGGGGCGAGGGCGCCGATCGCGTCGCGCCGCTGCAGAAGCGCATCGATCGCGCCGCGCGTGAGCTCGCCGACCGGCTGGCGGGAGCCCCCCGCCGTGCCGCGCAGGATCCGTACTCGCCCGAGGCCTATCTCGGCGGCGCGACGTCCTTCGCGGACCTGCTCACCTGACTCGCGCTTCGCGGGGGTTCGCGGTGCGCGGTGAACGGTACGGGGGCGCAAGTGGGCGGGCCGGTGAACTCTGCGGAACATCCGCCGCGTCGGCTCGAGGTGACACGCGGCCCGGCGCCACGATGAGGGCATGCGCGTCGCGATCGTCACCGAGAGCTTCCTTCCGCACATGAACGGCGTCACGAACTCCGTGCTGCACGCGTCGCGTCACCTGCGTGACCTCGGCCATGAGGTGCTCGTCGTCGCGCCGCGCTCGGCGGGCGGATCCGGCGCAGACGTGGATCACACGCTTCCGGCGACCGCGCTGCTCGCGTCGATTCCTCTGCCGAGCTACCCGGACGTGCGCGTGGCGCTCGCGCCGGTCGCGCAGCTCAAGCGGATCCTCGCCGGCTTCGCCCCTGACGTCGTGCACCTCGCCTCGCCCGCTGTGCTCGGATGGCAGGGGCTCGTGGCTGCAGATAACCTCGGCCTCCCGACGGTCGCCGTCTACCAGACCGACGTCATCGCCTACACCGCGAAGTACGGGGTGCCGGGCGTCGCCGCCCTCGCGGAGGCGCACGTCGCGCGGCTGCACCGTCGGGCGACGTTGTCCCTCGTGCCGTCGAGCGCCGCGGAGCGTCAGCTTGCGGCGCTCGAGGTCGACCGTCTCTGGCGGTGGGGGCGCGGCGTCGACTCGGTGAAGTTCTCGCCCGCACATCGGTCGGACGCGTGGCGGCAACGGGTCGCGCCCGGCGAACGGATCATCGGGTACGTCGGACGCCTCGCCCCCGAGAAGCAGGTCGAGGACCTGCGGTCATTGACACGGATCCCTGGGGCGCGGCTCGTGATCGTCGGAGACGGACCGGAGCGCGCTCGGCTCGAGCGCGAGCTCGACGGCGCCGTCTTCACGGGATTCCTCGACGGCGACGATCTCGGCCGAGCGATCGCCAGCTTCGACGTCTTCGTGCATCCGGGCGAGGCCGAGACGTTCTGTCAGACCGTTCAGGAGGCGCTCGCGAGCGGCGTTCCGGTCGTCGCGACGGGATCCGGCGGCCCTGTCGATCTCGTCCGCAGCTCGATCGACGGCTGGCTCTACGCACCGGGAGACCTCGCCGACCTCCGTCGGCGCGTCGAGGATCTGCTGGGGGACGAAGCGAAGCGGCGCTCCTTCGGGTCAGCGGCGCGTGACGGAGTTCGGCAGCGCACCTGGCGAGCGCTCACCGAACAGCTCGTGGCGCACTATGAGGAAGCCGCGCGGCTGCGGCGCTTCGACGATCGTCTCGTTGTCCGCGGGGCGACGCGCCCGCTGACGCCCGTCCTGCGTGCGGGGACACCGCGCTGGCGCCGGTTCGTCGCGCTCGGCGACTCGCTGACCGAGGGCCTGTGTGATACGTCGCGCATGGACGAGGGGGACGTCCGCGGGTGGGCTGATCGGCTTGCGACCATGCTCGCGCAGAGCGCGGGCGAGGAGTTCCGATACGCGAATCTGGCGGTGCGCAGCCGCCGCGTGCGCGACCTCGCGAGCGAGCAGGTTCCCGCCGCACTCGCGCTCGATCCGGATCTCGTCGCCATCTTCATGGGAGCGAACGACCTCGTCACGCACGTCGCGGATCCGGTGCGCCTTGCGCATCAGCTCGAACGCGACGTGCGTCGCGTGCGCGCGAGCGGAGCAGACGTGCTACTCGTGACGCCGTTCCTTCCGCGGCGCCGCGCCGTCCGCATGTTCGCCGGTCGCTTCGCGCGGTTCGCGCACGAGCTGCGACGCATCGCATGGCAGACGGGATCATTCATCGTCGACGTCGAGGCGCTTCCCGAGCTCGCGGATCCCGAGATGTTCGCAGAGGACCGCGTGCATCTCGCGAGTCGCGGCCACCGACTTCTGTCGTACCGGGCAGCCGAGGTGCTCGGCGTTCCTGATGCGGTGGCGCTCGGCGACCTCGACGACGCGCTGCACTCGGCCGACACCTCCGGTCGGCGCTGGTTCACCCGACACGCGCTGCCGTGGGTCTGGCGTCGGCTGCACGGGCGCGCCGCCGGCGACGGGCTCTCCGCGAAGCACAGCGAGTACGTCGTGGTGCCGAACCACCGCGGTGACCGCGAGGGATCGGACGGCGCCGCGGCGTTGTGAGACCCGGGGGAGTCACGCTCGAGCGAAGAACGACAGCACGACTCCGATCACACGCGCGACCTTGCCGATGATGATGAGGACTTCGAGCACGACCATCAGGCCATTCAGCGTCGCACCGAGCGTACGCACGTTCTGAGCGAAGTCCGGCGCACCGCCGACGTGTTGGAACTCCCGCTGCCACGAGCGCTCCTGGCGGAAGAGGATCGCGTACGGCAGGAGGCGTTCGATGAGCACGTAGCGATCGAGCTGCGCCTGCGCGACCGGGTCGGCCGCTGTCGGGCGGGGAGAGATCCCGAGGGCGCGGCCCCCCGCCGTCGCCTCACCCGCGCCGGTGCGCAGGGCGCCGTCCATCGACTGCAGCGCGCGCATCCGCTCACCCTCGGCGAGCCGAACGTAGCTGCGCAGGCCTGAGAGGTGCGTCCGCAGGGCGCGACCGCGGTCGGTGAAGCGCAGCAGCGGCGGCGGCGCGAGCGTCAGCACCCAGAACACGAGCGCGATGTCCACCAGAACGACCAGGGCACCGAGCCACGCGCCCTCGAGGATCGCACCGAGGATCAGGACGGCGCCGAGGACAGCCGTCGCGAGGAAGATGAGCGAGAGCAGCACGAGGTGGAACGACCCGGATCCGCGACGGACGAGATCGTCGCGGCGCATCTCGCGCCGCGTCTCGTCGATCACGCGCGTCAGCTGCTTGCGCTGACGGCGCCGGAACGCCGCACGCCCCTTGACGAAGAACACGTCGGGAGCATGGGCCACGTCGGAAACCTCGATGCCGATTTCGCGCAGGGCCCGCAGGTAGCGCGCCTGCTGTCGCGGCCGCAGCCGTCCTGGGCGCAACGCCGAGAGGAACGCGTGTTCACGCGGCGTCAGACTCGCCCGATCGACGACCTCGACGGCGACGGGTCCGCGCCGTCCGCGCGGTGCGAGGATCCGGATGCGGCGTGCGACGGCGAGCCCGGTCAGTGCCGCGGAGAGCACCCGGCGGTCAGCGCGGAGCGCGAGCCCGTGCTCGAAGACGTCGCCAGGGGGTGGCGCGAACTGGACCGTCGGCGACGACGGCAGGTGACGCTGTATCGGCTTCGTGATGGCGATGATGATCAGGCCGACGAGGGCGAGCATGATGCCGATCCCGAGAAAGCCGATGAGAGCGTTGGGGTCAGTCACCTCTTCACGTTATCGCGACGGCTACGGCGGGAGCCTGGGCGCACCGGCGTTCTCACACCCCTCGCTGATAGGCTGGCGCCGAACAACTCAATACCTCAGTGGAGCAGGCTCGTGCAGGAGCTGGTCCCTAGAAGTGATCTCCCGGACGTCCCGGTGGGTTTCTCCTGGTGGCCAGCACACATCTCCTCTCCTGCTCCCGACGTACGCCCGTATGCGCGGGCACGACAGAAAGTGAGAGGCCTCGTGGAAGGTCCAGAGATCACCGCGGCCGAAACTGTCCTTGACAACGGACGATTCGGCACCCGCACCATTCGATTCGAGACGGGTCGCCTTGCGCAGCAGGCGCAGGGAGCCGTCGCCGCCTACCTCGACGAAGAGACCATGCTTCTCTCCGCGACGAGCGCAGGCAAGCACCCGCGTGAGGGCTTCGACTTCTTCCCCCTGACGGTGGACGTCGAGGAGCGCTCATACGCCGCCGGCAAGATCCCCGGCTCGTTCTTCCGTCGCGAGGGCCGTCCCTCGACCGACGCGATTCTCGTGTGCCGTCTGATCGACCGCCCGCTGCGCCCGTCCTTCGTGACGGGTCTGCGCAACGAGGTTCAGATCGTCGTCACCGTCCTCTCGATCGCGCCGGGCGAGTTCTACGACGCGCTCGCGATCAACGCCGCGAGCGCCTCGACGCAGATCTCCGGTCTGCCGTTCTCCGGCCCCATTGCGGGCGTGCGCCTCGCGCTCGTTCCCGGCCTCGGCCAGCACGAGGACCAGTGGGTCGCGTTCCCGAACGCCGAGCAGCTCGACAGCGCCGTCTTCGACCTCATGGTCGCGGGCCGCGTGCTCGACAATGGCGAGGTCGCGATCATGATGGTCGAAGCCGAGGCGACCGAGGGGTCGTGGAACCTCATCCGTGGCGGCGCCGTGAAGCCGAACGAGGAGATCGTCGCCGGCGGTCTCGAGGCCGCGAAGCCGTTCATTAAGCAGCTCGTCGAGGCGCAGGCCGAGATGGCGTCGCAGGCGACCCGCGAACCGCTCGAGTTCCCCGTCTTCCCGTCCTACAGCGACGAGGTCTTCTCGTTCGTGCGTGACAAGGCGCTCGAGGAGCTCAAGGGCATCTACCAGATCGCCGACAAGTCAGAGCGCCAGAGCGCCGACGACGCCCTCAAGGCGCGCGTCAAGGACGAGCTCATCGCGAAGACGGAGGCCGACGAGCTTCCGGCCGCAGCGCCGCTCGAGTTCTCGGCTGCCTACAAGGGCGTCACGAAGGAGGTCGTGCGCGGACGCATTCTGACGGATGGTGCGCGCATCGACGGCCGTGGGCTCGCGGACATCCGCCCGCTCGACGCCGAGGTGCAGGTCATCCCGCGCGTGCACGGCTCCGCGATCTTCCAGCGCGGCGAGACGCAGATCATGGGCGTCACGACGCTCAACATGCTCAAGATGGAGCAGCAGATCGACTCGCTGTCGCCGACGACATCCAAGCGCTACATGCACCACTACAACTTCCCGCCCTACTCGACGGGCGAGACGGGTCGCGTGGGCAGCCCCAAGCGTCGCGAGATCGGGCACGGCTTCCTCGCCGAGCGCGCCCTCGTTCCGGTGCTCCCGACCCGCGAGGAGTTCCCCTACGCGATCCGCCAGGTCTCGGAGGCGCTGAGCTCGAACGGCTCGACGTCGATGGGCGCGGTGTGCGCTTCGACGCTGTCGCTGCTCAACGCGGGTGTGCCGCTGCGCGCACCGGTGGCCGGCATCGCGATGGGCCTCGTGACGGAGGACGTCGATGGCGAGACGCGCTACGCCGCTCTGACAGACATTCTGGGCGCGGAGGACGCGCTCGGCGACATGGACTTCAAGGTCGCGGGCACGAGCGAGTTCGTCACGGCGCTCCAGCTCGACACGAAGCTCGACGGCATCCCGAGCGAGGTTCTCGCCGGTGCCCTCACCCAGGCGAAGGATGCGCGCCTGCGCATCCTCGAGGTCCTGAACTCGGCGATCGACGCACCGGATGAGATGGCGCCGACCGCGCCGCGCGTGATCAGCGTGCAGGTTCCGATCGACAAGATCGGCGAGCTGATCGGCCCGAAGGGCAAGACGATCAACGGCATCCAGGACGAGACCGGCGCGACGATCTCGATCGAGGACGACGGCACCGTGTACATCGGCGCGACGGACGGCCCGACCGCCGAGGCCGCCCGTGCTCAGGTGAACGCGATCGCCAACCCGACCAACCCCGAGGTCGGTGAGCAGTACCTCGGAACAGCGGTGAACATCGCGAAGTTCGGCGTGTTCGTCTCGCTGCTCCCGGGCAAGGACGGCCTGCTGCACGTCACCGAGCTGCGCAAGCTCAACGGCGGCAAGCGTGTCGAGAACATCGAGGAGGTCGTCTCGGTCGGCCAGAAGATCCTGGTGCGGATCTCGAAGGTCGACGACCGCGGCAAGCTGTCGCTCGAGCTCGTCCAGGAGGACCAGGAGACGGCCGAGGAGCCTGTCGAGGCCTGATCCATCTGACGCGAGACGCCACGCGGCTCGGACGCTCCCCAGGGGCGTCCGAGCCGCGTCGTCGTCCGGATCCGTGACCGAATCGTAAGCGTGTCGCGCCCGGGGTCCGGTGGGAGCGGGGTTCAATGGATCGAGGGGACCAGATGGACACAGCACCGACTCGGACGCACAGCGCGGGGAACGACCACGCGACGACGCATCCGTCGGCACCGCTTCCGGAAGTCGGGCCGCCTGTGGCACACGGTCCGCGGGTGCCGCTCGGTCGCACCGGACTCCAGGTGTTCCCGTTCGCACTCGGCACTGCGGGCTTCGGCCGCATCGATTCCCGCGCCGCGACCGCGATACTGGATCGCTACGCGGAGTCGGGCGGCAACGCCGTGCACGTCACCGACCGTGACGCGGACGTCCTCGACCTCGTCGGCGGCTGGATCCATTCACGCGGCGTCAGGGACGACATCCTCCTGTCCGTCCGTGTCGGTGCACCACGGCGCACGCGCACGGGGGAGGAGCGCCTCGCAGCGGGCTTCGCACGCGTGCTCGGCGGGCTGCGGGCGGAGCGCGTCGACGTGCTCACGCTCGACACCGCCGCCCAGGGCCATGACGCGACGCGACTCGAGCACGCACTCGCGGCCGCGGAGCCGCTCGTCGCCTCCGATGCGGTGCGCTCCGTCGGCGCCTACGGCCTCGATGCCACGCAGCTGCTCGAGGCGCGGGTGCTGGCGTCCGGTGGGTACCCGCGCATCGACGTCTTCGAGACTCCGTACGGCCTCGGCGACCGAGCCGGGTTCGAAGGCGATCTGCGTCGCGTCGTCGTGCCGCAGCGCGTGGCGGTGATGCCCGTCGACGCGATCCCCCTGAGCCTGCTGGCCCACGTCCCGCGCCCGGCGCGGGCGGGGATCCCTCGTTTCCGAGGACGACTGATGCGCGCACTCGACGCCGTCTCGCGCGAGGCGGGTCTGACCGCGGCCGCCACGGCGCTCGCGTGGGTGCGCGCACAGCGGGGCGTGGTGGCACCGGTGGTCGACGTGCTCGCCGTGCACCACATCGATGATCTCGCCCCGGCCGCGACCGCAGAGCTGACGTCGGCACAGGCCGCGCGACTCGACCGCATCGGTTCGCGATAGGCTGGACCACGGGCGGCGGCCGTGGAATCCTGGTCGCGCTCGGAACTCCACGACGAAGCGGACGGCTGTGACGCACTACATCTACCTTGTACGCCACGGTGAGCATCAGGACGCCGAGCACGGTCTCGAAGACGGACCGCTGTCCGCGCGCGGCGTGCGCCAGGCGGCCCTGCTCGCCGATCGACTTTCCGGCGTGCCGTTCGAGTCCGTGTGGCATTCGCCGCTCGTGCGCGCGACCGAGACGGCACGGATCCTTGCGGATCGCATGCCGGCGATCGACCCGCAGCCGCACGCGCTGCTGTTCGACTGTGTGCCAACGGGCATGACCGACGAGACCCCGTCGGTATTCGAGCCGTTCTTCGGGGGCATCAGCGACGAAGAAGTCGAAGCGGGACAGGCGCAGATGGCCGACGCCGTCGGCGAGTTCCTCGTGCGCAAGTCCGGCGACGTGCACGAGCTGCTCATCTCGCACAACTTCGTGATCTCCTGGTTCGTCCGCGAGGTGCTCGGTGCCGAGGAGTGGCGTTGGATGACGCTGAACCAGGCGCACTGCGGTCTCACGGTCCTCGCTCAGAAGCAGGGGCGGCCGTGGAACCTCGTGAGTCACAACGACATCGCCCACCTGCCGTACGAACTGCGCACCGGCCTCCCGGAGGTCCCGCCCGTCTGAGTCTCGAGGGCTCCGTAGGATGGACGCATGAGACGCGTGGCACTGGCCGGCAACGGCAAGCTCGGCAGCATCATCCGCACTGTCATCGAGGATGAGCCCGGATACGACCTGCACGCAGTGCTGACCTCTTCGAGCAGCCTCGACGAGCTCGACGGCGCCGACCTCGTCGTCGACGCCACGACGCCTGACGCGAGTGAGCGCATCGTGCGCGCCGCGATCGAGCGCGGGGCGGACGTCGTCATCGCGACGAGCGGCTGGTCCGCCGAGCGCGTCGCCGGGTTGCGCCAGCCCGCGGAAGCCGCGGAGGTCGGCGTCGTCGTCGTGCCGAACTTCTCGCTCGGCTCGGTGCTGGGATCCGCTCTGGCCGCGGCGGCCGGACGTTTCTTTCCCTTCGCGGAGATCATCGAGGCGCACCGGGACACGAAGATCGACTCGCCCAGCGGCACGGCCGTGCGCACTGCGGAGCTGATCTCGGCGGCCAGAGATCTCCCGGTCGAGGCCCCGTACGCCGACCAGCGCGCCCGTGGCCAGCGGGTCGCGACGGTGCCCGTGCACTCGCTGCGACGTCCCGGCGTCGTCGCTCAGCAGCAGACGATCCTGTCCGGGCCCGGCGAGACCCTCTCGATCGTGCACGACACCTCCGACCCCGCGGAGGCGTACGCGCCGGGAATCCGCATCGCGCTCTCCGGCATCGCCGGTCGGCGCGGGGTGACCGTCGGGCTCGAGAACTTCATCGACATCGGAATCGGCGATCCGCGGCCCGGATCCGCGGAGTCGGGCGGCCCCACGTCGTGAGCGTCCGCATCGGCGTCGCCGTCATGGCCGTCGTCTTCGGTCTCTATATCTGGCTGCTCGGCGGCCGCGCCATCGCCATGATCGGCGCGGGTCTCGACACCGGCGAACCGATCGCGGTCGTGATGGGCGGGGCGCTCATCGTCTTTCCGCTCGTCGGCGCGTGGGCACTCGGACGCGAGCTGTGGTTCGGCTGGCGGGGAGACCGCCTCGCGAGGCGTCTGGCGGCGGAAGGCGCCCTTCCCGACGACGAGGTCGACCTGATGCCGTCAGGCCGTGTCGCACGCCGCGACGCCGACGAGGTCTTCCCGACTTACCGGGCTGCCGTCGAACAGACGCCGGACGACTGGCGGGCGTGGTTCCGGCTCGGCGTCGCATACGACGCGGCCGGCGACCGACGACGGGCGCGGGCCGCGACGCGTCAGGCGATCCGCCTCGAGCGCCGCGGAGCATAACGAGAGGGGAGCGAAGCGAATGTCGTGTCGATGCCGCTGGCATCGGGCCTGGCGGGAAGGATTCGCTTTGCGGATCCTTCGCGACCGCGGCGTCGACACGACATTCGCGCAGCGGGTGACCTCACCGTGCCCGCGGATGGCGGTTACGCGAGCGACGCCTCGATCGTGATGTCGATCCCGGCGAGAGCCTGCGAGATCGGGCACCCCGACTTCGCGCCCTCGGCGATCTTCTGGAACTCGTCCTCAGAGATCTCCGGCACGCTGGCAGAGACGTTGAGGTGGCTGCCCGTCACCCCCGTGCCGGGAACGAACGTGACCGACGCGGTCGTGCGGACGTTCTCCGGTGTGAAGCCGGCCTGGCCGAGCTCGTTCGAGAGCGCCATGTTGAAGCACGACGAGTGCGCCGCCGCGATGAGTTCCTCCGGCGTCGTCGTCGATTCGGCGCCCTCGCTGCGCGCACGCCAGTCAACGGGGAACGTGCCGATTCCCGAGGCCGGCTCGACGGATCCGGATCCGTCCTTGAGCGATCCGGACCACGTTGCCGTCGCTTCGCTGGTTACCGACATAATTGCCTCCTCGAGGGGTTGGGATGTGCCCGGTCGTGGCCAGCCTAACCACACTCGCCGCGGGGCGATACGCTGAATGCATGTCGGCGCCGATCCCCACTCCGTACGAAGACCTCCTCCGCGACGTGCTCGCCCACGGAACCCATAAATCCGATCGCACGGGGACTGGCACCACGAGCGTGTTCGGCCGGCAGCTGCGCTTCGACCTCTCGCAGGGCTTCCCCCTCATCACGACCAAGCGCGTGCATTTCCGTTCGCTCGCGTTGGAGCTGTTGTGGTTCCTCCGCGGCGACTCGAACGTCCGCTGGCTGCAGGAGCGCGGCGTGACGATCTGGGACGAGTGGGCGGACGAGAACGGCGACCTCGGCCCCGTCTACGGCGTGCAATGGCGGTCGTGGCCCACTCCCCACGGAGGGCACATCGACCAGATCGAGAAGGTGCTCGACCAGATCCGGGCGACGCCCGACTCGCGTCGCATGATCGTCTCCGCGTGGAACCCGGCGGAGGTCGACAACATGGCGCTGCCGCCGTGTCACGCGATGTTCCAGTTCTATGTCGCAGACGGACGCCTCAGCTGCCAGCTCTACCAGCGCAGCGCCGATCTCTTCCTCGGGGTGCCGTTCAACATCGCCAGCTACGCCATGCTCACGATGATGATGGCCGAGCAGGCGGGCCTCGAACCCGGTGACTTCGTCTGGACCGGTGGCGACTGCCACATCTATGACAACCACCGCGAGCAGGTCGCCGAGCAGCTGTCGCGCGATCCCTACCCCTACCCGCAGCTGAAGATCGGCCCGGCGGACAGCATCTTCTCGTACGAATTCGACGACTTCGAGCTCGTCGACTACCGACACCACCCCACGATCCGCGGCGCGGTTGCGGTCTAGACGCGTGCTGCGGGCGATCTGGGCGCAGGCCCACGGGCGGATCCTCGGCGCCGACGGCACCATGCCGTGGCATGTTCCCGAAGACCTCGCATACTTCTCGCGGATGACCGCGGGATCCGCCGTCATCATGGGGCGGCGCACCTGGCAGTCGTTCCCGGACCGGTTTCGTCCGTTGCCGGGTCGGCGCAACATCGTCGTCACCCGTGACGCTGCGTTCGAGGCGCCGGGCGGCGAGACCGTCTCGTCGCCTGACGAAGCGGTCCGGATCGCCGGCGGCGACGCGTGGGTCATCGGTGGCGGCGAGATCTATCGACAGCTGATGACCGATCTCGACGAGATCGCCGTGACCGAGATCGACCTCGCGGTCGACGGCGACACGACCGCGCCGGAGCTCGGCGAGGAGTGGAACCTCTCATCGTGCGACCCGGAGCCGGGCTGGCACACGAGCAGCACCGGCACGCGATATCGCTTCCTCATGTACGTGCGACGCTCCGCGCGCGCTAGCCTAGAGGAATGACGCAACCCGAGAACCCGTTCGGCCAGGTCCTCGTCGCGCTCGTCACGCCGATGACGCCCGACGGCGAGGTCGATTGGGATGCGACGGAGCAGCTCATCGACGACGTCATCGTATCGGGAGCCGATGGCGTCGTCGTCACCGGGACGACCGGGGAGACCTCGACCCTGACAGACCCGGAGAAGATCCGGCTCGTCGAGGTCGGAAAGTCCGTCGCATCGGGTCGCGCGAAGATCATCACGGGCGGCGGGTCGAACGAGACCGCGCACGCGATCGAGCTCTACGAGAAGAGCGAGAAGGCCGGCGCGGACGGCATCATGGTCGTCACGCCGTACTACAACAAGCCGACGCAGGCGGGCATCCTCACCCACTTCCGGCTGATCGCCGACTCGACGGATCTGCCGACGATCCTGTACGACATCCCCGGGCGCACGGGCGTGCCGATCCGATACGAGACCTTCCTGCGTCTCGCGAAGCATCCGAATATCCTCGCGGTGAAGGACGCGAAGGCCGACTTCAGCGAGGTCAGCCGCGTGCTCAACCAGACTGACCTGATCTATTTCTCTGGCGACGACGCGAACTCGCTGCCACTCCTGTCCATCGGCGCCTCGGGCCTCATCGGCGTCACGGCGAACATCGCCGCCGGCCCATATCGAACCATGGTCGACGCAGTCAATCGCGGAGACCTCACCACCGCCACCGAGCAGCACAAGAAGCTCGAACCGCTTGTCCGCGCCGTGATGACTCACGTCCCGGGAACGGTCTCCACGAAGTACATCCTCCACGGCCTCGGCCGTATCTCGAGTCCGCGCGTGCGCCTGCCGCTCGTCGGTCCCGAGGAATGGGAGGCCGCTGTGATCGAGGACGAATTCGCCCTCGTCGACGGCATCGACGGCGTGGACGTGTCGAACTTCCGCCCCGACCGCAACGCGGCCGCGGGTGGGGCACTGCCCCAGGTGCCTGGCACCACTCGGTGACGTCTGACCCTGCGCGCACGCGCGGAAAGGCGCTATGTCCACTCCTGTCTTCGATCCCCCTGCCCTCGAGTCCGGCGCGCTGCGCTTCACACCGCTCGGTGGCCTCGGCGAGGTCGGCCGCAACATGGCCATGTACGAGTTCGACGGCAAGATCCTCATCGTCGACTGCGGCGTGCTCTTCCCTGAGGAGCACCAGCCCGGCGTCGACCTGATCCTGCCGGACATGGAGCCGCTGCGCGATCGCCTCGATGACGTCGTCGGCCTCGTCCTCACGCACGGCCACGAGGACCACATCGGCGCCGTGCCGTACCTGCTCCGCATGCGGGCGGACATTCCGATCTACGGCTCGAAGCTGACGCTCGCGCTCATCTCCGCGAAGCTCAAGGAGCACCGGATCACGCCGAACACGCAGCTCGTCCGTGAGGACGAGACGCTGGACGTCGGTCCGTTCGGGCTCGAGTTCATCGCGGTGAACCACTCGATCCCGGACGCGTTGGCCGTCGCGATCCGCACCGATGCCGGCCTCGTGCTGCACACGGGTGACTTCAAGATGGACCAGCTCCCGCTCGACGGGCGGCTCACCGACCTGCGTGCGTTCGCGCGCCTGGGGGAGGAGGGCGTCGACCTCTTCCTCCCCGACTCGACGAACGCCGACGTGCCGGGCTTCACCCCCACCGAGCGCGACATCGGACCGGTCATCGACCAGGTGATGTCCAAGACCACGGGGCGCGTCATCGTCGCGAGCTTCGCGAGCCACGTCCACCGTGTGCAGCAGGTGATCGACGCCGCGCACGCCAACCGCAGGCGCGTCGCGCTGCTCGGTCGGTCGATGGTGCGCAACATGACGATCGCACAGCAGCTCGGCTACCTCGAGGTGCCCGCGGGAACGCTCGTCGACTACAAGAAGTCGCACGATATCCCGGACAACGAGATCGTGTACATGTCCACGGGGTCGCAGGGCGAGCCCATGGCGGTCCTGAGTCGCATGGCGAACCTCGACCACGTGATCGAGCCCGGCGAAGGCGACACGGTCATCCTCGCCTCGAGCCTGATCCCCGGCAACGAGAACGCCGTGTACCGGGTCATCGACGGGCTCACGAAGCTCGGCGCGAACGTGGTACACAAGGCGAACGCGAAGGTGCACGTGTCCGGTCACGCGGCCGCCGGTGAGCTGCTGTACTGCTACAACATCCTGCGCCCGAAGAACGTCATCCCCGTGCACGGCGAGTTCCGTCACCTCACCGCGAGCGCCCAGCTCGCGCACCAGACCGGCATCGCCGAGGACGCCACGTTCATCATCGAGAACGGCACGTCCATCGACCTGACGGACGGCGAGGCGTGGGTGTCGGGCCAGCTCGATCTCGGCTTCGTGTACGTCGACGGCTCGTCGGTCGGGACGATCACCGACGCCGACCTCAAGGACCGCCGCGTGCTCGGCGAGGAGGGGTTCGTCTCGGTCATCGTCGTCATGGACTCGAAGACGGGGCGCATCATCACGGGCCCTGAGATCCACGCGCGCGGCGTCGCCGAAGACGAAGGAGTGTTCGACAAGATCAAGCCCAAGATCGTCGCCGCGCTCGAGGAGGCGGCCGAGAAGGGCGTGCGAGACAATCACGCGCTGTCGCAGACGATGCGTCGCACGATCGGACGGTGGGTGGGCCAGCGCCTGCGCCGTCGCCCGATGATCGTGCCGCTCGTGATCGAGGCCTGATCGCCGCTATCTGACAGCGATCGGGGCCTCCCGTGCGCGTCCTCCCTGGGTTCGTCCGGGGTCGGACGTACCGTAGATCCCATGGCCCGTTCGTCAACCGCGCCCAAGAAGAACGCGCAGAACGAATCGCGCGCCTCCGCACGAGGCGCGTCGAAGCGATCTGCGCCCGCGCCCAAGAACCACATCGACGATCCCGATCGGCCGGCCGTGCCCGTGCGTGCCTGGAACGGCATCGCACGGGCCGTCGGCGGTCTGTTCCGCGCCTTCGGCTCGGAGACCCTGGCGAAGGACGACCGTCGCGACGGCTTCCCGCTGCTGCTGGTGCTGCTCGCGGTGGCGGGAGCCGTCACGGAATGGTTCTTCATCGGCAACGAGGTGGCCGCCGGCATCAGCGCGTACACGTTCGGCGGACTCATCGGCCGGACGGCGTTCGTCTTCCCCGTGCTGCTCCTGCTGCTGGCGGGCTGGCTGTTCCGTCATCCGGCGACCGTCAACGACAACGGTCGCGTCGGCATCGGATTCGCGCTGCTGACCATCTCGGTCGCGGCCATCTGCCATCTCGCGCTGCTGCGACCCGCGCCTGTCGAAGGCATGCCGTCGCTCAGCGAATCGGGCGGCCTGTTCGGCTGGATGGTCGGCGAGCCCCTCGGGCTCCTCGTGACGCCGATCGGCGCCTACGTCGTGCTCGGTGTGTTCATCGCACTGAGCCTGTTGATCATCACCAAGACCCCGCCGAACCGCATCGGCCGGCGCCTGCGCGAGCTGTACGCATGGATGTTCGACGCTGAGCCTGTCGACGAGTCGACCTCCGAAGACCAGACGGCGACGAAGGTCCTCGACGAGAAGCCGGCGCGGAAGCGTCGCGGTCGCAAGAAGAAGGACGACGAGCAGCTGTTCGACGGCGCCGACGAGCTTCCGTGGTGGCGACGCAACGCGTCAGGCCGCGAGGAGGACGTCGACGGCGTCACGGATCCGCAGCAGCTCACCGAGCTGCTCGGCGAGCAGGACGACCGGGGTTACGACCAGTCCGTCGTCGAGATCGATGACGCGCCCACGACTGATCAGGCCACGCAGGTGCTCGACGACCCGGCGCTCGCCCGTCTGCGTGCGCAGAACGGCGAGGATGCCCACCTCGGTCTCGTCGGCGACGGCGACGAGGGTCTCGACGGCGAGCTCGGCGGGTTCTCCGGGTTCGGCACGGATGGCCCGGGAGCGCGCGGCCCGCAGCCACCCGAGTCGCCGTACGTGCTGCCGTCGCCAGCCTCGCTCGCGGCCGGACCCCCTGCTGTCGTGAGCTCGGAGGCGAACGACCGGATGGTCGCCCAGATCGAGAAGGTGTTCGAGGAATTCAAGGTCAACGCCTCGGTGACCGGTTTTTCGCGCGGCCCGACGGTGACGCAGTACGAGGTCGAGCTCGGCCCCGGCGTCAAAGTCGAGAAGATCACGCAACTGTCCAACAACATCTCCTACGCGGTCGCATCGAACGACGTCCGGATCCTCGCACCGATCCCCGGCAAGAGCGCGATCGGCATCGAGATCCCCAACATCGACCGCGAGACGGTCGCGCTCGGCGACGTCCTGCGTTCGCCGGCATCGCAGAAGTCGACGCACCCGTTGACGATCGGTGTCGGCAAGGACGTCTCGGGCGGCTTCGTCGTCGCGAACCTCGCGAAGATGCCGCACCTTCTCGTCGCCGGCTCCACCGGATCCGGTAAGTCGAGCTTCGTCAACTCGATGATCACGAGCCTGCTCATGCGCGCCAAGCCGAGCGACGTGCGGATGGTGCTGATCGACCCGAAGCGCGTCGAGCTCACGAGCTACGCGGGTGTGCCTCACCTGATCACGCCGATCATCACGAACCCGAAGAAGGCGGCCGAAGCGCTGCAGTGGGTCGTGAAGGAGATGGACATGCGGTACGACGACCTCGCGTCGTTCGGATACCGCCACATCGACGACTTCAACCGCGCGGTCGTCGCGGGAGAGATCGAGCTGCCCGCGGGATCCGAGCGCGTTCTCAAGCCCTACCCGTACCTGCTCGTCGTCGTCGATGAGCTGGCCGACCTCATGATGGTCGCACCGCGTGACGTCGAAGACTCGATCGTGCGCATCACGCAGCTCGCGCGCGCGTCCGGAATCCATCTCGTGCTGGCGACGCAGCGACCCTCGGTCGACGTCGTGACGGGGCTCATCAAGGCCAACGTCCCCTCGCGCCTCGCATTCGCGGTGACGAGCGTGACCGACTCCCGTGTCATCCTCGACGGGGCGGGCGCCGACAAGCTCATCGGGCAGGGCGACGCGCTGTTCTCTCCGATGGGCTCGGGCAAGCCGTTCCGCCTCCAGGGCGCGTGGGTGACCGAGAACGAGATCGATTCGGTCGTCAAGCACGTCACCGGCCAGGCGCGTCCGGAGTATCGGGCGGACGTCGCGGAGGCGATCGAAGCACCGAAGAAGGAGATCGACGAGGACATCGGCGACGACCTCGAGGTGCTGCTCGCGGCGACCGAGCTGATCGTGTCGAGCCAGTTCGGCTCCACGTCCATGCTGCAGCGCAAGCTCCGCGTCGGCTTCGCGAAAGCCGGTCGGCTCATGGACCTGCTGGAGTCGCGCGAGATCGTCGGTCCCTCGGAGGGATCGAAGGCGCGAGATGTCCTTGTGACGCCGGATCAGCTCCCGAACGTCCTGGCGCGCCTGAAGGGTCAGCAGCCGCCGGCTTCGGCTCCCTCCGCGCCCGCCGCGCCGGAGGCAGGTGACGTGCCGCAGACGGCCCCCGTCGCGAGCGCAGAGACCGACCCGATCGAGGCGCAGTTCGACGGCATGCCGACGGTCGAGGTCAGCGACGACGAGGACGCCTGGGGACTCACGGGTCGCGACTGACAGACTGTCTTCATGGCGATCCACCCCCAGCTTCCGAACGCGATCACGATCGCTCGGATCCCGCTTGCGGTTCTCTTCTTCATCCTCCTGCTCATCGGCGGATGGCTGGGGGAGACGCAGCTCGGCGTACGAGTCGCGGCCGCGGTCCTGTTCATCGTCGCGATTTCGACCGACTGGGTCGACGGATGGCTTGCCCGCCGCTACGAGATCGTCAGCGACTTCGGCAAGCTCTGGGATCCGATCGCCGACAAGCTGCTGACCGGATCGGCCTTCGTCGGCCTGGCGATCCTCGGTGAGATCCCGTGGTGGATGGTCGTCGTGATCCTCGTCCGGGAGTGGGGCATCACCGTGCACCGCCTCGTCGTGCAGCGATCGCACGTGGTCGCGGCGGCGTGGATGGGCAAGCTCAAGACGGCGCTCCAGGGCGTTGCGCTCTCCTGGGCGCTCCTCCCACTCCACCCGGTCATTGGGATCGAGGCGTGGGCGGTGACGACCTGGGCGCTCATGTGGACCGTGCTGCTTCTCACCATCGCAAGCGGCATCGACTACGTCATCGCGCAGGTACGCGGCGCGCGGTCGGCGACATGATGGAACCGCTCCGTGACGCCCGCGAGCTGCTCGCGTTGCTCGCGGAGCGCGACTGGTCGATCGCGACGGCCGAATCGTTGACAGGCGGCCTTGTGGCGAGCGCGCTCATCGACGTTCCCGGCGCATCGGTGAGCATGCGCGGCGGCGTCATCGCGTATGACACGGATCTGAAGCGTCAGCTGCTCGGCGTCGATGCCGCACTGCTGCGCACGCGCGGACCTGTGGACGCGGACGTCGCGCGGCAGATGGCCAGCGGGGTGCGTCGCGCGCTGGCACTCGACGGACGCCCTGCCGATGTCGGCCTCGCGACGACGGGCGTGGCGGGACCGGGACCGGCCGACGGACAGCCCGCGGGAACAGTGTTCGTCGCGGTCGCGACACCGCTCGGTGTGCGCACTGCGCACGAGGTGCTCGACGGCGACCGCGCGCGGATCCGCCGCGCGTGTGTCGCGCTCGTGCTCCGCCTCGCAATCGACGCCGTGCGGGAATGATCCAGCTGTGAGAACTGTTTCATCGACGTAACCGTTCACCGAATCGTGCCTCCGGCGGTCGATCCTCGATTAGCCTGGTATCAGACGGTTCGCCGATGAGGCGGACGACGATTCGAGAAACGCGAGAGACGAGGAGGGGCCGCCATGATCCTGGTACGTCAAGAGATCGGCGACGTGCTTCGCGATTTCCGACAGCAGCAGGGGCAGACGCTCCGTCAGGTTGCCAGCAGAGCGAGTGTTGCGCTCGGATATCTCAGCGAGGTCGAACGCGGCCAGAAGGAGGTCTCGAGCGAGATCCTCGCTTCGGTGACCGAGGCGCTGGGCGTGTCGATGGCTGAAGTGATGCGCCGCGTGGGCGACCGCCTTGCGGTGCTCGAAGGCATCGAGGACGCGTTCCCGGACGTCGTGCCCGACGATCTTGTGGCCGAGGTCGAACCCGAGCTGTCGCTGCGATGATTGCGCGCGCATGAGGCGCAGCGAATTCCTTCGCGCGGTCGATGAGCATTTCGGCGCGCGTGCCAGTTGGATCCTCGACGATCTGGTGCTCCCCGGTCTCAACCGCACAGCCGCAGAGGCGCTCGATGGCGGCACCCCTCCGCGCGACATCTGGACGGCGCTGTGCGAAGAGACCGACCTTCCCGCGTCCGCACGCTACGGCGTCGGGTTACGCGAGGCGAAGAGCGGCTGAGGCCGCGCATTCGAAGCTGAGTTCGATCTTCGGCGCGTCGCTGTCGAAGATTCGTTCTATCGGGCGTAGTCTCGTGCACAACGTGGAATCTGCACGACTCGTCCACGTTCCGGCAGGCCCCGGCTTCGTTTGTCAGTGGTCATCCGTAACGTGACGAGTGGCAGCAGACGCCACGCGCCCTGTCGAAGAATCCGCCCCTCCGAGGTGGGTCACGACAGCCTTTGGGCGGCAGTACACGAGCGGAGAAGGAGTCCACCATGGCAACAGCAGCAGACCGCGAGAAGGTCCTCGAAACAGCCCTCGCCCAGATCGACCGCCAGTTCGGCAAGGGAACCGTCATGCGCCTGGGCAGCGAAGAACGCGCCCCGGTCGACGTCATCCCCACGGGCTCCATCGCCCTCGACGTCGCGCTCGGCGTCGGCGGCCTCCCGCGAGGCCGCGTCGTCGAGATCTACGGCCCGGAGTCGTCGGGTAAGACGACGCTGACGCTTCACGCGATCGCGAACGCCCAGGCAGCTGGCGGCATCGCGGCGTTCGTCGACGCTGAGCACGCGCTCGACCCCGAGTACGCACAGAAGCTCGGCGTCGACATCGACGCGCTGCTCGTCTCGCAGCCCGACACGGGCGAGCAGGCGCTGGAGATCGCCGACATGCTGATCCGTTCCGGCGCGATCGACCTCGTCGTCATCGACTCGGTGGCGGCACTTGTTCCGCGTGCCGAGATCGAGGGCGAGATGGGCGACTCGCACGTCGGTCTGCAGGCGCGCCTGATGTCGCAAGCCCTGCGCAAGATCACGGGTGGCCTCAGCCAGACCAAGACGACCGCGATCTTCATCAACCAGCTTCGCGAAAAGGTCGGCGTGTTCTTCGGCTCGCCCGAGACGACGGCGGGCGGTAAGGCGCTCAAGTTCTATGCGTCGGTGCGTCTCGACATCCGCAGGATCGAGACGATGAAGGAAGGCGCGGAGGCCATTGGAAACCGCACGCGCGTCAAGGTCGTCAAGAACAAGATGGCGCCGCCGTTCAAGCAGGCCGAGTTCGACATCCTGTACGGCACGGGCATCTCGCGCGAGGGATCGCTGATCGACTTCGGCGTGGAGCACGGCATCGTCAAGAAGTCGGGCTCCTGGTACACGTATGACGGCGACCAGCTCGGCCAGGGCAAGGAGAACGCTCGCCGGTTCCTCAAGCAGAACACCGACGTGGCCCAGGAGATCGAAGACAAGATCAAGGTCAAGATCGGTCTCCTCAAGGACCCGGAGGCGGCAGCGGAGACCGACGTCCCGGTCGACGACATCGCGGCACGCCGCACGGCCTGAGCTGATCATGTCTGACCGCGACACGAACGGGGGCGAGCGCCTCGCCCCCGTCGTGCCCCTGTTCGGCGGCGTCGTGCCGGACCGGCCCGCCGCCGGCGCCGACGAGGTGCCTGAGACCGATCCGCGCGGCGCTGACGAGTGGCACACGACCTGGCGCGGTGCCGCCGCGCCCCCGGTGGTCGGCGCGGAGACATTGCCACCGGACGACGTCGAGGACGAGAGCGACGGTGCCGGTGACGACGCCCAGGTGATCGCCGACCGGGCGACACGGCGACTCGAGCGCGCGCTCGCGGCGCGCGGCATGTCCGAGCACGAGGCACGCGATCGGCTGCGGCGCGACAACGTCGAACCGCACGCGGTCGAGGACATCATCGACCGTCTGCTGCGCGTCGGCGCGATCGATGATGATCGTCTTGCCGAGCAGCTCCTGCACGCGGCGCTCACGCGGAAGAACCAGGGGCGGCGTGCGATCGCACAGGCCCTCGCGAAACGGGGCATCGCGCGCGAATCGATCGATGCGGCGCTCGAGGAGTTGCCGGATGACGACCACGAACGCGCGCTGGAGTTCGCCCGTGGGAAGGCGCCGCAGCTGGCGCGGTTCGATCACGAGACGGCGCTGCGTCGTCTCGTGGGGCAGCTCTCGCGGCGGGGGTTCGGAGGGTCGCTCGTGATGAGTGTCGCGCGGCAGGCGCTCGACGAGGCGCAGTCGGGTACGACGTCGGTGCGCTTCCGGTAGCTCATCGCGCGCTCGCCGGCAGCATTACGTAGAATTGCACGCGTTATGACCACGCCATCCAGCGCACCGACGCTCATCGACACCTCGCCCGCAGCGTTCGACGAGGCGGGCCGCGCCCGCTCCTACGAGGTGCGGACGTTTGGTTGCCAGATGAACGTCCACGACTCCGAGCGTCTGTCCGGCTCCTTGGAGAGCGCCGGGTACGTGCCCGTGGGTGCGGGCGAAGACGCCGACGTCATCATCATCAATACGTGCGCTGTCCGCGAGAACGCCGCCGGAAAGCTCTACGGCACACTCGGGCATCTGAAGTCGAAGAAGGACCGTCGCGCGGGAATGCAGATCGCCGTCGGCGGCTGCCTCGCGCAGATGGACAAGGATGCGGTCTCCGAGAAGGCGCCCTGGGTCGACGTCGTTTTCGGCACGCACAATATGGGGTCACTTCCGCAGCTACTTGAACGGTCGCGGCACAACGAGCAGGCCGAACTCGAGATCCTCGAGTCGCTCGAGGTGTTTCCCTCGACGCTTCCGACGAAGCGCGAGTCGCACTACTCGGGCTGGGTGTCGATCTCGGTCGGCTGCAACAACACCTGCACCTTCTGCATCGTGCCGAGCCTGCGTGGTAAAGAGAAGGACCGTCGCCCCGGCGACATCCTCGAGGAGATCAAGCTGCTCGTCGATGACGGCGCGATCGAAGTTACGCTCCTCGGGCAGAATGTCAATACGTACGGCGTCGAGTTCGGCGACCGCCACGCCTTCAGCAAGCTCCTCCGCGCGTGCGGCGAGATCGACGGCCTGGAGCGCGTGCGCTTCACCAGCCCACACCCGGCGGCATTCACCGACGACGTGATCGACGCGATGGCGGAGACGCCGAACGTCATGCCGCAGCTGCACATGCCACTGCAGTCGGGCAGCGACAAGGTCCTGAAGGACATGCGGCGTTCGTACCGCTCCAAGAAGTTCCTCGGCATTCTCGACCGCGTGCGTGAGCGAATGCCCGAGGCGGCGATCACGACCGACATCATCGTCGGATTCCCTGGGGAGACCGACGAGGATTTCGAGGACACGTTGCGCGTGGTCGAAGCGGCTCGCTTCGCGAGCGCCTTCACGTTCCAGTATTCGATCCGGGAAGGGACTCCGGCGGCCACGATGCCCGACCAGATCCCGAAGGACGTCGTGCAGGAGCGCTACGACCGCCTGATGGCCCTGCAGAAGCGCATCACGCTGGAGGAGAACGAGAAGCAGCTGGGCCGCACGCTCGACCTGCTCGTCTCGACGGGCGAAGGCAAGAAGGACGCCGCAACGCACCGCCTGACGGGCCGCGCGGAGGACAACCGCCTCGTGCACTTCGCCGTCCCCGAGGCGAGCAAGATTCCGCGTCCGGGCGATATCGTGACTGTCACCGTGACCCATGCCGCGCCCTCGCACCTTCTCGCCGACAGTGTCGACGGTGCGCCCCTCACGATCCGCCGCACGAAGGCAGGCGACGCATACGATCGCCGCCAGTCCGCATCGTGCGCGGTGCCGACGACCGGCGGCGCAGCGACCGATGGCGCGGTGAGCCTCGGCCTGCCGACGCTGCGCGCCGGGGCCTGACGGTGACCGCCGGCGCACACCTCTGGGCGGTCGTCGGCGCGACCGGAACGGGCAAGAGCTCGCTCTCTCTCGGCCTCGCCGAGAGTCTCGCCGCGCGAGGTGAAGCCGCCGAGATCATCAATGCCGACGCGATGCAGCTGTATCGCGGCATGGACATCGGTACGGCGAAACTGTCGGCCCACGAGCGGCGCGGCATCCCGCACCACCTGTTCGACGTGCTGGACGTCACCGAGGAAGCGGCGGTCGCCGACTATCAGGCGCGTGCCCGCGCGACGATCGACGACGTCCTCTCGCGCGGTCGTCACGCGATCCTCGTGGGTGGGTCCGGTCTGTATGTCTCGAGCGTCATCTACGACTTCCGCTTCCCGCCCCGCGACCCGGAACGCCGCGCCGCGCTCGAACGTCGCCTGGCCGACGAGGGCATCGGCTCGCTCTACGCCGAGCTGCGCCAGCGCGACGCCGCAACCGCCGAGCGGATCGACTCGCGGAACGAACGCCGCGTCGTTCGCGCGCTCGAGGTACTCGATCAGGGCGGCACGGGTCACGGCGCCGCCCTCCCCACCGAGCCCCGCCCCTGGCGTGAGACCGCCCTCGTCGGCCTCGCGATGGAACGCGCGCAGCTCGTCGAGCGACTCGACGCCCGCGTGACGCAGATGTGGGCCGACGGCATGCTTGCAGAAACCGCCGAACTCCGCGACCGCGGCCTCGAACAGGGCAAGACCGCCAGCCGTGCGATCGGTTACGCTCAGGCGCTCGACCAGCTCGACGGAAACAAGACCGCGGAGGAAGCGATCGCGGAGACTCAGGCGCTCACTCGCCGCTACGCGCGCCGCCAGGTCAGCTGGTTCAAGCGATACGCCGGGGTTCGTTGGTTCGAAGCGGGGGCCGTCTCCGCGCGTGATGTGCTCGGGTAGTTCTTTGCGGTCGTGACGTGTCGCTCCGCGATCGTGCCCTCGCCGACGCGATCCCGCGAACCCGCTGCGCGGCTCCGCCCGCCAGGCCCGAGCCAGCGTCGGCGAGGGCACGATCGCTGTGCTCCGTGACACCGTGCAACGCAGCGTGCGAGACGGGCGGGCTCAGCGACCGACGAGGCCGGCTTCGTAGGCGAGGATCACGAGCTGGACGCGGTCGCGCGCCTCGAGCTTCTGCAGGATCCGGCCGATGTGGGTCTTGACGGTCGAGATCGACAGGAAGAATTTCTCGGCGAGTTCATCGTTCGTCAGCCCGGCGCCGATCGCGATGAGGATCTCGCGTTCACGGGGTGTGAGGGCGGCGAGCCGCTCATCGTCGGTGGCGGTCCGCTCGGGCGCGGACACGAACTGCTCGATCATCCGGGCGGTGACGCGCGGTGCGAGCGCGGCGTCTCCGGAATGCACGGCCCGAATCGCCCCGAGCAACTCCGGCGGCCGAGCGTCCTTGAGGAGGAAGCCGCTGGCGCCGGCGCGGAGCGCGCCGAACGCATACTCATCGAGATCGAAAGTCGTCAGCACAAGGATCTTCGGGCCGTCACCGCGTGACGTGATGCGGTCCGTCGCGGCGATGCCGTCAAGACCGGGCATGCGCACGTCCATGAGCATGATGTCGAGGCCGCCGGCCTCGGCGAGCTCCACGGCCGCCTGGCCGTCGCCGGCCTCGGCGACGACGTCGATGTCGGGCTGTGCCTCGAGCATCATGCGCAGCCCCATCCGCACGAGCTCCTGATCGTCCGTGATGGCGACACGGATCACCGCAGCCTCCGTCATGTCGTCCCCTTCGTGCTGAGCGTTGCGCGGACGCGCCAGCGCCCGTCTGGGCGCGGCCCGGCTTCGACCGTACCGTCGTGGAGGGCCGCGCGCTCGCGCATTCCGACGAGGCCACGTCCGGTGCCATCAGCAGGGAGCGAGGCCGTCGTCGTCTCGTTGTCGATGGTGAGCGTGATCGTGTCGTCGAAGTTCGTGGCGGTGACGTCGACATGGCGCGTGTGGGGAGCGTGGCGCAGCACGTTGGTGAGCGACTCCTGGACAATGCGGTACGTGGTCAGGGCGACGCCACCGCCGGACGGGATGGGGTCGCCCTCACCACGCCAGCGCACGGGAAGTCCGGCGTCGCGGAACTGCGACACGAGGGCTTGGATCGATCCGTTCACCGGCAGCGGGGCGAGTTCAGCGGGGGCGTCGGGTGCGCGCAGCACCCCCAGCAGACGTCGCATCTCTGCGAGCGAGTCGCGCCCCGTGTCGGCGACGCGACGCATGGCGTCGGGCGCGCGATCCGATCCGGCCTCGGCCTGTGCCGCCGCCCCTTCGCTGAGCGTGATCATGACGGTGAGGCTGTGCGACACGATGTCGTGCATCTCACGCGCGATGCGGGTGCGCTCCTCGCTCACCGCGAGCTGTGCGCGCTGGTCGCGCTCGCGCGCGAGGTCTTCGGCGCGAGCGATGAGGGCGCGCTCGTAACGGCGCCTGCCGCCGACCCAGAGCCCGACGAGCGTCGGAACGATGAATGCCGACGCCGCCTGCAGGAAGAGGGCGACCACCTGCATCCATCCAGCCGGGGCCGCGGCGTCCGGCGCGAAGGCGAGCGATGCGGCGTTGGTGATGACGAAGGAGACGAACCACACGAGTGTCGCGAGCGAGAAACCGATCCACGCCTGTTTGGAACTCGCGAAGACCGCGAGAGAGTACAGCGCGACCCAGGCCGAGAGCACGCCGAGGGGCTCGCCGACGAGCGGGATCACGCCGGTGATGGCCGCGATCACGAGCAATGCGAACGGGATCCGGCGTCGCAGAAGGGTCGCCGCGAAGAGCGCCGCCGCGCACACGAAGCCGGTCAGGATGAGCGGCCACCCCGTGAACGGGCCCGCCATGATGGGGATCAGCGCCGACGGCATCAGAACGGTGACCGTCGCGATGACGATGTCGACCGTGCGCGGATGGCGATCGATCCATCGGCGGAAGAGTCCGGGCGGACGCGGAAGCGCGAGCTCGCCCGGCCCCTGTGCGGGGCCGGGCGAGGCAGGCGTCGTTCCGGTCACGTGTACGAACCTACGCGTCCCGGCGATTCATCATGGCCGCGCTGCCGAAGAACGCGATGGCCGCCCAACCGACCGTGAGCGCGAGATCGGTCCAGTACGCCGGGTCGAGCCCGTTCGCAGCGAAGGCGAGCGACTGACCGGTCGTGCCGAGAAGGAGGTCGGAGACGTCCGCGCCCCATGCCCACGGGAGCGACATCAGGATCATCGGCACGACGAAGAGGAACGCGATCACCAGCGTCACCGTCCAGGTCTCCGAGCGGAGCAGACCGGCGATCCCGAGCGCGAACAGTGCGGTGCATGCGGTGAACAGTGCCGCCCCGACGATCGGCACGACCACGCTGACCAGCGCGTCATCAAGGGCGAGCGGGATCTCGAATGCGCCATACACGACGACCCCGAGCGCGAAGGCGAGAGCGAATGCTACGAGCGACGCGATGAACGTCGCGACGGTGACGACGGTCGCCTTTGCGGTGAACATCGGGAGTCGACGCGGTGCCGCCGACAGTTGCGTCCGCAGCGAACCCGTCGAGTGCTCCTTCGCGAAGATCGATGCCCCGACGATCGTTGCGACGACGACGGAGAACATCGCGCCGTTGACCGCCAGCATCCTGACAGGCGGGATCCACGCAAGCATCTCCTGTTGCTCGGCTGTCGAGGCTCCGGCGAAGTCGATGCCGTAGACCAGGGAGAACGCCGCTGCGGGGAGAAGGATGAGCGCGAAGCCGACGATGAGGGCAGCGTAGGTGCCGCGCAGACTGGTGAGGCCGATCCACTCGGCGCGGAGGAGCGAGCCGAAGCTGACGTGGGACGTCGAGGTCCGGGTTGCGGTGACCGGGGAGGTGACGGCAGTAGTCATGGTGAAAGTCCTTTGTCGTGTGGTGGTGACGTCAGGTGGGGGTTACGCGGCGACAGCCGTGCGGTCGGAGCGGTACTCGGTGGCGTCGTCCGTGAGGGCGAGGTACGCCTCCTCGAGCGAGGCATTGAGGGGCGTCAGCTCGTGCAGGTCGAGGTTCTCGAGCGCCGCGCGCCGCGCGATGTGGGCGGGTGGCAGGCCGGCGACCTCGAGCGACTCGGCGTCGGTCTGCGTGATCGAGACGCCGTCGGCAGACAGGATCGAGCCGAGCACGGTGGCATCCGACACGCGCACGCGTGTTCGCTCCTGGTCCGCGCCTCCGAGGAACTGCGCGATCGGAGCGTCGGCGAGCACGCGGCCCTTGCCGAGGACGATGATGTGATCGGCGGTCTGCGCCATCTCGCTCATGAGGTGAGACGAGATGAAGACGGTGCGACCTTCCGCCGCGCGTGCCTTCGCGAATCCGCGCACCCAGTGCACGCCTTCGGGGTCGAGGCCGTTGACGGGCTCGTCGAAGATCAGCACGTCGGGGTCACCCAGCATCGTCGTCGCGATGCCGAGACGCTGATGCATGCCGAGCGAGAAGCCGCCGATGCGGCGGCGCGCGACGGACGTGATTCCGGTGAGCTCCATCACGTCGTCGACGCGCGAGCGGGCGATGCCGTTCGTGGCGGCGAGGAGACGGAGGTGGTCGACGGCGCGGCGTCCGGGATGGGCAGCCTTCGCGTCGAGCAACGCGCCCGCCTGCCGCATCGGATCCGTGTGCTCGCCGAACGGTCGGCCGTTCACGGTCGTAGAGCCGTGCGTCGGGCGGTCGAGCCCCATGATCATGCGCATGGTGGTCGACTTGCCGGCGCCGTTCGGCCCGAGGAAGCCCGTGACCTGTCCGGGCATGATCGTGAAGGAGACGTCGTCGACGGCGGTGTGCGCGCCGAAACGCTTGGTGAGGTTCTGTGCGGTGATCATGTCTTCCATCATTCGCGGACGTCGGAGATGCCGCATCGGCGGTCGGGATGATCCTCGCGGCCGCCTTGTCGTACCCGGGGACGACCCCGAGATCGGACCGTAGACTCGTACGCATGCCCGAGATCGCGTTCACGAAAGGCCACGGCACCGGCAACGACTTCGTCATCGTCGCCGACCCGGAGGGCGAACGTGACCTGTCCGCGGACCAGGTCGCCGCGTTGTGCGACCGGCGCTTCGGGATCGGCGGCGACGGGCTCCTGCGGGTCGTCCGCTCGCGTGCGCTCGACGCCGGATCCGCGACGCCAGAGGCCGAGTGGTTCATGGACTACCGCAACGCGGACGGGTCGATCGCCGAGATGTGTGGCAACGGCGTCCGGGTCTTCGCCCGCTATCTGCTCGACACGGGCCTCGCGACGCTCGCCGATGGCGCAGCCCTCGCGGTCGGGACCCGGGGCGGCGTGAAGTTCGTCACTCGCAGCGGCGACGGCTTCGAAGCCGACCTCGGCACCTGGTCGTCGGATGGCGCGGACCCGCTCGTGCGCGCCCGCGGGCTGGACGTTCCCCGTCCCGGCATGAACGTCGATCTCGGCAATCCCCACACGGTCGTGGCTCTCGCGAGCGAGGAGGAGCTGAATCAGCTCGATCTCACGGTCATCCCGCAGCTCGATCCGGTGCCGACGAACGGCGCGAACGTCGAGTTCGTGGTTCCCTCAGACCCGCTTGTGGCGGAGGGTGTCGGACGGATCCGCATGCGCGTGTTCGAACGTGGTGTCGGCGAGACGCTGTCGTGCGGCACGGGCACGGTCGCCGCGGCGCTCGCCGTACGCAGCTGGGCGGGCGACGGTGCACCGGATCACTGGCGCGTCGAGGTGCCCGGCGGCACGCTCGGGGTGAGGATGTTTCAGGACTCCGACGGCGAACACGTCGCCCTCTCCGGTCCGGCGACGCTCGTCTTCTCCGGCACCGTCGCGCTCGCCTGACTCCCGCTACAGCGGAGCGAGCGCGGCGCGGGCGTGGGAGACGACAGACTCGCGGATGGCGGTGAGCGCCTCCGAGGCGATGTTCCACTGTTGCCAGAAGAGCGGCTCGGCCATATCGGGTCCGCCGACCGGAGCGAGTGTCCCCGCCTCGAGCGACGGCTGCGCTTGCGCGGGCGGGAGCATGCCCCAGCCCATGCCGAGGCGCACCGCCGAGGCGTAGTCCTCCGATGCCGGCACGTAGTGTCGCGGGGGAGTGTCGGCCTCGACGCCGTTGGCGCGGAGCCAGTCCGACTGCACGTCGTCTGTGCGGTCGAACTCGATCACCGGGGCCGACACGAGCGCCTCGGGAGTCACACCGCCGCGGAACCACTTCCGCACGAACGTCGGAGTCGCGACCGCGAGGTACTCGGTCGCGCCGAGAGACGTGACGACGCAGCCGGCGATGGGCGTGCGCTGCGAGGTGATGGCGGCCAGAGCGGATCCGGATTCCAGCAGCCGCGCCGTGTGATCCTCGTCTTCCCGCATCAGTTCGAACGTGAGGTCGTGCGCATGGGTGACCGCTTCGAGCGCCGGCAGCAGCCACGTCGCCAGTGAATCGGCGTTCACAGCGATCGGCACGTGCATTCGCTCCTGGCGCTCGAGCCCGAGGGCGACCGACGCGTCATGCCCGACGGCCGCGTACTGGCGCGCGAGACGCACGACGGTGGCGCCCGCTGGTGTGGCACGGATGGGGCGCGATCGGATGATCAGCACGCGACCCAGTTGAGACTCGAGCGCGCGCAGGCGCTGACTCACGGCAGACGGCGACACCTTGAGGCGCTGCGCCGCGCGTTCGAAGGATCCTTCGTCGACGATCATCGCCACGGTTTCGGCGAGCTCCGGTGCGATCCACATGAGCGTTGCTTCACCATCCTTCGAATGTCCGTATCTGCTTTGGATTGTCGCACGGATCGGCAAATGATGGAGGCGTGCTCACCGCTCTCTTGGCTGGCCTCGGCCTGTGCCTGTCGATCATCGCCGCGCCCGGCGCGCAGAACGTGTTCCTCCTGCGTGAGGGGATCCGTCATGCCGACGGCAGCAGGCGACACGCGATCGCGCTCGCGCTCGTCTGCCTCGCGTGCGACGTCGTCCTCATCTCCGCGGGCGTCGGAGGCTTCGGCGTCGTCGTCGAGGAGGTGCCGTGGCTCTTCGACGCCGCGCGCTGGGCCGGCGTCGTCTTCCTCGCCGGGTACGGCCTGCTGGCCGCGTGGCGTGCATTCCGCGGCGGATCCGCGATCGACGTCGGGGGAGAGGGTCACGCACATGGCGGATCCGCGGAGGTTTCCGCCCACGCGGTGACGTTGTCGGAGGAGCCCGCGTACGGGAACGTCGCGACCGCCACGATCGTCGCTCGCGCGCAGCGCACGCGCGGCACGCTGCTCCCGGCCCTGCTCACCTGCCTCGCCATCACGTGGCTGAACCCGCACACCTACCTCGACACCGTGCTCCTGCTCGGGTCCATCTCCACCACCTACGGCGACGCGCGATGGTACTTCGCGGTCGGCGCGATCCTCGGCAGCGCGGTGTGGTTCGCGATCCTGACCTTCGCCGCGCGCGCGGCCGCCCGCTGGATGCGTTCGTCGCGTTCCTGGCGGATCCTCGACGCCGCCGTCGCGGTGCTGATGCTCGGCCTCGCCACCGCCCTCGCTCTCGGCTGAGCCACGGCCGGCCGGCCCCTTCGCCGAGCATCTCGAAATTCGCCGAGCATCTCGAGCAATTCGCGGATCCGGCCCGTTGCGGCCGAATTTCCCGACGCTCGGCGAGCGGGAAGCTATCGATCGATGGTGATGACCTCGGGGAGACCCAGCGCACGCCAGTATGCAGAGGCCGCGTTGCCGGGTGAAACGATCCCGATGCGGACGAGCCACGCTGTGAGCACCATGCCGTGCGTTCCGATGATCAGATCGCCCTCGTGCCGTTCGACCGCCGCGTCGAACCGTGCGCCCGCCTTCGAGAACGACTCCCAGCCGTGATGCCGATCGTCTGTCTCGCCGCGGATCCACGCGTCACGACGTTCGCGAAAGCCCTCGTCGACGGCTTCCTTCCTCCGTACCTCGCCGAAGTCCGGATCCACGATGACGTCGGCGACATCGTGACCGGTCATGAGGGCGACGGTTTGCGCGGCTTTGACCTCGTCGCTCGCGAGGATCGAACACGTGCCTCTCGACGACAGCGCCCTACCGAGCGCGGCCGCCCGCCCGGCTGTCGTGAGGCGCCAACGCGAGGGATCGGTGGCGGCATCGACCTCCGGCATCGCGTGACGCACGAGCGTGATGGTTCGCATTTCTCGATCGTCGCAGATCTCTACTGTGGCACCTCGCCGAGCATCTCGAGATTCGCCGAGTATCTCGAGTACTCCGCCGATCCGGCCCGTTGCGGTCGAACTTCCCGACGCTCGGCGAAGCGGCCGTGTAGCGTTCGGCAGCCTGCCCGGCAGTTCGCCGAGCCGTTGCGACTGAGCGGAGTCAGCTGGTCGCGATCGGACCGGTTCGCGGGTCGCTGTGGTGGCGCACCTTGATGACCCGGAACCCCTTCGCCGTCGCGTGGCGGCGGGTGGAGAAATCGGTGGTGAAGGTGGCATCCATCCAGCGCTGCAGGGAGTCGCTGCCCAGGTTCTTCTGCACGACCAGGTACGCATCGCTCTTGCGATCGAGGCGCGGGATCCACGTCTCGAGGAGCTCATGCAGGGCCGGCTTGCCGATGTGGCTGGTCTACGGATCGGCGGTGCTCGGCTTCGGCCTGAT